>JAHECZ010000018.1 GCA_024641475.1 Gammaproteobacteria bacterium
GTCACGGTTTATCAAGTAACTGCGCAAGGTTATGGTTTGAGCGCCAACTCGCGCGTGATGCTGCAAAGTTACTATGGACATTAACAAATACCACAATAGCAACAAGACACAGGCTCGGAGAAATTTTATGATAACGCTACGATCAATTACACGTCAGTCCATCGCTATTGCCTTGGTGTGTGTTTTCTCCATGTCCACTCAAATGGCCCAAGCCGTACCGCTCACGCTCAGCGATGAACCTTTGTTTTTGCTGACCACCGCTAAATCCAATATGTTCTTTCTGTTTGACAACACGGGGAGTATGGCTGCAGAAACGATCACAAAAGATCTAACAGAAGACAATGTCTACACAGACGGGCTGAAATGGAATTTCACGGCACCGAACGACGCGACTAATCAATCGGGCAATTACATATCCATCAGCAGTGGCGGCGCATCGATTAAGGCCTTGCGTGCCTACCAATACAACACGTTATATTATAACCCGAACAACGACTATGAAGCCTGGCCAAATACCAACCCGGCTGATTGTACCATCGACAAAGCCATCATCAACCCTGCTCAATTAGGCACCTCAGGTTACGTCAAATTAAACGCCAACTGGCTCTCGCTCGGAACCGGTACCACAACAGCTGACGACAACTATGCCGCGGGTTATTTTGTGTGGAAGGATAAACTCACTGACACACCTGCCGGCAATGATGATGGGATTGTACAAAATAGTGAGTTAACTTTTGTTCCCGTGACGACTGCACGGGAGCAAAACTTTGCCAACTGGTTTTGCTATCACCGCACACGCTTGCTTGCGGCCAAAGCCGCTATCCTCAATGCAATCTATACCATTCCTGCGAACGTACCATTACGCGTTGGCATCAATACGTTTAAAAACGATCGATTTATTGGCCTCAAGGATGTCACCGTCAGCAATCCAGATCCAATGGCGGTCCCTTTAGATGGCGGGTTAACCAATCGCAATAGCTTGGTATCTTCGATAAAACCCTGGGAATTTTGCAGTTCAGGATGCGCTAGCGGTACACGAACTTTTTCTGCATTAACACGCGCAGGCGATTATTTTAAATGTAGTACGACTACCACAGCCCTGGGTGGCGGGACTAGTAGTGGCGCCTCGCAAAATTGTGCCTATAACTCCAGTGTCATTCCGAGTGACGAACAAACCTGTAGCGCGAATTTTGCGGTGATCGTAACCGATGGTGAGTACAGAGATGAAACCGGGTCCAGTGCTGCCGATGATACAATTTCAACAGCTGATCCGACTTTCGTAACTGCACCCTATCAAGGTACGACAACCCATACCCTCGCCGATCTGGCCATGTCACTATACAATGCAGATTTTCAAGCCGGCATTGCGAATAAAATACCAACGATTTGTGGTGTCGATGAAAATTCAGCTCAACATCTGGTGACCTATGGGGTGAGTATGGGCTTACCTTATGATACAGATATCCTGCCCAGCCGACACCCCAAGTTGGGCTACGCTACGAATTGCATACGTGATTCGGATGCTGTTATCACTGGTCTTGCTACCGGCAATAACTGGAGAGAAAGTAGCGGCCCGACGACAATACAAAAAATGAATGAATTCGTACATGCAACCTATAATGGCCGTGGCAAATTTTATAATGCTGCATCAGCCAGTGAATTAACCGATAGTTTAGTAAGCATTGCGACTGACGCCGCTGCCCGTCGTGGTGCCGCGGCGGCAGTTGGCCTCAGCAGTACCACCAACACCACCGGGACCGTGGCCTATCTTTCCACCTATTACTCCGGCTATTGGTACGGTGCACTGGGTGCCTATACGCTGTCATCCGCTGGCGTTCTTAGCACCACATCCATTTGGAGCGCTGACGAGAAACTCGATGCGACAACTGCCACCGCACGCAAAATCGCGACCTACAATCCGGGCAGTGGTGGTATTGCCTTTAGCTGGAGCACCACTGCATTGACCGCAGCACAACAGTTGGATTTAAATTCCAGCGATAGCAAAGGCTCACTGCGCCTTGACTTTATTCGCGGCGATCACAGTTGTGAAGAGAATTTTACTTCTTCCTGCGCAACCACCGATAAAATATTCCGGGATCGGATCAAATCATCATCCTCTTCTACCTACACCCGGCTTGGTGATTTAATTAATTCTGCACCGGTCTATGTCGGCACACCGATTGGTAACTATCCGGACGCGGCGCCCTATCCCACCGGTACCACTGATAAATATTCGTCGTTCAAATCCGGGACCCTCGGCACCACCCGTACACCGATGCTCTACATTGGTGGCAATGACGGCATGCTCCACGCCTTTACAGCAACAGGCACGGCGGCTGGTGGTGTGGAGGCATTTGCCTATGTTCCCAATGCGTTATCGCTTGCCGGCGGTAGCAAATTACATGCACTCACTGAAAAATTAAAACATCGCTCTTACGTCGATCTCACGCCAACAATCGCCGATGCTTATACGACCGTACCAGGCAGTAGTACCCGCACCTGGCGTACTATCCTGGTCGGGGGATTACGCCACGGCGGCAAAGGTATTTATGCATTGGATGTTTCCGATCCGGATACCGTCACAGACAACGCCTCTGCAGCCAGCAAAGTCATGTGGGAGTTCACCGAAGACGATGATGCTACCGATGGTGACATGGGTTACACCTATAGTCAGCCAGCAATTGTGCCATTGTATGTTGGATCTGGCGGCACAGTAGCTGACATCGCCTGGTTCGCGGTATTTGGTAATGGCTATGGCAGCGCATCTGGTCATGCGGCATTGTATCTGGTCAAACTGAGCGGACCCACAGGAACAGGTCCCGGCAGTAAATGGATAAAAGATACGGACTATTTCAAGATTGTTGTAGGCGGCACTGACAATGGCCTGTCTACCCCGGCACTAGTCGCACTTGGTTCAGATGGCATCTATACCCGTGCCTACGCCGGTGATCTTAAAGGCAATATGTGGGTATTTGATTTGTCTTCAACTGCACCGACGACGACGCCTTGGGCAAGCGCATTTGGTACAACGACGACACCCGAGCCGCTGTTTACTACGGCAGTGCCAACTTCCAGTATAACTGGCAGTACCGCGGGCAACCCACAACCGATTACCACAAAACCGGTTATTGTGCGTAACACGGCAAGCGCTGCAGCGCCCAATGTGCTTGTCTTATTTGGAACAGGAGAATATCTCGCCAATGGTGATCAAAATATTTCCGATGTGCAAAGTTTTTACGGTATCTGGGACAAGGGTACAAATGTCGATACCAAGGGAACAGCGAGTACCGCCGACGACACAAGTCCTTTGACATCATCTAACTTGATTGAACAAACGATTACGCAAGCATCCGTCGCCTTTGCCTCTACCAGTAGTACAGCAACGGTTCGAACCTTAAGCAACTCCGCCGTTGACTATTCAGCTGCCACGGTCTTCGGCTGGTACATGGATTTTAAAATTGCTGCTGACGCAAAAGAGCGTGTTGTGTCCAAAGCAAACTTATTGGGCAACACGTTATTGTTCTCCACGATTACACCGACTGCCAATGCCTGTGGTGGTGGTGGTACCAGCTGGTTGATGGCGGTAAATCCCATTAACGGCCATGCCCCGGCAATTCCGACATTTAATGCGGACGGTGGTGCGAATGGGGTAGTTGATACCAGTGACAACGTTGGTGGCGCGGTTGTCGCTGGCGTGCAAAATGCCCATCTCACACCAGAATATGCCTTCGTTTCGGGGGATAACACCGCCGTCAGTGGCACAAAGCCCTGCGCAAGCGGTTCGTATGTGCAAGGTATTGGCACATCGACTGATGCAAGCACAACATCGCAAGGCATTTGTGCGGAATCAGGCACCGGTCAATCAGGTCGTCTCTCCTGGCGACAGTTGCACTTTTAATTAATGGCTTGCATGATATGAACAACAATCAGCGCACAAATGGTTTCACATTAATTGAATTGATGATCACCCTTGCCATCATAACTATATTAGCGGGGATCGGTTGGCCAACGTATCAAGGCTATATCGCCAAGGGTCATCGTGCGGATGCCATCATCGCTATCACAAAAGCACAGGGCTTATTGGAAAATTGCTATAGTAAAACTCGTGATTATGCTGACAGCAGTTGCGCACTACCAAGTGCTATTGCAACACCACCTGCACCCAACAATCACTATCAAATCTCCTACACCAGTTCTGCCTCGGATAATTACACAATTACCGCAACTGCAACTGCAGCACACATAAATGATGCAAAGTGTACAGTTCTAACCTTGGCAAGTACCGGAGCAAAAGCTTCTCAGGACAACACGACAGCTGCAACAACTGGTTGTTGGCCCAAGTAACTAACCCTGCAACACCTTCGGCAATGAGAACGTCACATTCTCCTGCCGGACGGTAAGTTCAGTTGTTTCTGTCACACCCCATTCGTTTAATTTTGCGATCACGTTTTGCACCAACACTTCCGGCGCCGAGGCACCGGCACTGATGCCGATGTGTTGTTTGCCATTCAGCCAGTCGCGTTGAATTTGATTGGCATCATCGATCAGATAGGCCGGTACACCGAGGCGTTCGGCAACTTCTTTGAGCCGATTGGAATTGGAACTGTTCAGTGAGCCCACTACCAAAACCACATCGCATTTCTCTGCGATAGATTTCACGGCATCCTGACGATTCTGGGTGGCGTAACAGATATCATCTTTTTTCGGTCCGTGAATCAGCGGGAATCGCGCTCGCAACGCATCTATAATCGCGGCGGTGTCATCCATCGACAGTGTGGTCTGTGTAACATAACTGAGTTTATCGGGATGGCTGACCTGCAATTTCGCTACATCGGCAACGGATTCAATCAAAACCATGTTACCGCCCTGGCTGGAATCGAACTGTCCCATCGTACCTTCGACTTCCGGATGGCCATGATGACCGATTAGAATACATTCGTAGCCGTCGCGACTGTAGCGCGTCACTTCCATGTGGACTTTGGTAACTAACGGACAAGTTGCATCAAATACGCGCAACCCGCGTTGCTGTGCCTCGGTTTGTACGGCCTTACTCACCCCATGGGCGCTGAAAATCACAATCGCGCCATCGGGTACTTCGGCTAATTCTTCAACGAAGATCGCGCCTTTATTCCGCAGACCATCAACAACAAATTTATTGTGCACGACTTCATGCCGCACATAGATTGGCGCACCAAACAATTCAATGGCACGCTCGACAATGGCGATGGCCCGGTCGACACCGGCACAGAAACCGCGGGGATTGGCTAAGATTACATGCATAGTGGTATTGGTCACGCGTAACTAGTCACTCGTCCCTGTATTACCCGGTTTAATCGCCAGTATCTCTACCGAAAAAATCACCGGCATTCCAGCCAATGGATGATTGAAGTCCACTTTTACGCTATCACCCTCCACATCCATAATCGTACCCGGCACTTCCGTGCCGTTTGGTGTGGAGAAACCCAGAATAATACCTGGCTCCAGTGGCAGTGACGGATCGAATTCTTCGCGTGGCAGCAAATGAATATTGGTCTCATCGACAAAACCAAACGCATCGTGCGGGGCGATTTCCAGCGTTTGTTGTTCACCGACTTTAAGACCAAACAAGGCCAGTTCCAGGCCTTGAATCAAACTGCCATCACCCATCGTAAAGATTAACGGCTCACCTGGTTCGCTGGCATCGGCAATCGTGCCATCCCGCAGTCGCAAGTTGAAATTCATGGTGACTTCGCAGCCTGGTCCGATAGTAATGGCTTCAACCTTACCCATTGGCTTTCCTTAGTTTTGGCTGCACCAGTATGCTGTCATAGATATACAGCACGGCGCCGATGAATATCGCCGCGTCAGCAATATTAAACGACGGCCAGATGCAATCCGGCCCGTATTTGCTAAAACCGATCAGACAATGTTCACCGTGGTAAAACCATTGGATAAAATCGATCACATGACCATAGATTACCCGATCGAGCAAATTTCCCACAGCACCACCAAGTATCAGTGCCAGACCCCATTTGGTATACCGCTCCTGCGCGGGAAAGCGTTGTAACATTGTAACCAACAACACACTGACACCTGCAGCGATCACGGTAAACAACCAACGCTGCCAACCACCGGCATCATTTAAGAAACTAAATGCAGCGCCATAATTATGTGTCAGCATCAGATTAAAATACGGCATGACTTCTAGCGGTTGTTGAAATGCCAGACTGGTAGATGCCAAATACTTACTGAGCTGATCCAGGAAGATCACCAATCCCGTCAACACCATCCACAACTGCAATTTAATTCGCATAGGATTTTTCGATCAGGCAAAGTCACGTGGCTCACCGCCACCGATGATGTTTTCCACACACCGTCCGCATAATTCCGGATGTTCGGTGTGATAACCCACTTCCTCACGATGATGCCAACACCGCACACACTTAGGATGCGGTGAAGCCGCCACGTTGATCCAAATCTCGTCATTGGTCGACAATGTGAAATGTTCGGCATCGGAGGGTGGTTGTTGCACCAATTGCACCTGTGCCGCCGAAGTAATCAATACAAAGCGCAATTCATCACCGAGTTTATGCAGCACATCATAGATTTCACGTCCGGCGGTGATCGTGACGGAGGCATCCAGGTTCGAGCCAATTTCACCACTGACACGCAATTTCTCCGCAACCTTTTTCACCGCATCGCGCACTTCGATCACTTTTTGCCAGTAAGCATTGTCCATGCCTTTAGGATCGGCCGGTATCGTTGGCAAGGCATACCACTCATTGAGTAATACCGATTCATTACGGGGTCCAGGCATAAATCCCCAGATCTCTTCAGCGGTAAAACTCAGAATCGGCGCAAGCCAGCGTACCATGGCTTCGGCAATATGATACATCGCCGATTGCGCGGAACGCCGCGCGACACTGTTGGCCTGCGTGGTGTACTGGCGATCTTTAATGATATCCAGATAGAAGCTACCCAACTCCACGGAGCAGAAGTTGTGCACCTCCTGATACACCACGTGAAATTCATATTTATCGTAAGCTTCCTGAATTTGCTGTTGCAATTGTGCTGCCACATCGACAATCCAGCGATCCAGGCTCAACATTTTATCCATCGGTAATAAATGTTGTTGCGGATCAAAACCGTGCAGATTCGCCAATAAGAAACGCGTGGTATTACGAATGCGCCGATAGGCATCGGCAATGCGTTTTAAAATTTCATCGGACATGCTCATTTCACTGCGATAATCCGTTGCCGCTACCCACAAGCGCAGAATATCCGCACCTGAAGTTTTCATCACATCCTGCGGCTCGATACCATTTTTTTGTGATTTGGACATTTTTATGCCCTTGGCATCGACGGTGAAGCCGTGTGTTAATACCTGTCGATATGGTGCGACGCCATGAATGGCCACTGAAGTCAGCAATGACGAGTGGAACCAGCCGCGATGTTGATCGGAACCTTCCAGATAGATATCTGCCAGTGGTTGGCGTGTATAGCCTTCGCGTTCTTGCAACACGGCATAGTGGGTAACACCCGAATCAAACCAGACATCCAGCGTGTCAGAAGCTTTTTGATAATGTTCTGCATCCGCGCCAAGTAATTCTGCCGCATCGAGATCGAACCACGCATCAATGCCTTTTTGTGCCACGCGTTGTGCGACGGCTTCAATGAGTTTCGGGGTATCCGGATGCAAGGTTTGTTTTTGTTTGTGCACAAACAATGGAATCGGCACACCCCAGGTCCGTTGCCGCGAGATACACCAGTCCGGACGCGATTCGATCATGCCGTAGATACGTGCCTGACCCCATTCCGGTATCCATTGGGTTTGTTTGATCTGTGCCAGAGCCGCTTGCCGTAACCCATTTTGTTCCATACTGATAAACCATTGTGGCGTCGCACGGAAGATGATCGGGGTTTTATGCCGCCAGCAATGCGGATAACTGTGACGTAATGCGGCATCATGCACCAACGCGCCTTTGGCCTTGAGTAACTCAACCACGGCAGGATTGGCGTTAAACACATGTTGTCCGGCGAAGTGCTCAACATCGGGAAGAAACACACCATTGGGTCCGACCGGATTATAGACCTTGAGGTTATAACGTTGGCCAACCACAAAATCTTCCTGACCATGACCGGGTGCGGTGTGCACCGCCCCGGTACCGGCGTCGAGTGTGACATGTTCACCCAGAATGATCGGCACTTCGCGCGCCAAAAATGGATGCGCAAGTTTGATCCCTTCCAACGCAGCACCAGCACACGTACCAATAATGCGATACTCGCTGACACCATAACGCGCCATAATGTCTTTCACCATGAGATCAGCCAACACCAGCCGCTCGTTATTCACTTGCACTAAGGCATAAACAACTTCGCCATTGAGTGCGACAGCCTGATTCGCCGGCAGGGTCCACGGTGTGGTGGTCCAGATCACGACCGAGATTTTTCCCTGGCCTGCCTGACCATTGGACAACTGACATGCCGCCAACAAGGCTGCATCGTTCATGACTTCAAAACGTACATCGATAGCCGGTGAGGTACGATCTTCGTATTCCACTTCGGCTTCGGCCAATGCTGATCCGCAATCAGCACACCAGTGCACCGGCTTGGAGCCTTTATGCAAATGACCATTGGCAATAATCTTGCCGAGTGCGCGAATAATATCGGCCTCGAATTTGAAATCCATGGTGAGATACGGATTTTCCCAATCGCCGATCACACCCAGACGTTTGAAATCCTTGCGCTGGCCATCCACCTGTTTGGCGGCATATTCACGACAGGCTTTGCGAAATTGCGCCGGCGTGACTTTACCCCCGGCCTTGCCGACCTTTTTCTCCACCTGTAATTCGATTGGCAAGCCATGACAATCCCAACCCGGCACATACGGCGCATCAAAGCCGCTTAGCGTTTTGGATTTAACAATAATGTCCTTGAGAATCTTGTTAAGTGCATGGCCTAAATGAATCTCACCATTGGCATACGGCGGTCCATCGTGTAGTACAAACAACGGTTTGCCTTTACCGGCCGCCCGTAACTTGGCATAGATTTGTATGGCTTCCCATTGCTTCAAGCGTTCAGGTTCGCGTTGCGCCAGGTTCGCTTTCATCGGGAAAGCGGTGTCGGGAAGATTCAAGGTATGTTTATAGTCAGCCACGTTAATTCAACTTTTTCTCAATTGCAGGGTTGGTTGTTTGTCGACAGTTAAAAAACTCTTGTGCCTGCTTCACATCGTTGTCGATCTGGATTTTCAAGGCATCCAGCGAGGTGAAGCGCAGTTCATCGCGTATTTTATGCAGAAACCCGACTTGCAGATGCTGGCCGTATATGTCCCGATTAAAATCGAACAGATATACCTCCAGTAACATTTTCTTGCCGTTTACCGTGGGACGGGTACCCAGACTCGCTACACCAGCCAGCGGTTCACCTGCTAAACCAAAAACTTCCACGACAAAGATACCATGTAATGGCGTGGTCTTGCGGCGAATATGAATATTGGCGGTAGGATAACCTAATTGCCGGCCTATTTTATCCCCGTGTGCCACCCGTCCGCTCATGCGATATTGCCTGCCCAATAACTGTTCCGCATGAGCCAGATCGCCTTGTTGCATTGCCTCACGAATACCGGTACTGCTAACACGTTGCCCGTCGCTGCAAAAGCTGTGCAGATTCACCACCTCAAAACCATGTTGCTGTCCGGCTTGCTGTAACAAGGTGAAATCGCCACTGCGACCACGGCCAAAACGAAAGTCATCGCCCACCACTAAATAACGAACCTGCAAACCGTCCACCAACACACGTTGAACAAATTCCTGCGCCGTTAATTGCGCCAGTTTGCGATTAAACGGCAACACCAGCAAACGATCGACGTTGAAACGTCGCAGGGCTTCAAATTTTTCACGAAACCGTGTCAGTCGCGCCGGCGCCTGTTGCGGTGAAAAATATTCCAGTGGCTGCGGTTCAAAGCTAATGACCACCGACGGCACATGCATACGCGCCGCCTGTTCCGATAACTGGCCTAACACCGCCTGATGCCCCAGGTGCACGCCATCGAAATTACCGATGGTGGCGACGCAACCCCGATGCGCTTCACGTAAATTGTGCAGACCGCGGATTAATTCCATTGTTGCAGTTTACACCGTTTAGTCCTCATGGCGGCTACTCTCACCCTGAGCCAATAATAATTGTCGTGGCCGCAAGCCGGTCATCAACGCGGTGAGCAGGTAGACCAGCAGACCCACCGCGACCCAAAGCGACAAACGTCCGACCCGATCCCAGGTATGCGCCCGCAACCAGCTATCGAAATTGCCCACTCCTATATACAGGACAATACCCATCACCGCACTGGCGACAAAAACCCGTGACAGAAACACACCCCAGCCTGGTTGCGGTTGATAGACCCGTTCCCGATAAAGACGTATGAATAACAACCCGGCATTGACAAAAGCGCCTACCGTGATCGCGATTGCCAAACCGATGTGACCCAGCGGATAAAACAACAGCAAACTCACACTGATATTCGCCAGCATTGCCCAGATACCGATGCGCATCGGGGTTTTGGTATCCTGACGGGCATAAAATCCCGGCGCGAGCACCTTTACTAACATCAATGCAGGCAGGCCAACTGCAAATGCGATCAACGCAGCGGCACTCATATGCACATCCTGTTCGTTGAATTCACCGCGCATAAACAGCGTCAGCAGCAATGGACTGGCAAGTACGACCAACGCAATCGTGGCAGGAATGCCAATGACAAACACCCAACGTAATCCCCAGTCGAGCAGATGTGAGAAATCCTTTGGCGAATGACTGGCATGGCGGCGCGATAATCCGGGCAAGATCACCGTCGCCAGAGCAATACCAAATACACCCAAAGGAAATTCCATCAAGCGATCCGAGTAATACAGCCATGACACACTGCCCGTCATCAGGAACGAGGCTAGTAAGGTATTCACCAATAAATTCACTTGTGAAATCGACGAACCGAATATCGCGGGTAACATCAATCGATAAACACGCTGTACGCCGGGATGCGGCGTACGCAATTGCACATGCGGCCGAGGTAATAAACCAATTTGACGCAGAAACGGTAGTTGAAATAATAACTGCACGACACCGGCAATGAGCACACCCCACGCCAGCGCCATTACCGGTAAATCCATATGCGGTGCTAACCACAACGCGGCGCCGATCAGACACAGATTCAGTAATACCGGTGTAAATGCCGCCACACCGAATTTGCCATAGGTATTGAGTATGCCGGCGGCCATGGCCACCAGCGAAATAAACAGGATATATGGAAAGACAATACGTAGCATGCTGACGGTGAGATCGTACATTCCTGGCTTGTTCACAAAGCCGTGTGCCAAGCCCCATACAATGACAGGTGCTGCAACAACACCAACGAGGGTTATGACTAGAAGAATACTGCCCAGGCTACCCAGGATGTGGCTGACGAAATCACGTACTTCGGCGGCCGTGTTCCTGGTCTTGTATTCGGCAAACACCGGCACAAAAGCCTGCGCAAACGCGCCTTCGCCGAAAATCCGGCGCAGAAAATTGGGAATACGGAACGCCACATAGAAGGCATCGGCCGCCACACCCGTGCCCGCACCGATCAGGCTGGCAAACACCATGTCCCGCACCAGGCCGGCTATGCGAGATAACAGCGTCATGCCGCCGGTGACAGCGGTCGATAGCAATAATTTACGGCTCATGCCCTCTCCTGGTGGTCTGCGTACCCCTTCTAACCGGCTGATTTTACAGGGGGTTTATCCAGGGGTGGATTATGCCATGAGCAGGCCGACAACGAGAACAAATCTACGCCTTCCCACCCCGATACATTGACAAATAGGGGCAAAATCGCCATAGTACGCGGCTCTTTTTACCAGTCGCCCGTTAGGAGAATTACAGTGGCAAATACAGCTCAGGCCCGCAAACGCGCCCGTCAGGCCGACGCCCATCGCGATCATAACAACGCGCAGCGTACCCGTTTCAAAACCGCGGTCAAGAACGTGAAAGTCGCCATTGCCAAGGGTGACAAGACCGTCGCACAGGCAGCCTATCTGCAGGCCGTGTCGTTAATCGACAAGACCCAAGGCAAGGATTTGATTCACAAGAACAAGGCAGCCCGGCAGAAATCCCGTCTGAATGCCGAACTGCGTAAGCTGGCCTAAACCAGCTTACTGCCAGATATAAAAAAGCCGGTCACTGACCGGCTTTTTGTTTGTCTGAATCTCGGAATTATTTCAGGTCAGTACCAGATTATCACGATGAATCAATTCGGGTTCATCCAGATAACCCAGGATCGTTTCGATTCGATCACTCGCCTGACCTTTAATTTTGTTAATTTCACTGGCACTGTAATTGACCAGGCCACGTGCGATCTCATTGCCCGCCTCATCGATACAGGCAACCACTTCGCCACGCATGAAATCACCGGCTACCGCTTTAACGCCAACAGCGAGCAAACTTTTGCCTTGCTGTTTTAATACCTTGGCGGCACCGGCATCGACAGTCAAACTGCCACGCAATTGCAAATGCCCGGCCAGCCATTGCTTACGCGCCACGACGGGCACCTGTGTTGCCACCAGATAACTACCAACATTGTCTGCCGCACGCAACTTCAGTAATACATCATCGAGACGTCCATAGGCGATCGCAGTCGACGCACCCGAACGTGCAGCCAGGCGTGCCGCGCGTAATTTAGTGTACATACCACCACGCCCTAATGTGCCGCCTTTGCTTGAGACCATGCTGTCCAGCGAAGTATCTTCGGCCTGCATTTCACTAACCAATTTCGCATCACTGTGTTCGCGGGGATTTTTATCGAACAAACCTTGTTGATCGGTGAGAATAATTAAATGATCGGCTTCCAATAAGTTGGTTACCAGTGCGCCGAGCGTATCGTTATCGCCAAATTTAATTTCTTCGAAGACGACAGTATCGTTTTCATTCACGACCGGCACGACGCCCAGATCCAACAGCGTGCGCAGCGTGCTGCGCGCGTTCAAATAACGTTTACGATTGGCCAGATCATCGTGCGTCAATAAAATCTGCGCGGTCTGCAACCCGTATTTCTGGAATTCGGCTTCGTAGGCTTGTATCAAACCCATTTGGCCGACTGCGGCAGCGGCCTGTAATTCATGCAGGGCATTGGGACGGGATTTCCAATTGAGGCGCGCCATCCCTTCAGCAACCGCACCGGAAGATACCAGCACCACTTCAATACCCTGGCGGTGTAAATACGCGATCTGTTTTACCCAGGCAGCAATACCGGGACGATTGAGGCCTTTGCCATCGGAAGTCAGCAGCGCGCTGCCGATTTTAATTACCCAGCGCGTCGCTGTTTGGAGTGTCTGCCGAGTCATGGTCTGCCTGTTTTTGTTGTTCGACAAAATTCATGATATCAAAACATAATTGCTCAGTGCCTTCTTTCTTGATGGCCGCGATCTGGTACACCGGGCCCTTCCAGCGCAAGCGTTTGACTACATCCTTGCAGCGCGCTTTGCGTTCTTCTTCCGGCACCAAATCCAGCTTGGTGAGCACTAACCAGCGTGCATAACCGGCGAGTTCCTCGCTGTATTTTTCCAGTTCGTTTTCGATGATATGCACGGCATCGACCGGATCGGAATCATCAAATGGTGCCATATCCACCAAATGTAATAACAAGCGTGTGCGTGCGACATGTCGTAAAAATTGCAAACCCAGACCGGCACCTTCTGCAGCACCCTCGATAATTCCCGGGATGTCTGCCACCACGAAACTGCGGTTGGTATCGATACGCACCACACCCAGATTTGGATACAGTGTCGTAAAAGGATAATCCGCCACTTTGGGTTTGGCGGATGAGATAGCACGAATCAAGGTTGATTTACCGGCATTGGGCAACCCCAATAAACCCACATCGGCCAACACTTTCAATTCCAGTCGCAGGTTACGCGCTTCACCGGGTTTGCCGAGGGTAAACTGCCGTGGCGCACGATTGGTGCTGCTCTTGAACCGGGTATTCCCCAGGCCATGAAATCCACCCTGCGCGACCAGTAATTGTTGTTCGTCCGTGGTGATGTCGGCAATTAATTCCTGCGTGTCATCATCGTAAACGGATGTACCCAGCGGCACTTGTAAAAATAAATCTTCACCACCGCGGCCGGTACATTCGCTGCCCATGCCGGTCTGACCACTCTCGGCCTTGAAATTACAGGTAAAGCGAAAATCCGCGAGCGTATTCAGATTGACGTTGCCAACTAAATAGACGCTACCACCATTGCCACCATCACCACCGTTGGGCCCGCCAAACGGCACAGCCAGCTCACGGCGAAAGCTCACAATGCCATCGCCACCTTTGCCGGCTTGCACATAAATTTTGGCTTCATCAACGAATTTCATTTGATCAGTCCTAAAAGAAAAAAGCCCCGTCTAACGGGGCTTCTTTCACTATTTCGGCGTACTGCCGCTTATGCTGGCAGTATATTAATAAATGTACGACTCTTGGCACCCTTGGTAACAAATTCGACTTTACCATCGGATTTGGCGAACAAGGTATCATCTTTACCCATACCGACGTTTACGCCGGCATGGAAACGTGTACCACGTTGACGTACCAGAATATTGCCAGCGCGAACCGTTTCACCGCCAAAGCGTTTCACGCCAAGACGTTTACTTTCTGAGTCGCGACCGTTGCGGGTACTACCGCCTGCTTTTTTATGTGCCATTGCTGTACTCCTGAGCCTTAACCGCTAATCGCGGTGATTTCTATTTCGGTGTAATCCTGGCGATGGCCCTGGGATTTACGATAATGCTTACGGCGACGAAACTTCACGATACGGACTTTATCGCCACGACCATGTGACGAGACCGTAGCCGTGACCTGGCCACCTTTAATATAAGGTGCACCAATCTTCACGTCTTCGCCATTGGCGAGCATCAATACTTTATCCAGATTCACGGTATCACCGGCGGCGGCATCGAGTTTTTCGACTTTGATGCGTTGACCCTGACTGACACGGTACTGTTTACCACCGGTTTCAATTACTGCGTACATCGCTTGCATTCTCCACGCTGGGCCCCCGGAACAACACCGGAATAGCCTAAAAAGGGGCGCAATTTTAGCTGTTTTTCCCAAGCCGGGTCAAACATTTAGCGCAAATACTCTGCCGGCCTTTGCGCTTGACAGTCCGAAGGGGTACCCCTAGCATGCGCTCTCCCTTAGAAACCCCTAAGCCAATGAAACTAGACGACATTTACGCCCTGATCGCCGATGACATGCAGCAGGTTAACGCCTGCATCCAGGCCCGCCTGCAGTCCGATATCGTCCTGATCAACCAAATTGGGCTGCATATTATCAATAGTGGCGGCAAACGCCTGCGTCCGGTGCTGCATTTACTGGCGGCACGGGCTCTGGGCTATACCGGCCCCTACCACATCAATTGCGCGACTCTCATCGAGTTTATCCATACCGCGACCTTATTACATGACGATGTCGTCGACAGCTCCGACCTGCGCCGCGGTCAGGATACCGCCAATGCCCTGTGGGGCAATGAGGCCAGCGTGCTGGTCGGCGATTTCCTCTATTCGCGCGCCTTCCAGATGATGGTGGAGATCGGCAATATGCGCATTATGGCGATCCTGGCCGATGCGACCAATACCATTGCCGAAGGCGAAGTCCAGCAATTGCTCAATATCCACGATCCGGAAACCACCCAGGAACGCTACCTGCAGGTGATTCACGATAAAACCGCCAAATTATTTGAATCGGCCACCCAACTGGCCGCTGTGCTCACCGGACAACCCGCCACAACTGAAACCGCCATTGCCCGTTATGGCATGCATCTGGGCACCGCATTTCAGCTGGTCGATGATGTGCTGGATTACCGCTCCAGTAGCGACGAAATTGGTAAAAACATCGGGGATGATCTGGCGGAAGGCAAACCTACCCTGCCTTTGATACATGCGATGCGGGTCGGCACCCCGGCGCAAGCGGCACTCATCCGCCAGGCCATTGAGGTCGGCGGACGAGAGCACATCACCGCCGTCCAGCAAGCCATTGAATCGACTGGGGCCATCGACTACACTGCCCGCCTTGCCCAAAGCGAAGCCGACAAAGCCAAAGCATGTCTGGCGGGTCTCCCGGACACCGCCTATACCCAAGCCCTGCATGCCCTGGCCGAGTTTTCCGTTAATCGGACGTATTAACTCCTTCGCGATTGCCGTAAACGGCCTAATTCAGGCCGATCAAACGGACAGTGGCAAGGCGAAGAAGGAGCGAGAAAGCGGAGTTTACTCAGGTAAATGAGCATTTCGAGCGAGTTCTTCAACGCAGCCAATGCCGTTTCAACGGCCTGAATGCGGGGTGTAGCTCAGTCTGGTAGAGCGCTGCGTTCGGGACGCAGAGGTCGCAGGTTCAAATCCTGTCTCCCCGACCAATTTATTTTCTGACTGTAAATTAATTGTCTGTTTGAACATGTCATCGCAGGTTGACTCGCGTGATTGTTGCATTACCAACAGTTACTGTCCGCCACCTGCCACCCAGGCCTAAACAGCAATACTCTCTTCCCGCTTCGATTCAAGAATATCAACGATTAAACAATTTGAAGATCACGATCGCGATCACGCTTTTGCACCGCCAGGCATCGTTATAAAAAACCTTCAACTACACTAATGACGCTTTGAGTCAGAAATATACTGACGCTAATTATCACCTACCACATTCGCAGGAGAATCCATGAAAAAACTGGCCATTACTGCAATATTTTTTTGCATCGCCCTTTCTGCCTCGGCAGAAGGCTATTACACCAATGCAAATGGAGATCGGTGCACGACAGGCACAGATGGATGCGTCTATCTTAAGTGTGTAAACGAAAAAGTACCGGTTGGCGGCATTCGCGGTTAAGCCCCATTCATAAAATCATACGATTGAAATATGCGGTTATTTGTAGAGAAATATATTTTGGCATGCACGTTTCAATTTGCTTTGAATGCCACAAACAATAACGTGTAATTGATATTAACATCCAAACAATCCGAAGGATAAAGTATGCGTATACATGTAAAGTCAACTATTACCGTTTCTCTGTTTTTGCTTTCTTCTCTTGCTTACTGTGACACATGCTCTGAGACTAATAGTAACGCACAATCAATAAATAAGTGTCGAGAATTATACCAACAATACGGACGCGAGGATAAAGCACGTCAGGAAACGTTCAAGAAAGAGTCTGATGCTATAGCAAAAGATTTTTTTAGCAAGTCAGCCACCAATAAAGGTTCCAAACCTAGTACTGGTATTGCCAGATAATCTAAGTAAAAAAAATGACCAGGATCTGAATTAACACCAGTTAATTATGGTCAAAACGAAGATATCGTCACCTGGATGTTGTGGTGGTCACGCATGGCATTAATTTTATTTTGTTCATCATCGACTTGAGCAAAAACAAGATATGCCATGCGTGCCACTCGCATACTAGTGAAACGGCCGTGCCACGTTAGAACTCGGATCACTGAAGGCTGACCCTGAGTGATCGCTATAATCAGCGGTCGGCGTATTTTCTCAATAAATTGGAAATCGAGATTCCACGCCATGCTGGTTCGTAAAGGCGATTATCCGATGCGGTAGGACAAACGGCTGAACACAAATCATGGCCTACGAGCTGGCATGAATTCACTACCAATCTAATAATGCATGATCCCGATCACGATTTACATTCCAGTGCAACTCTATCCGGTATCGTTGAAAAAGTTATAAAGAATAAACATCATTGTTACGATACATTACCTGACAGAAAGGTGTTGGTCTTTTATTATTCACCTCTCGTTTGGTTTGGTTTAACTATCATTACGCCACATCATGATGCCGGATATGCATACCATGAAATATATCAGCCTGCTCTGCCTCGCCATCGCCAGCGTGTTGCCGGTGTCAGTCTTCGCCTGCCTAGACGCACAACAGGAAACACTCCGATCGCATCTCGAGCTATACCCAACCGCCAATGGATCGACCAACCATTGGCCTACCGAACGTAACCTGAACATTGGTTCGGTAATTTCTTTCCTGGTTCCTATTGATGCGTCGATTGCTTTCAAGGATATTCAGAAAGGGATGTTGGCACCGCTGACGCTGCTTGGTACGCCGAGCCACGAACAAATCCGTACAGCAGCTAACCTGGTGCCGCACTGGATTGATATTGACTACGATGCCAAGAAATATAAATGGATGCATATTGTCGCCTCCAGCTTCGGTAGTAGTGAGGCGCACATCACTTCGCCACGCGGCTGGTCAAAGTCCATCAAGTTCACGTTGGGCTATCCTTCACCGACAGAGGTCGCACAACGGCCCCCCGTTAGCATCACCCTCGGCCACGGGGAGATAGCTCCCGTTGCGGTAGACGGCCATGACAATATCGAGGTCACCATTGCGGGCACGGTAAACGATGGTTGGAATGTCTCGCTTGTCACTGAGACCGGTTTCCGGTTAATCCGGATCCTGCAAGTGGAAATAATCGACGGCGAACCGCGAGTGAAACTGTTCTTTGCGGGGACCAGCAGTCCCAAAACCTCCACCATGGTAATACAGCAGGGCCACGGGGATAGCATTAAGCGCACTGAGTTTAAAATCATCGCGCTGCCGACGCCCACTTGTTGAACATCGTGTAACGCACGCATTCCTATTACTGTTTAACAATTGGTAGCCATGATGATTTCATACCGAAAGATAGCCATATTACTGTTAGCCAGTCTCGCCTCTGCTGCGATTGCGGCGGAATCACCTCGGCTGACAATGTGCCCCGTTAAACCCGATCGATATTGAGCGACGCATACCCGATGGCCCCTATCGACTGGATGCGCTCGATTGCGATGGTAGTCCGACAACTTCAATCGCTTATTATTCATGTCTTGGCATATCCGGCTCAACAGGGCGTTCCGGTACATTTCGGCATGCCGTAGTATCTAATTTTATATGATTTGCACAATTATCTAGCCAAGCATTTATATCGTGTATCCCATCTGGTATCCGAAAAGTACATGCTTCATAACGCCATTTGCGCGAGGTTGACTCATCGCACGCATTGGCCGCTTGGCGGTATGCTTTATATATATCATCGTACCGCGCCTTTTTAATTTTATAAACATCCATGCGTTTCTGATACTCACGGTCTTTTTGAATTTGAATCAACGCTGCCGCTTCATATTCTTCCGTTTTTGCATACATCTCCAACGCTTCTTTGTAGAATTTGCCGTTGGCACCGGCCTTGGTGATGTACTTGTCGAGCTGTTCTTTAGCTCGCGCGAACTCGCCGGTATTTGTCAGCGCCACGCCATAGTGATAGGCAAATGTTGCAGGGAGTCGGGCTTTTAATTTTTCCATCCGCGCAAATTTCCCGGTCGCAACCGCGTAATTTTTCGCTTCCATTGCCGCCTTGGCTTCAATTTGCAGCTTGTCGGCTTCTGCCTGGGGTGGTAATGCATAAGCGTTAAGTGTAAATAGGCCTACACCAAAATACAGAGCGACAGTGCTAATGTGGCGTTGATTGATTTTCATATTATTTAATCCAAAGCATGGAGCCGTTACGCAGAGTTATGCAATCTGAGGCAGACTATTCGCGTTTGGGTTTTTGTGGTTCTGTGGGGCGACGCGGCATATTCTCACACGCTGGATATGACGAATTTTTGGAGTTCATACACATTGTAACCAACTCTGGGTCATAACGATTCATTCCTCTAGCCCATCCTTCACATCCCTCCCGGCGGCCTTCAGATGACTTTTCATAGTCGCACTTATTTTTCGCCGTCCTGTAAATCTCATAGTCATGATTGTATTGTTCCAGTTCAGCTTCATACTTAACCATAACTTTCGCATAAGCCTTATCGATTTCAGCTTGCTTTATGGCTTGCTTTTCATTTGCCTCTGTCTGCGCATATGTCTCCAGCGCTTCTTTGTAGAATTTGCCGTTCGTCCCTGCCTTGGTGATGTACTTGTCGAGCTGTTCCCTGGCGCGCGCGAACTCGCCGGTTTTGGATAAGGCCACGCCATAATGATAGGCAAATGTGGCGGGGAACCTGGCTTTTAATTTTTCCATCCGTGCAAATTTTTCGACAGCAACGGCGTAATTTTTAGCTTCCATCGCTGACTTGGCTTCAATTTGCAGTTTATCGGCCTCAGCCTGTGGTGGTAATGCATGAGCCAAGCCTGCAAACAGGCTCATAACAATAAGGAGAGTGGAAGTGCTAATGTGGCGTAGATTGATTTTCATGTTGTTTAATCCAAAAAGTTAGTGGTGGGTATCTCTTTTTTGTTTGTCAGGACATTTTTACTCGCGCGGGCTTTCGCATCCCATTCCTTTTTCAGGTGGGCTCTGGCGTCTTGTTCAGTTGGCCCAGAAGTTTTCATTTGTTGCCCGACGCAAGCGTCAAGGCTTTCGATGCCACCCGGGTTGCAGGCTGGCGCGTATTGTTGTTGGCATTTTGCATATTCATCTCTTTCGTTTCGGCGCATTTTGCATTGCTGCCAAATAGCATCGTACCGTGAATCCCAAGCACTCTGTTTCTGAGTCAAGTCGGCTCGCTCTTGCTCTTTTTTCCTTTCGATGCGTGCTTTTTCTGCTTTACATTCGTCATCGTCGTGGTAGCAAACCTCACCGGGTTCAGGATGGTGTACAACCGTGAGGCAAATCGTGGTTGCGCAGCTATCGCCACTTGGATACGCAGGTATACGCCCACATTCATCGCGTGACGGGCTTGCGCCTGGTCTTTTACAACTTGTTTTTGCAAAACAATTATCAATGGTGCGCAGGGTGTTTTGACATGCCACGTCTGCCTTGTGACGATAGACCGCTCTCTCCTGTTCCAATCGCTTTTGAATCTGCGGACGCTCCGCGTCCTCATCCAATAAATCACTGATGGATTTATCCTCGTTACCCCCCGATGATGGACCATCGAGAAAATCTTCACTGACGCCAGATTCAGGTTGCTTGGACTTTGCTAGTTTATGAGACTGCTTTGAATCATTTTCTGATTTTTTACTTTTGTGCTGTGTATCCTGGTTTAAATCAGTATGAGCAGCCTTCTTTTTTACGATGGCTTCTTGATCAGCACGCTCCTTGCGAAACTTGTCAGTCCGAGCTTTTTCTTGCGCAACTTTTTTGGCACTACTTTCCTTTGCGGCGCGTTCCCGGTCATCCTTTTCCTTGGCGGCTTTCACCTGTATTGCGTGTTCGGCTTTTTCCCGATCGGACTTCTCTTTGGCAGCCTTGACGGCAGCTTGTTTTTCTGCGCGTTGCTTGGCTATTTTTTCTTGCTGGGCTTTATCCTTGGCCGCTTGAATGGCCTTGGCTTTGGCTTCCTTTTCGGCGTGTTCCCGTTCGGCTTTTTCTTTCGCCGCTTTTGCTTTGGCTGCTTGCTCGACTTTTTCCTGGTCAGCCTTTTCTCTGGCTGCCTTGGCTTTGGCTGCTTTTTCGGCGCGTTCTTTAGCAGCCTTTTCTTCATTTTCTTTTTGCATGCTGGTACATTTGTACGTCGCCTGTTTGACTGTACATTTAAACTGACCAGAATTTCCACAGGCAGTGCATTGCTCGTAACCTGAGAATGCCTGTCCTGTGTACCGCCAGCTCGAACCAAGCGCGTTACATTCGTTATGTGCATCATTTTCGGCGCCTACCCTGGCAAGCTTTTGTGCTATTTCGCGCGCATAACAATAATCAGACTTACCTTCGGCAACCACGGTTTTAGTTTCGGCAAAACTGGGATTACAAACCAGTGCCCCAAGCAAGGTAGCACCTAGTGTCAGCCATGTTACCAGGCTGGTGAAAGGATGAGCGTGATACCGTGTTTTCATGTTCAGCCCCTTATGCCACCGGGATTGGACATAACACTGTGTTTGCAGCTCTTGTCGTGTGGATCACACTTGGCTAGTTCCCTGAGCATCCCCTTTAAATTGTTAATTACTGACACAGCCGGCTTTGGCCCACTGGATTCGACTTTACAGACGCTGATTTTGCCGTGTTTTTTACAGGCACATTCGCCGGGGGTGCCGCTGTCACTGGCCAGCAGTTTTGCCTTTAGACACGCTTCTTCTTCAGTCGGCCCACTGGAGGTACTGATCATTGTCGAGGCGCTCTTTGTAGCAGACTTCGGGGGCTTGCACAGATAACCGCCTTTGTCATCCGTATACTTATACGATCCGTAGTCGCCAAAGCAGGCACCATACGCAATATGCGCACCTAGTGGCGAAGAATATGGATTGCTGTCAACTTGCCCAGGTTTGAGCATGGTGGTTAAACGGTAATAGCGTTTGTTATCCCCGCAGAGTCCGCCTTTGTTTACCGGTTTGCTGGAATTATGGCACCAGAAAACGATGATCGATTCGCCACAGACATTTTTGAGGGACTGTGCAGTTGCTGTCGTACCGAGTTGCACACAACTAGCAGCGTCGCCAGCAACAGCAATGCGCGCGCAGCACAATAGCACCAGAAGTACATAACGCATTATCATTCCCCATGCCGTAACGCAATCACACTTCTGCCATCACCCCGGCAGGTCTGCTAAATCCTTTCATTCGTACTTTGTTGCAATGCAACAGAATTTTTGGTTGCACCTTAGCCATTTACACCTCCAATGTATTAAATTGGTTGGAGATTTATTGACTAGCGCGGTGTAAAAGACATTAAGTAGATTAACGACCTGAATAATCTTTTCTTGAATATCATTCCCGACGATAAATTCACCCTGCCGTTATTACCCTTTGCTATTTCCATGATGCAGATCCCACTTTGTGTGGTTATGCCTCCAAAGCGCAATTCGTGTTCAAGCCAAGACTGATATATTTATGCCCATCTGGAATCAACCGATACAGAATAACAGTTCTATTGAAACACCACCGAGTTATACATACACAGGAAGTCTTGTAGGAAACACAATGAATATACGTAAATTAACGCTGGTAATATTTTTTATTTTCACAGCAGTATCCGCCCATGCCAACAAGATAGATGAAGCATTAGATGCTATGAATGCTGACGACTTCACCACCGCACTCAGTATTTTTCGTCCGTTGGCGAAGCAGGGCGATGCCCAGGCTCAATTCTGGCTGGGAGCGATGTATTTTTATGGGAAAGGCTTGCCGCAAGATATCCAGGAAGCCAAGACATGGATAGAGAAGGCGGCACAACGCGGCTACGCTAAGGCACAGAATTTTCTCGGCAAGATTTATCGAGATGGGATCGCAGGCACACCGATTAACAACCAAGAATCGGTTAAATGGTTTCGACTGGCAGCTGAACAGGACTATGCCGTAGCGCAAATCAGTCTGGGCGAAGCCTATTTGTATGGCCGTGGAGTACAGCAGAACAAAGTAAACGCGGCAACGTGGTTTGAAAAAGCGGCGGAACAGGGAAACCATACTGGACAATATCTTCTCGGCGTACTGTTTACAGCAGGGCTGGGAAACGATTATCACATATGTATGTTATTTGCTCTTGCTGTTGAAGATGGAGCAGATGCTGAAACAGTCAAAGAAATTGACTTAATGAAGCAGGCAGTAGCTGACCAGGAGCAATGTCGCGCCGGTGAAGCTGCCGCTGCCAAATGGAAACCCGGTATACCACTGTTTAAAACCCAGGACAACTAGACATCCAAATTGCATGTGTATACGCGGTGGTGTTTTATATGACTAAAAATCATGACACTTACCAAATAGTGTTGCCCTACTACGTCAGTGTCAAACATGCAGCAATTGAAGCAGGATAATGACCATGCCCCATCACCACGATACCTGTATATATGCAGGCATCAATAAAAACCCATGATTAGACGTCAATTATTTCTGGTCGTAGCGATAATTTGTATATCATCGTTAGCCAGCGCAAAGACGCTTGAGGAAGGAATTAAGGCATTCGATGCTGGTGATTTCAGCGCTGCCGTTTCCACATTGCGACCGTTGGCGAAGCAAGGCGATGCACAGGCGCAATTCTACCTGGGTGTAATGTATGTCAGAGGCCATGGCGTTTCGCAAAACGATTGGGAAGGCGCCAAGTGGATTAAAAAGAGCGCAGAACAAGGCAACTTCCACGCGCTATATAATCTCGGTTTACTCTATGCAAGTGGCAAGGGTGTCCCGCTAAATAATCTCGAAGCCACTAAATGGCTGGAAAAGGCAGTGGAACAATCTCCTGCCAAAATGGATGCGCTCACGCAAATCGGCACGCTGTATCTACTCGGTGACGGGGTCCCGCAAAGCGATCAGGAAGCCGTTAAATGGCTTACCAAAGCGGCAGACCAACGCAGTGCCGCGGCGCAATATGCTCTCGGCGTGATGCACCAAAATGGTCGCGGCTTTGTGCAGAATGATAAAGAAGCGTATTCGTGGTACCGCAAAGCAGCCGAACAGGGCTATACCAAAGCGCAGTCCCGTCTCGGATTCGTTTACGAGGAAGGCAATGCAGCGATAGTGCAGAACGTTCAGGAGGCCGCTGTGTGGTACCGCAAGGCAGCCGAACAGGGCGATGATGAGGCGCTATACCAACTGGGATTGCTCTACCGCCAGGGTAAAGGAGTCGTCAAGAACACCAAACTTGCCTACGTATTATTTTGTCTTGCCTACCAACAAGATGAATTCAATCATAATGCCTACGTGGCTTTCAATTCTGCCGCACAGCAGCTTAACGCCAAAGATAGAATCGACGCCGATGCGATGGTCGCCAAATGGCAACCCGGTCTGCCGCTGGAATAATATAAATTATTAAGGAGAGCATAGAACACCTCCTGTACCCATAACAGATGAAATACCGGAATGTCTTTCCTTATTGACAACATCCATTGCATACTGAAGACAGCAAATCACTCCTCTATCGTGTTTTATATGAATAGGTTTATCAGCCCTCGCCCGCATATTTTCATATACGCATTAGATCGAATTCCCACGCGATACGAGTAACAAGAGCGGTAAAAATAATCCGCACTGCACGCAGCGATATCAATTACCTTAAGCATGAATTAATACTTGTCATACACTTCTTAAACCAATGCGCAACCGCACAAAAGTGCAGTTAAGGTGCAGACTTGTTATGACGTTGCACTAAGAACATGCAGCGTTAAATACCGTTTCACTGTTCGAAAAAATATTGCTGAGATTTATCAAGCGGTTGATTCA
Source organism: Gammaproteobacteria bacterium (assembly GCA_024641475.1). Taxonomy (GTDB): domain Bacteria; phylum Pseudomonadota; class Gammaproteobacteria; order UBA6429; family Thiohalophilaceae; genus JACQBC01. The sequence goes on from JAHECZ010000018.1 coordinate 25,118, forward strand.
ATATTAATTCAAGCTAATGTATGGCATATGAATTGCTCTGGCTGTCATTACGATAGTTAACCCCACATCAATTCGGAGATGCTATGAGCAATTCAGCAAGTATTGTGAGCAGTACAGTCCCGGCAAACGGCACGGCGGTCGGACTTAAGTCTGACAACCTGTCGTTCATTGAGACGATTGGACAATCGATCGCAAACGTATCACCGACATTCATGCCAGCGCTGGCATTAGTCGTCGTTGCCGGTATTGCCGGCCCGGCGAGTTGGTTGGTGTACGCACTGGCAACCATTAGCCTGGTACTCGTCGGTTTAAATTTATCGCGACTAGCCAGTCGTTATGCTACCGCCGGTTCGTTCTTTGTGTATATTTCGCGTAGCCTGGGACCGGTGACGGGTGGCTTGGTCGGCTGGGGATTGATCGTGGCCTATCTGGGCACGGCGATGGCGGTCACCGTCGGTGTGGCAATTTTCTTGGAAAGTGTACTCAAGCCCTTCGGGCTACATGTACCTTCGTTTATTGTCTATGCAATTACCGTCGGTCTAGCCTGGTTGCTGGCATACCGTGACATCAAACTCTCTTCGCGCGTCGGTCTGGGTCTGGAAGTCGCGTCCATCGTGGTTATTTTATTCCTGGCCTTCAGCGTACTCGCCAAACATTCCGGTCCGCTACTCGATATGAAACAACTAACGCTTGAAGGTGCCTCGTTTGGTGGTATCGCACAGGCCGCGGTCTTTGCTATTTTCTCTTTTGTGGGCTTCGAAAGTGCCGCCAGTCTTGGACGTGAAACCAAAAATCCGTTACGCACCATTCCGCGGGCGGTGATCACCAGTACCATAATGGCCGGTAGCTTCTTTGTGGTGATGACTTACATCATGGTGCTCGGCTACAACGACAATGCTGCCGTGTTAGCGAAAGATGCGGCGCCACTTGATACGCTCGCGGCCGGTGCCGGTATTGCTGGCATTGGAACACTCATCTACATTGGCGCAACAATCAGCGCCTTCGCGTGTGCCCTCGCTTCCATTAACGCGGCGGCGCGTTTGCTGTTTTCCATGGGTCGCTATCAGTTTGTGCATGGTTCAATGGGTATGGTTCATGCCAAACATCGCAGTCCGCATCTGGCGGTAACCATTAGTGCTGTGCTGACATTCATCGTACCGATATTGATGCTGGGCATGGACGACATGACTGCCTTCGGCGTACTCGGCACCATGGCCACGTTCGGCTTTATTCTGGGCTATCTGCTGATCTCGGTTGCCGCACCGCTGTATATCAAGAAACAGGGCGAACTGAAGAAACGGGATATCCTTACCGGTGTGCTTGGCTCAACTGCCATGCTTGGTGCGATCGTTGGCAGTCTGTACCCGGTGCCGGATTATCCTTACAACATCCTGCCCTATATCTTCCTGGGCTATCTGGTGCTCGGTTTCATTTGGTTCCTGAGTCTCAAGAAGCGTTCACCACAAATCATCGCCAATATCGAAAAAGATCTTGAGACCAATGAGGCCGAGATTATCGGTGGCAGGAAATAACGCCCGTAGTTTTGACAACTAGCACCTCGCACTGGCGACTAACCGACGACATCGGGCGGTCGCCGGTAGCGAGTTTCCCAACATCTGTTTCGGTTACGACGTCTACGACCTGCACGCGCATCACTGTTGCGTGTGACATTCTGCAACGCAGTATGCCGTAACAGTACAACCCGCGGCTTTGTTATCAGGAGAGTTGATCATGGCTGGTATTAATGAATTTCATACCCAAGTGCAGAGCGAAGTGTGTAGTGTGCATCCGCTAGACCCTCTGAGCGTGGCAGAAATGCGCGAAGCTGTTGCGCTGCTGCGTACAGCACAAAATCTTTCCGCCAAAGTACGCTTCATGTCGGCGACGCTGCGCGAACCGACCAAGCACGAGGTGCTCGCATATGAAGCGGGGACCCCGCAGGTGCGCGAGGCGCACTTCATTCTGTTGGATAATACCGATGGACAAACGTATGAAGCCATCGTATCGCTGAGCAACAAGTGTGTTGTCTCATGGAAGCACATCCCCGGTGTGCAGCCGCCGATACACATCGATGAATTCATCGAATGTGAAAACGCGGTAAAGGCCTCGCCGGAATGGCGCGCGGCACTGAGCAAGCGTGGCATCACTGACTTCGACAGCGCCATCGTCGATCCGTGGTCAGCCGGCAATTATGGCGATCACACTTATAGCGGCCAGCGGCTGGCGCGTGGTTATACCTGGATGCGTACGAGTAACGACGATGTTGGTTATGGCCGTCCCGTCGAGGGTGTGGTCGCGATTGTCGATCTCAACAACATGAAAGTACTCGCGGTCGAAGACAATGGCGTGGTCCCCTTGCCACCACCTTCAGGTAACTATACCGCAACCTCGGTAGGACCGTTGCGTACGGATCTCAAACCTTTGGATATCGTGCAACTCGATGGTCCGAGCTTTCGTGTCGACGGTTACTCGGTAAGCTGGCAAAAATGGAAATTCAGGATTGGCTTCACGCCGCGCGAAGGCCTGGTGTTGTATCGCATTAGTTACGACGATGCGGCACAGGAACGTTCCATCCTGTATCGCGCCTCGTTGTCGGAAATGGTTGTGCCCTACGGTGATCCGGGTCCGAATCACAACAAGAAGAATGCTTTCGATGTGGGCGAGTATGGCATCGGCCGTCTGGTCAACAGCCTTGAACTTGGTTGCGATTGTCTGGGTACGATCAAATACTTTGATGCGGTGATGACCGACAGCAAAGGTGGCGTCACGGTCATTCCCAAAGCCGTGTGTATGCATGAGGAAGATGCCGGCACGCAATGGAAGCACACGGACTGGCGCACCAATCATACCGAGGTGCGCCGTGCGCGCAGGCTGGTGGTGTCGTTTATCGCTACCGTGGGCAACTACGACTACGGCTTCTTCTGGTACTTCTACCAAACGGGTGATATTCAACTCGAAATTAAATTGACCGGGTGTTTGTCGGTGGGTGCATTACCACCGGATGTGCAACCCAAATACGGGTCGATGGTCGCACCACAACTGTATGCACCAATCCATCAACATTTCTTTAACTTCCGCCTGCATTTCATGGTCGATGGCGATAAGAATTCAGTTTATGAAGTCGATACGATTGCAGAACCGGCAGGCCCGGATAATCCGTTGGGGAATGGCTGTTATCCGATGGCTACCTTGCTCGACAAAGAGAGTGTTGCCCAACGCATTATCAATCCGCTGGCGGCGCGCTACTGGAAAATCGTCAACCCGGCAAAACGCAACAAGGTTAACCAGCCCGTCGGATACAAATTGATGCACGGTGAGAATGTGCTTCCCTTTGCCAAGCCTGAGGCCAGTGTCATGCAACGTGCCGGTTTCATGCGTAACCATGTGTGGGTGACAGCTTATGATCCTACGGAACTGTATGCCTCAGGTGACTATATCAACCAACACAGTGGTGGCGATGGCTTGCCTGCCTACGTTGCACAAGATCGGCCGTTGGAAAACAGCGATGTGGTGCTCTGGTATACCTGCGGACACAACCATATCCCACGTCCGGAAGACTGGCCGGTGATGCCGGTGGCCACGATGGGTTTTATGCTTCGTCCAGTGGGTTTCTTCAATGCCAATCCGGCAATGGATGTGCCACCACCCGAGCTACGTGCGAGTTGCGAGGTCTAACTTGTGGTAACGCAAACATCAACTCCTAACACAATAGCAGGGGATGCGAATTGTCCCGTGTGTGGCTGGCCGTTGGGACGCAAGCCGGTTGTCAGAATGATCGGCGAGGTGGAATGGCGCGTCTGCTGCTTTGGCTGCGCCAGCGCGCAGTATCTGATCCACTTGTTAAAAACGCGTGGCGTACCAATGACTAATGTCACAGGCGATAGTTAATGCAACGACACAATAAATCCGTACTTGTTACAGGCGGCACCAAGGGCATCGGTTTGGGCATTGCCAACGTGTTCGCCCGGCACGGCGCGAAAGTGATGCTCATCGGGCGTACGCTGGCTGATGGCGATAAAGCGATTGCCGCCATTAAGCAACAAACACCGGAGGCGATGGTTGAATTTGCTATGGGTGATGTGACACAACTAACCGACATGGATCGTGTGGCACAAACGGCGGTACAGCACTTCGGTGGGATTGACGTACTCTGCACTAATGCCGGCATCTTCCCTTCCGCAAAACTCGAGGTGATGACCGAAACCGACTGGAATACGGTGATCGATGTCAATCTCAAGGGCATGTTCTTTGCGATCAAGGCCTGTATGCCCTATCTTAAGGTGAGTGACGCTGGACGCGTGGTATTGACGTCGTCGATCACCGGGCCGATTACGGGATTTCCCGGTTGGGCGCATTACGGTACCACCAAAGCCGGTATGCTCGGTTTTATGCGTACCGCCGCGATCGAATTCGCGCCACATGGCATCACGATCAACGCGGTGATGCCAGGCAATATCCTGACAGAGGGTCTGCAAAACATGGGACAACAATATCTTGATCGCATGGCGGCTTCCATTCCTTTACGTCGCCTGGGTTCACCCGAGGACATCGGTAACGCCGCACTGTTCTTTGCGTCGGAACAAGCCGGCTATATCACGGGACAAACGCTGATCGTGGATGGCGGCCAGATCCTGCCCGAATCACTTGATGCATTGACGGCTTAGTTGATCTCTATGAATTGGAAAAACGCCTACCGTTCGTTTTATTATGAATCACTCGCCGACATTCCAGATCTCGGGCTGATGCAGCGAGAAACAGCACTGTTGGTCATCGATGTACAGAATACCTATTTTGGTCCTCCGCCTGCGCCGCAAGCAACAGCACAACAATATGCCGAATGGCAACGCTGGGCACCATTTCGTACACGTATGGCAACCATCGTAATTCCGACCGCCCAGCGCTTGCTGGCTTTTTTTCGTAGCAAGGGGATGGATGTGTTCTTCGCACGCATCGCGACGTTGCGGCGCGATGGCCGCGATCGTTCGCTGAGTCAGTGCCGACCTGGCTTCAACAATGTGCTGCTGCCCAAAGACGATGCGCCAAGTCAAATCATCGAGGCGCTGGCGCCACAGTCTGATGAGATTGTTGTTACCAAAACGACGGACAGCGCCCTTACCGGTACCAACCTGCGGCTAGTCATGCAGAACATGGGGATAAAGAATGTCGTGGTCGCGGGTATCTTCACCGATCAATGTGTATCATCCACGGTACGCAGCCTCGCAGACGAAAGCTTTAATGTCGTCGTTATCGCCGATGGCTGTGCCGCCGCCACCGATGAACTGCACGTGCGTGAACTTGAAATTATCAATAATATTTACTGTCAGGTCATGGACAGCAGCGATGTTATGCACATTTTCAAAACAGGATAACTACCTGCCGCGTGGTCATGCCCACTGGGACAACATCCATGATGTTGTTAACAGGCCGAGATCCATTACCAATGATTGATATCTCTTCCAGCGCTGCTGCCAGCATACCCGGCTCACATCATACCGCCGATCAGCAGGACGTAGCGGGCCTGCGAATCGCTGGCGCCGGTCTGGGACCGGAACTGGACATTGGCTACCGATCATTGGCAGGCCGGCGTGAACACAATGATGATTACATTGGGATCGCAGTGGGCGATACTCTGCAACGCGCCACCCGTGGTAGCGTTCTAGTACTGGCTGACGGTATGAGCGGTGGCCGCGGCGCGCGTATTGCTGCCGAACTTTCTGTACGCAGCTTTCTGGAAGCCTACTATGAACTACCCGATACCTTGCTGCCAGAGCGTGCTGCAGGGCGTGCTCTTGCGGCAACCAACCGTTGGTTGCACACACAAGGTCAGACCGACCCAGCGTTACAACACATGGCGGCGGCATTTGCTGCACTGGTGTTTCGCGGACGCGAAGCTTTTCTGATCACGGCCGGTGATGTCAGGCTGTATCGGCTGCGCGCCGGGCGTTTACACCAGCTTAGCGAAGACCATGTACTGCCAACCACCTTCGGTAGTTTTGTCACGCGCGCTCCTGGTCTGGATAAAAATCTGATTGCGGATTTCCGGCCTATCGACATGGCCGAACATGATCGGCTCTTGTTGTGCAGTGATGGCTTGTATCGTCAGCTTGGCAACATACGAATTGCAGAATTGCTATCGTCAGGCGATGTCCACATTGCAGCGCACGACCTGGCCGATGCGGCGCTGCAAGGTGGATCGCAGGATAATATTAGCGCGATGGTCATCGATGTACTGAGTCTGCCGGAGCTCGATCCACGCTATCTGGAACGCGTGATCGGAACATTACCGATTCTCGCTGTGCCTGACGACAGTGAAATCATCGATGGCTATCGATTGGAATCCACCCTCTATACTGGACACTACAGCCGCTTGTTTATCGCACGGGATACCCTGGCGGCGAATGAACAGGTCGTCGTGAAATTTCCGCACCCACGCGCAGCAAGCGACGAAAATATCCGCCGCGCGTTTACTCATGAGGGCTGGATTGCCAATCGCATCCGCAGTCCCTGGATCGTTGAACCAAAGATGCCGGTACCCGGACGTCAAAGTCGTCTCTATATCGTCATGCCCTATTACAATGGGGAAACCTTAGAGGCACGGCTCAAGCGCCAGTCTGTCTCTTTACGTGCCGGGCTAAGAATTGCCGGCCAACTCACGCGTGCAATTGATGCGCTGAATCGACGTGCGATTTATCATCGCGATATCAAACCCGAAAATATCATGATCCTCACCGACGGCAGTCTGAAACTTCTTGATCTCGGTTTTGCCCATTTACCCGGCATAGTGGATCCGTCGGTTCCTTTTACGCCTGGAACACCAAGCTATATGGCACCGGAACTCGTGCAAGGCGCACCCGGTGACGCACGCTCGGAGGTATTCGCCTGTGGTGTAACCTTATTTCGTATGTTTAGCGGTGGTGGATCACCTTATGGTCTACAGCACCGTACGCGCTTGCAGGTATATCGTCCCGATCTGCCAGTATGGTTGGATCGGGTTTTCGAGAAATCCATGGAACCCCTGCCGCAACGCCGTTATCACGACATAATCGAAATGCTGGCGGATCTGGAATATGGCGAGGCTCACGGCGCACGATTGGAAATACCGGCGCACCAGAGTCTTTATGAACGCCATCCCCTATTATTCTGGAAGGCGTGTAGCGCTATCCTTAGTATATTGTTGTTACTTACTCTGATCTTGCATCAGTAAAAAACAGACCGACTCATGCAAAAGGCGCGCTTGTATGTTTTCACACAAGGTTGACAGTACCACCTACCACTTCGCTGATCTCAAGACACTGCTGGCCAAAGCCACACCGGCGCGTTCCGGTGATATGCTGGCGGGCGTCGCCGCGCAAACCATGCAAGAACGAATCGCCGCACAGCAAACACTTGCCGATGTCCCGCTGAAGACTTTCCTTAATGAGGCGATCGTGCCTTATGAAAATGATGAAGTAACCCGTCTTATTATTGACGAACATGACACACTAGCCTTTGCGCCGATTAGCCATTTCACTGTTGGTGATCTAAGAAACTGGCTACTGTCATACGAAGTGAATAACAGTATCCTTACTGCGCTTTCCCCTGGATTGACGCCTGAGATGGTCGCCGCGGTAGCAAAACTGATGGGCATTCAAGACTTGATCCTTGTTGCACAAAAATGCGAAGTCGTCACCCGTTTTCGTAATACGCTGGGTTTAAAGGGTCGGCTTGCCACCCGCTTGCAACCTAATCATCCTACTGATGATCCGCGCGGCATCGCTGCCAGCATTGTCGATGGTTTGTTGTATGGCTGCGGCGATGCGGTCATCGGCATTAATCCGGCATCCGACAATGTGCAATCGGCAATGACCTTGATGACGCTAATCGATCGTATCCGGCAGAGCTACCACATCCCCACGCAATCCTGCATTCTCACCCATGTAACCAATCAAATTGAAGCAATGCGCCTTGGTGCGCCAGTGGATTTGGTGTTTCAATCCATTGCCGGTACTGAAGCCGCCAATGCCGGTTTCGGTATCAATCTGGCACTACTTGCCGAAGCGCACGCCGCCGCACTGACACTGGCACGCGGCGATGTCGGTGATAACGTGATGTACTTTGAAACCGGTCAGGGCAGCGCCCTCTCCGCCAATGCGCATCATGGCGTGGATCAACAAACCTGTGAAGCACGTGCCTATGCCGTAGCGCGCAAGTTCCGTCCGTTATTAGTCAATACCGTCGTTGGTTTCATCGGCCCGGAATATTTATATGATGGCAAACAGATCATCCGCGCCGGTCTTGAAGATCACTTTTGTGGCAAACTGCTGGGTCTGCCGATGGGTGTGGACGTGTGTTACACCAATCATGCCGAAGCCGATCAAGATGACATGGACATGCTACTCACCTTACTGGGCAATGCCGCATGTAATTTTGTGATGGGAATTCCCGGTGCCGATGACATTATGCTCAATTATCAGAGCACCTCGTTTCATGACGGCGTTTATCTGCGGCAATTGCTTGGGTTACGACCCGCGCCCGAATTCGAACAATGGCTTATGGAGTTGGGTATTGTTGATCAGGAGCGGCACCTGCGCGACATAACACGTGCGCATGCGTTACTGTCGCTAACTTTGGAAAAGATCGCATGAATAAGCAGCGGGAAATAACCTGTGTCCCAATAAAACCGGTCCCGTGGGGATTCCTCAAGGAATTCACTGCTGCCCGCATCGCTCTCGGTCGTGCCGGTGGTAGCCTGCCAACCCAGGCGATGCTTGATTTCAGAATGGCGCACGCACAAGCGCGTGATGCCGTGCATCTGGCCTTCGCAGCAGAAGACATCAGCACGCAATTAACCGCCTGTGGCTGGCAGAATGTCATGGTTAATAGCGCCGCGCCCGATCGGCAAACCTTTTTACAACGGCCGGATCTGGGTCGTCAGCTCAATGCGATTTCTCGGCAAACACTGGCAACCTTACCTGTTGCCAGCGAGGGATACGATGTGGTCTTTATCATTGCTGATGGTCTGTCACCGCTGGCGGTACATCATCATGCCTTAGCGTTACTCAAGCAGATACTACCCGTCCTCAAATCTTCAGGTTGGCGGATTGCGCCCTGCGTTGTCGCATCGCAGGCGCGCGTGGCACTGGGTGATGAGATCGGAGTCAGCCTAGGTGCGTTGCAGGTTGTGATGCTCATCGGTGAACGTCCGGGGCTCAGCTCACCGGACAGTTTAGGTGTCTACCTCACTTTCGACCCACGCCCCGGACACAAGGATTCCGAACGCAATTGCCTGAGTAACATACGCCCCGCAGGTATGGATTATCCGTTGGCGGCGCATAAGCTGTTTTATCTACTACGTGAATCGCGGCGACGGCGGATCAGCGGGGTGTCACTCAAGGAGGAGGCGCCACCGCCGGCAATGCTAGATTTGATTCAACCCGCGCACATCAACACAATCAAACCGATCCCATAACAGGCGTGGCAGCGGCGATGTTCGTCGCGACATCACAAATTAAATTACAGGCTCACTAAATAGATGGTAACGCTTGCCGTGTTATTTGCATGTAGTGCAGGGCTTTCTCAAGCTAATACGCTTGAAGAAGGAATTAAGGCATTTGAATCCAGCGATTACAGTACTGCCGTCAGCCTATTGCATCCGTTGATGAAGCAAGGTAATGCCCATGTGCAATTCTACCTGAGTGTAATGTACATCAGAGGCCAAGCTTGTTTATAGATTTCATCTCATTCTAACTCAGCCAACTTCCTTTCAATCCGCGCTAATTCTTCTGCCGCCGCTTTGGCAATCCCAGCCTGCACCTCAGCATTCTCTAATTGTTGTGCACGTTCTTCTGAATCGGCATCCAGGCCCTGACGATAATCACTTTCGATTTTTTGCAGGCGCGCACGCAAAGCATCGCGTTGCTGAATTAATTTTGCTTTCTCCTGTACTGGGGTAAGTGTGGTGTTGGTCATCGATGACTCCTTTAATTATTTACCACGTTCGGTCTTGCCTAATTCGATATAGTACACCGTTATGTCGTCGGTATCGTTGGCGCTTTGGGGCTGACTACGACGTAATTGTGTCTCAACTCGTGCGGCATTGATTTGCGCTGGATCAATCACTTGCGGAAATAACCGATGATTTTTTTCGACCAGTGCGGCCTGCTGACGGGCCAGCGGTTCGTAATATCGTCATGTCGCATCGTCCAGATGCTGCAATAACAACAACCATGGCGCCTGCCACTGTAAGAAGGCTTCGATGAGTTGCGTATGATGGTTATCATGATGCTGGGTATCAAGCAGCCACAGTTCGTAACAATCGGCAAATCCAAACGGCACCTGACGATGCACCTTGAGCAGATGTTGATAGACCATCTCGCCCATTTGTTCCATCCGTAGAAAATCATCGGAAGGCTGAAGCGGACCACGCTTCAATCCCTGCTCTGCCGACCAGCTGCCATAGCGAATATCGGAAGTCTGCACGCGTTCGGCCTGGACCAAAGCCTTGACCAGTTCCGCGGATTGCGCACATAAATATCCCGGTGCAACCCGTCAAGCGTCACCGCTTCGGCGGCTTGATATTCAATCACGTTCATGACACCACGAAACGGATTGAGGAGGCGTTGTGCGTAACTGCGAATGGGCATGGTGTATCTGGTCGGTTGACACTTATAATATAGTCTATTGCATGAATTGACACTGCATAACCGAATAGACTGGCAAAATTTAATAAGCGCCAGTGCGACAGGGATGTCGCACGCGCATCGTCAAGCCAGGATGGCGCGTAGATGCGAGAAGCGTTTAAATCTTGCCAGTCTACTCTCGAATACAACAAACTACGGTCATAAATATGAGTCGATACCGCGCACCACAACCGAAAGCCTCGCCGTATATTACGGCGCACGGTTATGACGTTCTGGATCAGGAACTCAAACAAATCTGGATACGCCGCGCTGAAGTCACTAAAGCCCTGTCCGCCGCAGCGGCCGAAGGCGATCGCTCGGAGAACGCCGAATATATCTATCGTAAAAAAGAATTACGTGAGATCGACCGCCGGATTCGCTATCTGCAAAAACGCTTGCCAGAATTAACGATCGTCAAGGAACAACCTGCCGATGCCAAGCGCGTCTATTTCGGCGCCTGGGTCACCTTGGAAAACGATGCTGGCGAAGAATTCTGTTACCGCATTGTCGGCGCCGACGAGATCGATCATAACTCGCATTACATCAGTATGGATGCACCTCTGGCACGCACCTTAATGCGCAAGGCGCTGGATGAAGATTTTAACGTGGTTACACCCAAAGGCACACTGCATTATGCCATTATTGCTATTACCTATGACGCGCCTCAGCAGTAATTGATTTATTTTAAAATGTTCTATATCGGGTGTTTATCGCATAACTCCACGCGGATGGGTATAGCTATCCAGTACGTTCATATAATTGGTACGTTCAAATGCCACTGGATCAAGGGCATGTTGCTGGCTGACACTGCCTTTGAGTTGCTGGATGGAGGTATATTCGCGTTCTTCCATCCAGTTCGACAAATGCTGAAGTATTTCACTTAACCGCGACGGGCCATGTTGCAATAACGTGCTGCACAGATGCGTCACATCCGCACCCGCTAACAAAGCTTTGAGCACATCGGTATGGGTATGCAAGCCACCAGTCACCGCCAGCGAACATTTGACACGACCATAGAGCATAGCAATCCAGCGAATCCGTAACAAAGATTCCTGCGAAGTCGATAAATTCAGCGTAGGGGTTACCTTCAGCGTGGCAAGATCAATATCCGGTTGATAAAAACGATTGAATAGTGCTACGCCGGCCGCACCGGCATGATTGAAACGTTGCACGACATTGGTCAAGGAACTGAACTGTGAAGACAGTTTCAAAGTAATCGGTACACTCACCTGCTGCCGCAATGCCTGCAGGATCTCGACATATCGATCTTCAACCTGCTGCCCAGTCTCATGCACATCCGCTGCGATATAATACACATTAAGCTCCAATGCATCGGCACCGGCTTGTTGTAATTGTTTACCGTACTCAACCCAGCCACCCAGCGAGATGCCATTCAGGCTGGCAATAATTGGGATCGACAATTCAGATTTGAGGTGCTGCAGTTGCTCCAGGTATTCATCCTGATAACTCCGATAAGTTATCGGCGAAGGATGAAAGCTGTCTGCTTCTGGATGACCGATGGCCTGATTCTCGACAAACCGCATCATGTGCTCGTGTTCGTGTTCGATTTTTTCTTCAAACAGTGAATACATCACCAGTGCTGCTGCGCCGGCATCTTCCAGCTGTTTGGCCATATCCCGATCGCGGCTTAATGGTGAGGCCGATGGCACCAAAGGATTGTTGAGTTTGATTCCTAAATATTCCGTTGTCAGGTCCACCATGCTATTTCTCCGTTTTTGCCTGTGTCAGTTTGGCCTTGGTCGCCGCGACACTCACGGTATCATCCCAGGCCAGCTCAGAGAGTTGTTTGTAATAATGATAACGATGCGTCACTTCACGTTGTGCCTGCTCCAGGAATTTTTCGGCATCCTGCGGATGCGTGTGCCACAGCATACTGAAACGGGTTTCAGTTTGCACAAAGTCACGATACGGAATACTTGGTTCGGCCGAATCCAGGTGCAAGGGATTCTTGCCATGCGCAATGCGCGCCGGATCAAAACGGAACAATGGCCAATGCCCACTATTCACCGCCAACTGTTGCTGACGGTGATTGTGCGACAGATCCACCCCGTGCGCGATACATGGAGAATAGGCAATGATGATCGATGGTCCCGGATGTGCCTCGGCTTCGAGAAACGCGCGTAAGGTTTGTATATCCTTGGCGCCGTATGCCACATGCGCCACATACACATTGCCATAATCCATTGCCAACAGACCCAGATCTTTTTTCGCGGTGGCTTTACCGCCGGATGAAAATTTGGCAACAGCGCCACGCGGTGTAGCCTTGGAAGTCTGACCGCCGGTATTGGAATACACTTCGGTATCCAACACTAATATATTCACATCACGCCCGGAGGCCAGCACATGATCCAGACCACCATAACCGATGTCATAGGCCCAGCCATCCCCACCCACAATCCACACGCTCTTGCGACAGAGATTCTCGGCTAATTCCAGTAATTGGCGGGCCGATACGGTCTTTAATTTTGCAAGTTGTTCGCGCAGTTGCGCAACACGGGTGCGTTGCGCATGGATGCCTGTTTCATTGGTTTCATCTGCAGATAAAATCGCCTCCACCAGTGCAGCATCCAATGGCGGCTTTAATCCCTGCAACAATTCCCGCGCCTGCTGGCGATGTTGATCTATCGCTACCCGCATGCCCAGACCAAACTCGGCGTTATCCTCGAACAAGGAATTATTCCAGGCCGGTCCACGGCCTTGCGTAGTGGCGCTCCACGGCGTTGTCGGTAAATTGCCGCCATAGATCGACGAACAACCGGTGGCATTGGCCACCACCATGCGATCACCAAACAATTGTGTCGCGAGTTTTAGGTACGGCGTTTCACCACACCCCACGCAAGCACCGGAGAATTGAAACAAGGGTTGCAACACCATCGCGCCTTTGATCGTGGCGGTTTTGATTTGCGTGCGATCAAATTCAGATAACTGTTCAAAGAATTCCCAGTTATGGCGTTCCTGTTCGCGCAACGGCGGCTGTGGTGCCATGTTCAAGGCCTTATGGCTGACATTGGATTTGTCATGGATCGGACAGATGTCAACGCACAAACCGCAACCGGTGCAATCTTCCGGTGCCACTTGATACATGATGTGCAACCCTGTCGGAAAATCTTTACCTAATATTGGCGCATGTTTGAAAGTGGCCGGGGCATTCTGTAATTCTGTTGCGGGTACAATTTTGCTACGGATCGCGGCATGTGGACATGCCAGCGGACATTTACCACATTGCGTGCAAAGTTCCACATCCCACACCGGAATCTCCAGTGCCAGATTACGTTTCTCATACACGGCCGTGCCCAACGGATAACTGCCGTCACAGGGGAACAGACTGACCGGTAACTGATCACCACGGCCTGCAATTATCTCCGCCGTGACCTGACGCACAAACTGCGGGGCAGACTCACGCAACACGGGTTCGCGCTCGTGCTGACTGGTGACTTTATCTGGAATGGCCACTTGTTGTAACCCGGCCAAGGTGGCATCGATGGCTTTGAAATTCATCTCGACAATCCGGCGACCTTTTTTACCATAGGTTTTTTCTACCGCGGTCTTGATGGCAGCAATCGCCGTCTCACGCGGCAACACCCCGGAAATCGCAAAGAAACAGGTTTGCATTACCGTATTGATACGTTTGTTCATCCCGTTTTTTTCTGCAACCGCATAGGCGTCGATGCAATACACCGCAATATGTTTGGTGAGAATTTGTTGTTGCATACTGCCCGGCAAACTGTCCCACACTTTGTTTACCGCAACCGGCGTGTTCAGTAAAAACACGGCTTTATCGGCCGCCTTGTCGAGCATCGGATACCGTTCCAAAAACACCGGTTGATGACAGGCGACAAAATTAGCCTCGTTATTGCCGATAAGATAACTGGCGCGGATCGGCTGCGGACCAAAGCGCAAATGCGACACCGTTACTGCCCCGGCTTTCTTGGAGTCATAGACAAAATAGCCTTGTGCATGCAGATCGGTATCCTCACCAATGATCTTGATGCTGTTCTTGTTGGCACTCACGGTGCCATCACTGCCTAATCCATAGAACACCGCTTGAATGGTGTTGACGAGTGCATCGGTACGATAATTGACGTCCCAGTCTAAGGAGGTGTGTGTCACATCATCATGAATCCCAATCGTAAACGGATGTTTCGGCTGCGGCGTGTGCAATTCATCGAAGATGGCTTTAATCATGCCGGGGGTGAACTCTTTGGATGACAAGCCATAACGTCCACCGATCACCTGTGGCATCTGCTTGAAACGCGACTCGGCTTGGTACATGGCTTGCGCCAAAGCAGTCACCACATCTTTATATAAGGGTTCGCCATCAGAACCGGGCTCTTTGGTGCGATCCAGCACCGCAATCTTGCGCACGCTGACGGGTAAGGCGGCAAGTAATGCCGTAGCAGCAAACGGTCGGAACAGCCGCACCTTCAACACGCCAACTTTCTCACCCTGACGCTGCAGAAACGCCACGGTTTCATGCACGGCCTCGGCACCCGACCCCATCAGAATAATTACCCGCTCGGCATTGGGATCACCGACATAGTCAAACAAACGATAGGCTCGACCGGTTAATTGTGCGAAGCGATCCATGATGGTTTGCACGGCAGCGGGCATGCGTTCATAAAAAATATTGACGCTTTCGCGCGCCTGAAAAAATACATCGGGGTTCTGCGAGCTGCCGCGCAACACCGGCCGCTCAGGTGATAAAGCGCGGTGGCGATGTGCCGCAATGGCGTCGTTATCCAGCAGCGCACGCACGACTTCCGTGTCGAGACTGGTTATCTTGGCGACCTCATGCGAGGTACGAAAGCCATCGAACACATGCAAGATGGGAATGCGTGTTTGTAGTGTCACGGCTTGCGCGATCAACGCCAGGTCCATCACCTCTTGCACAGAATTAGCAAACAGCATGGCAAAACCGGTGGCACGCGTGGCCATCACATCACTGTGATCACCGAAGATCGACAAGGCCTGACAAGCGACCGAGCGCGCCGCAATGTGAAACACTGTCGGCGTCAGTTCACCGGCGATTTTGTACATATTGGGAATCATTAACAACAGGCCTTGCGACGCGGTGAAGGTCGTCGTCAACGCGCCGCTTTGTAACGCACCGTGGATCGCGCCGGCCGCACCGGCTTCACTTTGCATTTCGATGACCTGTGGCACCGTACCCCATAAGTTGGGCTGGCCGCGGGCAGACCATTCATCCGCCCACTCGCCCATCGGCGAAGCAGGGGTGATGGGATAGATGGCGATCACCTCATTGGTGAGATGCGCGATGGTTGCGGCGGCCTGATTGCCGTCGATCGTAACGGTCAGCGAACGGGTCACGTCACCACCTCCTGCGCAGATAAATCTGATACAACATATATATTAGGGAATTAAGCCGAAGTGAAGTGATTTGGATCAGCCAAGTCCTAAATGCCAGCATTTCACCAAGGATAAGCTTCAGGTCTATCGTAGCGATGACTTTCGTTATATTTCACCCACTCACGCTGACTTGCGCTCTGGTTAAGGTGAATTTTTGCACAGAAATAATCGATAGATTCATGAATTGATTGTTACAATTTGTAAACAATCAAGGTAGGCTAGTGCCCAAAATGAGAAACAGTCCACACATCAATAGAAAATCCCTTATCCTTATATATGGACAGTAACCTGACTATTACACTTACTAACAAGCAGCGTTCTCTGCTGTCGAACTCATTTTCACTCATGTAACTACCAGTGAAGGTCAAAGCCATGGCACAGTCAGATAACGTCGTCAGCTTCAATAAAAAACCCGCAACGGAATCGCTGGATCAGCAAGTCAACGCCAAAAAAATCTATACGCGTTGCGAAGAATTAACGGTTAACCTGCTGGGAGCCGTCATGCAGCGGATGTTCGACAGCGCCGATGACACCTTATTCAAATTTTCAGAAAAAGCGCAACAGAAAACCGAGCAGGCAAGCTACTTTGACTCGATGCGTATCGTGCGCCTGCAACGCCAAACCATTACCAATACTTTTATCGATCAGGTGAAAGCAAATTTCATCTCTGCCATCAACACGAAAAAATCTTCTGGTAACGATTTGGGGAAACTATCTTTGAATGAGATGACCTTGGTTGAAGAAAGTGATCTGGAAGAATCAATCGCGGTAAAAAACATGATCACCAAGATCCGTTATCAATATCCCGAAGAGCTTAATGCCTTGCAAACCCGTCTGGCACACCTGTTCCCCTCAGCCGGAGTGGATGATGATTCCAACCCCATCGGCCCGGAATCAATTTGCCAGGCTTTTATGCAAGCGATCAAGACACTGTCAATCGGCGTCAATATCAATCTGATCATTCTGAAACTGTTTGAGCTGGACATTATTACCGGCTTAAAACCGTTGTATGACACAGTTAATAAATTATTGATCGATGCCAATGTCTTGCCGGTCATACGCCCAACCTTCAATCGTTCCCCGGATCAACCAGGCTATACAGCCGCGTCTGGAATGCCCGCCTATCCAGTTACGGGCGCTGCGGCTGGCAGCATGACAAGTAGTGTACCCGGCGATACGCATCCGACCACCATGAGTGCCGACCTCTCCATTTCGTACCTGCACAATTTGATGAGCCAGTATCGTCAAACTCATGCCCTGCCCGGTTATGGTTTTGCTGCGGGTCAGGCCGGTATCCCGCAAAACACCATGCCATTAACAGCAGAGATGATTGCACGATCCAGTAATACGCTGACATCCATGTTGACGACATTACAATCCAGTGATTTTTTGTCAAACGCCCAGCTTGGCAGCATGCCGATGGCAATTCCACCGGGTGGTTTACGCGAATATGTCATCAGCAATTTGCAACAACAAGGTCATGAACTCCAGACACTCAATCCTCTGGACACTGACATTATTGACATTGTTTCGATGATGTTCGAATACATCCTCGATGACGATCGGATTCCCGATGCAGCCAAGGCGCTATTAAGCAAATTACAGATCCCCTTATTGAAGGCAGCGATTCTGGACAAACAGCTATTTGCCAGCAAAGGTCATCCCGCACGCAGCCTGCTCAATGAAATGGCACGCGCCACCATGACCATTACCGCTAGCGATGTCGAACATGCCGATAGCCTGTTAGCGGAAATAAAACGCATTGTTGACACTGTGGTGACCGAATTTAATGATGATCTGGCGATTTTTGAACGGCTGTTACGTGAATTCCAAAACATCCTGGAATTGATCAATTTCCAGGAAGATGAGATCCATCAGCAGGTCGCTAAAATTATCAAACACAAGGAAGACTCCGCACTGGCCAGCAAGTGGGTGGATGAATCCCTGAAAGAAATTTTGTCATCGCGCCAATTCCCGGCGCCGGTAGAAGCCATCATCACTGGCCCGTGGAAACAGGTCATGCTCACGACCTATTTAAATGCCGGTCTGGAAAGCGATATCTGGAAAAGCCAGGTACGTTTTATCGAAATCCTCGACTGGTCCATACAACCCAAACGTATCTCAATGGATCGCGCCAAACTGGCCAGTATTATCTATCTCCTCGTCAATACGCTGCGCAATGGCTTGAAAAACATTGGCACATCTGCTGAAGAAATAGTCCACACACTGCAGCAATTGGAGCCCTACCATATGGCCAGCATCAAGGGCATGCAACACAGCAGCCAGGGCACGCGCGCCGACTTTTCTTCCCGGCCTTTCCATGATAATCAGGAAAATAATTTATCAGTCGAGGAAATTAGCGGTGCAATCAAACAAATTGAACATGAGATTGCAGAATTAACGGCCATTGATGAGCCGGATGAGATTCCCGCTGAGCTATCCGATAAGTTGATCATGGAAGATATCGTGCTCGAAGGCTATGACACACACGATCACGATCCAAGCAAACAACCCCAGGATGAATATCTGGAGCTGGCACGCCACCTGGAACAGGGCAAATGGGTGGAATTTACCGGCAAACATAATCGGAAGGTACGCGCCAAACTGGCCTTCAAATCAGAATTATTAGGTGAATACACCTTTCTTGATTGGAAATATAAGGTCGTGGCAGATAAATCGCTTTATGCCCTCGCCGCAGATTTCCGCCGCGGGACGGTCGCCGTCATTGATGACGCGCCGCTTATCGACCGCGCTCTGGATGCGGTGATGAATACACTGAGCGGTTCGGGAAAAAAGTAACGGTATTAAAAAGTTAACAACTGTAATCGATTGTTCAGTTTAGACAGTCGGACTATTCGATGTTACCCGGTTGCGCCCTGCACGTTTGGATGAATAGAGTGCATCATCCGCACGCTGTATATAGCTATCGATCTCTTCCCCACAGGTATATTCTGTCACCCCGATAGAGACGGTGACACTTCCCACTACCTGGCCGGTTTCAGTGCGTCTGAGTTTGCTGCGTTCAACCGTGATACGTAACATTTCAGCAACCCGCAGCGCGTTTTCCAATGCGGTTCCTGGCAGAAGGACTGCGAACTCTTCTCCGCCGAATCGGGCTACCGTATCCTTGCCTTTCACGTTTGAAGAAAGCAATACACCGACATTGCGCAACACCTTATCACCCACCAAATGTCCATAGGTATCATTCACTGTTTTAAAGTGATCGATATCAAGAATCAACAGACTCAACGCCTGCTTGCTTTGCGATGCTTCGTTACAGGCAAGCTGTAATGCTGTTTCGAATCCACGCCGGTTGACTAACCCGGTTAAGGAATCGGTCGTCACCTGCTGACGAGTGCGTTCCAGTTCTTCGCGCAAGGTATCGATCTCGTGACGAGTCTCGTCCAGCATCTGCTTGAGTGAGATACTGTTTTGCGCCAGCGTATTTGTTTCCTCCACTACTTCACCCACAATGACACGTAACTCTTCGACTGACGGCCCTTGCTTGAGGCGTCGGGAATTGGCTTCCAGACATGACGCCGATAGTGTTGCAACCTGACTTGCCTGGGTCATGCCAGACATGGTTTCCATGATCAGGCTGCGCATTTCTGTGCGGATTTCTTCCAGACGGCGTTTATCTTCATCCCAGATATATTGTCGAAATAAATGTCTGGCCGTTTCGGGATTAAATGTACCGAGCTTAAAAGCATTATCGATCGCTTCACGCAATTCTGGCACATTGCCTGTTACATATTCAAAAGCCAGGGTAAAATTGACTGGATTCGGTGCAAGCCCATGCTTGCCGAGAAATGCGAGCGATAAGCGCAGCAATTCACTTGCCTCAGCAGGATTGTCGGTATACTTTAGCGTTGTACTATCCATTTTCGACTCAATCTTACTCTGTATTCGATAATCAAACTGGTTATAGACCGATAGTTTATCTGATTTTGCTGTGCTAGCCCATGTTATATATTAACGCCTGCAGCCAAAGGACGATAGATAGTCTATTACCCATTGGGCAATCCGATCGTACGGCTGCCACCGTAGCCGCGGCGCAGATCCAGACGACGGATAAACTCCGCCATAATGATTTCGTACAGACGGTCCCCCAGCATCGAATCTTCGACACCGGCATCGATGTTAGGATTATCATTGATCTCGATCACAAAAACACCACGTTCGTTATGTTTGATGTCCACGCCATACAAGCCATCACCAATTAATTGCGCCAGACGTAAAGCTACTTTGATGACTTCTTCTGGTACCTGCTCAATGGGAAAGGCCTTGAAAGTACCTTCATGGGCACGACCCTGGTTGTCATGTTTGACAATCTGCCAGTGTTCCCGTGACATAAAGTATTGGCAGGCAAAAATTGTCTGGCCGTTAAGGATACCAATACGCCAGTCGTATTCGGTATAAAGATATTCCTGGGTTAAAATCAGATCGGATTGCTTGAACATGGGTTCGGCAAGTTGACGAAATTCCGCGGCATTCGCCGCTTTAAACACACCGCGTGAAAACGAGCCATCCGGAATTTTCAGTACCGCCGGAAATACCATCTTATCAACCAGGTTGGTCCAGTTAGACTTATGCAATATTTCGGTTTGCGGCATAGGGATACGATTGGTACGCATCAAATCCGTCAAAAATATCTTGTTGCTGCATTTCACGATGGAATCCGGATCATCAATAACAATCATGCCTTCGTTTTCCGCCTTCTTGGCAAATCGATAGGTATGATGATCGATATTGGTAGTTTCACGAATAAATAACGCATCGAACTCGGCAAGACGGTTAAAATCCTTCTTCTCAATTAATTCGACATCAACATCCAGGCGCTTGCCGGCTTTGACAAATTTATTTAAAGCTGCCCGATCCGATGGTGGCAATTTCTCGGCGGGATTAAACAAAATTGCCATATCATAACGTGTGGTGGTCTTGGTTTTAGGAGACCGCCATGGCTTGCTCATGTATTGATTTAATGCAGCAATAAAGAATTCTTCCTGTACGGGTGTCAAACGATGCATGTGCAGTCGGCGTATCGCTGCAATTTCCCATAAACGATCTCGCTCGAAGGTTACACGCATCAACGGCGTCCTAAACAACTCATAAAGCTGCCGAGCGATATCCTGTAGCGCTTCATTGGCGGTCTGACCAAAAAAAATATCAATTTCAACTGTTTGGTCAACAGGATCTGGATTTATCTTGGCAAGAGCCTTCTGTAAATCCCGATCCAAATCCGCCGCATTTAAACTATAGATTTTTTTACTGGATAAATCTGTCAGAGTACGTACGGATGGCAGAATTTTGTGCTTACGAGCCTCCGCCAGCAAGGAACAATAATAACCCGTGCTCAGATAACTGTAATCACGGCATAAATTTATAATACGTAGATTTTTTTTCTTGGAAAATGCATCACTATTCAGATATTCCTGCGCAGTCATGCGCATCACGTCGGGGTAGTTCTTTTTCCAGTCACGTGGCTCTTCAATGAGCACCAAATGGGTTGCCATGTTACCTCTCTACAGTTCTTTTCTTGGCGGCTTGATGATGAGTACCGCTTTGAGCCCGGATCGCCCATAACGGGACATGCGCGTAAAATCATTTTTAGGAACGGGCATATTCACGCAGTCAATGACGCTGCGTTCTGCATCCGTTGTCACATAGGGATCATGTGCATAAACATAATTGCTATCAAAACCGGTCACGACAATCCAGTGTGGCGTTTTTTCTTTATAAATACGATACAGGCTTATTAACACAATAGGGATTCCGCCTTCGTCAAATTTAACCTGTAGCTCATCGACACTCAAGGTGCTATGTTCAAATTTCACCGGCAATTTTGCCAATTCATTCACCATATCATCCTGAACCAGACGCATCACCTCTTTCTTTTCATCACTGCGTACACTGTCAACAAACAAGGTGCTGGCATCACTGACATAGAGTTCCACTTCAAACCCGCGCCGATATGCCGCCAAAGCCATACCGTAAGGTCCACAACCACCATGCCCGGACGTCATAAATACCGTCGTCGATTCCCGCCATAAACGCAACTCCAGCTCACGTGTTTTTTCAATCTTGGGATTGAGAGCATGCATCGCCATCATTAATGCAGCCGGACCGCAGGTAAATTCCAATGTCTGCGCGTAATATGGTACGCGTACAATATCGGGTTTAAGCTGGGGGGCCAGGGATTTTTCAAAGCGCAAGGCATCGGCATGATCTTCATAGTAATCATGAGTCATGGCAAATTGCTTGTAGCCAAATTTCTGATACATCGTGATGGCAGCGCGATTATCCGGCCGCACTTCCAGACGTAACGCAATGCAATGGTGTTGTAAGGCCGCTTGTTCTGCAGCACGCATGAGTTCTGTGCCGATTTTCTTGCCAGTATGTGCAGGATGTACCGCGATTGAATAGATACGTGCCAAAGAAATACCGGTACTAAATAATAGAATCAAATAACCGCATATCATTCCTTCACTTTCATACACCAGCGTCGTGGCATTTGCCTTGGTCAGCAGATAGCGGAATGTCCGGCGCGAAAACCGATCTATCGTGAAGGCCAGATCTTCAATGTTGACGAGTTGATCCAGATCGGCCAACGTGGCAATTCGTATCATAATATTCTGCTTAGCAGGAATGGTGGGGCATGCTGAGACATGTTAAGCGCAATTATTTTTATGCGAGTTATGAAAGGTAATTACAATGTGATGGCACCAAATTCTGTATCGGTACCACCACAATGCTTATAAATCGAAATCGTCGCCTAACTCTTTTTTCAGGCGGCGTTCTTCCAGATATTGCTCCAGTTTCCGACGCATAATCATCCGCCGTGCAACTTCGTCTTCATTTTTTGCAAACTGTGCCGGGTCTTCGACCTCGGCATCGACTTCTACAATTTCATCTTCAATCAGCTCGTCACTACCGCCAGAGGTTTGCTCTTTGGCGTTTGTAGACTGCACAGCTTTTTTCTTCTTAGCCATACGTCCAACTCTCCAACTACCTATGTTATCTAACCAATGCCCTAGTTATCGGCACAGCTCGCGGCTGTGTTAGCCCATAAATAAGGGCCCGTGTCTTAAAATCAACGCGGGCCCATCTATTAAAATAGTACACGCCTTCGCTTTAAGGGTTATGCCCCGGAAAAGACGCCTTTAATCAAAATGGAATGTCGTCGTCAAAGCCATTGTCCCCGGCCATGGCGGGTGCCATATCCTGGGAATGGTTGTCGGTTTCTGCTGCGGCATGGCTGCCACCGCCACCACCACCACTGCTTCCTAACATCTGCATCTCATTTGCCACGATTTCGGTGGTATAGCGATCTTGACCCTGCTGATCCTGCCACTTACGCGTCTGCAGACGTCCATCAATATAAACTTTTGAGCCTTTTTTAAGATATTCGCCGGCGATCTCAGCTAATTTGCGGAACATGACCACTCGATGCCACTCAGTTTTTTCCTGTTGCGCACCCGAGGCCTTGTCTTTCCAGGCTTCCGACGTGGCGATGGTAATCGTGGCGACAGGCTGACCATTGGGCATATAGCGGACTTCAGGATCTTTACCCAAATTTCCGATCAACATGACTTTATTCAACGTACCTTTTGCCATTGCTACCCCCTCGAATTAAGTGCTGGTCTCTTGTTCAACCGGGGCCAAAGAGTACGCATACAACGCGTCTTTGTCCAAGGCTTTCTGATCGACTTTTAGATAGGCCACACCCTCCTGAGCCATCACCACAGCCTCACTGACACCTGTTATGGCCAGGAGTGTCTGTGCCAGCTGTCGGGCTTTTTCATCGGGCATAGTGCCTACTTTGAGCAGCTGACTGCTGAGATAGGGGGGTTGACGCATACCCAGTGCCAGTCCAAACCAGATGAGCATGAGCACGCCATTTACCGCAAATACCGCTTCCAAACTGAAGTGACCACTAACATAGCCTGCACAAATCGCCCCGAGAAAAGCCCCGAGGAATTGAAATGTCGAAAATGCGCCCATCGCAGTGCCTCGATGCGCAGCCGGTGCATATTTGGCGACCAGCGAGGGCAAACTGGCTTCGAGCAAGTTAAACCCGATAAAAAATACAAAAACGCACACGATAAGCCCGCCCCACCACAGTTGAGCAAACTCCCATAAGCCAAATGAAGCCAGCGTCAACGTCACTACTGCAGCTATAAAGACTTGTTTGAGAAGACGACGGCGCTCACCCAGAAAGATAAATGGGATAACAACCGCGATGGAAACCAGCAAAGCAGGTAAATAGATCTGCCAATGACGATTCGACGCAAAATGGTGCTGTTCTGCCATGATTAATGGCAGGCTAAAGAAGGTTGCTGTCACGACACAATGCAGTAACAGCACACCCAGATTCAGGCGCAACAATTGTCCATCACCCAATACATGGCTCAGCCAGGCCCATTCGACCTCGGTGTCACGGTGGAATCGGGCTATCGGTGCATGCGGGATAAATACCTGTACAAGTACGAGTGCACCAACAGCTAAGCCAGCCGTTAACATGAAAATTCCGGATACGCCAATCCAGCCCTTCAGGATTGGCCCCATGACGATAGCCAGGGCAAACGACAATCCTATGCTGCCCCCAATCATGGCCATAACCTTGAGACGATGTTCCTCGCGGGTCATATCGGCGGCGAGAGCCATTACCGCACCGGCAATTGCGCCCATTCCCTGCATAGCACGGCCCAGCATAACGCCATAAATATGATCCGATACCGCAGCGATCACGCTACCCACGGCAAACAGAACTAACCCACCCAATATGACTGGCCGTCGTCCGATCCGATCTGATAAACGGCCCAAGGGAATTTGCAGAATACTTTGTGTCAGACCATACAGCCCGAATGCCCACCCCGCTAATGCCGGTGTGTAACCGCTTAACGTCTTGGCATAGAGCGAGAACACCGGTAAAACCATGAACAACCCTAGCATGCGCGAGGCAAACACCCCGGCAAGCACCAGTGCGGTGCGCCGTTCGGTCGCCAGCATACGATCGGAAATACGTGCCATGACAAAGACAATCCTTGGTGAGAGCAACTTGCGGGGAATTTTGCGTCGACCCCGATCTGGCGCGTATATTAGCAGGTTTGATTGGTATGGAAAAAATCTTGTATGGATAAAATTGTCATTCGGGGTGCACGCACGCACAACCTTAAGAATATCGACCTGGAGTTACCACGCGACAAGCTAATTGTCATAACCGGCCTGTCCGGTTCGGGTAAATCATCGCTCGCCTTTGACACGATATATGCTGAAGGTCAGCGCCGTTATGTCGAATCGCTTTCGGCTTATGCCCGTCAATTCCTCTCGATGATGGAAAAACCGGACGTAGATCACATTGAAGGACTGTCACCGGCAATTGCCATCGAACAAAAATCCACCTCGCATAATCCGCGATCTACTGTTGGCACCATCACAGAAATTTACGACTACTTGCGCTTGTTATTCGCACGTGCGGGTGAACCGCGCTGCCCGGATCACCAACTACCACTCAATGCACAAACTGTTAGTCAGATGGTGGATCAAATTTTAGCCTTACCCGAAGGCACCAAGGTCATGTTACTCGCGCCGTTGATCGAAGAGCGCAAAGGCGAACATCTCCAGGTTATCGAACAATTACGTGCAAATGGTTATATTCGTGCGCGTATAGATGGTGAAGTCATTGAACTGGATCAACCTGTCAAGAAAATGGACTTGCACCGCAAGCATACGATCGAAGCCGTGATCGATCGTTTCAAGGTGCGTGCAGATATTGCACAACGACTGGCGGATTCAATTGAGACCGCACTGAATTTATCGGAAGGTATCATTCGCGTTGCTTTCATGGAGGAAAAGCGCCGTGAACTGGTTTTCTCGGCACGTTATGCCTGCCCACAATGCGGTTACTCCATCAGCGAACTCGAACCACGAATGTTTTCATTTAACAATCCCAGTGGAGCCTGCCCCAGTTGTGATGGATTGGGCGTTAAACAATTTTTTGATCCGGAACGGATTGTTTCCAGTCCTGAGCTCAGCCTGGCCAGTGGAGCGATACGTGGCTGGGATCGCAATAATATGTATTACTTCCAGATGCTCAGCTCGCTGGCGAAGCATTTCCAATTTGATATGGATAAGCCTTTTGGCAAATTATCCAAAAAGATTCGTGACATTATTCTTAATGGCAGCGGTGATGAATCAATCAAATTTACTTACCAGAATGATCGCGGCAATAAAACCATCAAACAGCAACCGTTTGAGGGGATTCTTCCAAACATGCAGCGTCGCTATCACGAATCCGGATCAGCCTTGATACGTGAAGAACTCTCCAAGTTTCTCAGTCATCAGGTTTGTCCGGAGTGCGACGGCGCACGACTGACTCGATCCGCCCGGCATGTTTATATTCAGGAAAAATCCCTGCCAGATATTGCAGCCGTTTCAATCGAAAACTGCCATGCCTTTTTTACCACGCTGCGTCTACCAGGTCGACGGGGAGAAATCGCGGTAAAAATAGTCAAGGAAATACTGGAGCGACTTAAATTTCTCATCAACGTGGGGTTGGACTATCTGACTTTAAGCCGTAGTGCCGAGACGCTATCCGGTGGCGAAGCACAACGCATACGCCTGGCCAGTCAAATCGGTGCGGGCCTGGTGGGTGTGATGTATGTTCTGGATGAACCATCGATTGGGCTGCATCAACGCGACAACACCCGTTTGCTCAGTACGCTGACACAATTGCGCGATCTGGGTAATACTGTGATTGTTGTTGAGCATGACGAGGAAGCAATCCTCGCTGCTGACCATGTCGTCGATATCGGTCCCGGCGCGGGTGTACACGGTGGACAAATAATTGCGCAAGGTACACCGCAACATATCCTGGATCATCCTGATTCACTCACCGGTGCCTATTTGTCAGGGAAACAAACGATTCAAGCCCCCGCCAAACGCACCCCTCCCGATAAAGAAAAAATGATCGAGATCAGCGCGGCAGGTGGCAATAATCTCAAAAATCTCAACGTCAGTATTCCAGTCGGGTTGATGACTGCCATTACCGGCGTTTCCGGATCAGGTAAATCCACCTTGATCAATGACACGTTATACCGCCATGCCGCGTTACACATTAATGGTAGTGGTGAAGATCCAGCTCCGTGTGATGCAATAAATGGTTTGGATCACTTCGATCAGATTGTTGATATTGATCAAAGCCCGATTGGGCGCACACCAAGATCCAACCCGGCCACCTACGCCGGCCTGTTTACGCCGATGCGCGATTTATTCGCCGGGACTCAGGAAGCTCGCGCACGTGGCTATAATCCTGGCCGTTTCA
Source organism: Gammaproteobacteria bacterium (assembly GCA_024641475.1). GTDB lineage: Bacteria > Pseudomonadota > Gammaproteobacteria > UBA6429 > Thiohalophilaceae > JACQBC01. The sequence goes on from JAHECZ010000018.1 coordinate 52,487, forward strand.
GCTTCAATGTCAAAGGTGGACGTTGTGAAGCCTGTGAAGGTGACGGTGTCATTAAAGTCGAGATGCATTTCTTGCCGGATATTTATGTACCATGCGATATCTGCAAAGGTAAACGTTATAATCGGGAAACGCTGGAAATTCGCTATAAAGGCAAAAACATCTACGAAATTCTGGAGATGACTGTCGAGGATGCCAATGATTTTTTCCACGCTGTACCGCCGCTTAAACGCAAACTGCAGACTTTGATGGATGTCGGATTAAGTTACATCAAACTCGGCCAGAATGCCACCACCCTGTCCGGCGGTGAAGCACAACGCGTCAAACTATCCCGCGAGCTCTCCAAGCGCGACACCGGCCGCACACTTTACATTCTCGATGAACCTACGACTGGACTGCATTTTCATGATATCAAACAATTATTGCAGGTGTTATTACGTCTACGTGAACACGGCAATACTATTATCGTCATTGAACATAATCTGGATGTCATTAAAACCTGTGATTGGGTTATCGATTTGGGGCCAGAAGGAGGAGATAAAGGCGGTACACTAGTTGCCTGCGGCACGCCTGAGAGTATTAGCAAAACAAAAAAATCTTATACCGGACAATATTTACAGCACGCGCTCAAACAAACAGCAATTGAGAAAATATAATATATTTCTTTAAACAAGTTCACTCTTCCACAAACAATAAAGGGGCCGTTAGCCCCTTTATTGTTTAAAATAATATCGTCAGAATTTAATGCCAGCGACGATACCAAAACTATTCCCATTGTATTTCGTATTACTATTCGAAATAGTATAGTCAATCAGGGTTAAGCGCCCACCGATATACACAGCACCCAAATCCCGATCTAATTCTAATAGTAATCCGAATGCATCATCGAATGGTACTGCGTATCCATAGTAAGTGTCACTGTATTCAGGATTCAGATGATACGTAACACCTCCGCCTATTTTCCAACCGCCTGTTTTCATTAGCACTAACACATCAATTGGATAACGCGTAAAACGGACGTCTCCGTTAGTTGCAAAAACCCCATCCTCTTTGACGCCAATGGTGATCCTGCTTTCCAATTCAGGACTTAAATCCAGTCCCACACCGATCCCAAATGAATATAACCCACCTGCATTGATATCCGAAGTTCCGGTACTTGTATAAACCGTAGCTAACCTGTCACCCCCAAAATGTAATCCACCTTCAAGGATTAAGCCACTGGCAGCGTTACTCAAACCAACACTACTCAGAAAGAACATCCCGCTTAATATACCCATGCCTAACAATTTAGTACGCATTAGTGCCTCCTCGTAGTAATAATTCCATCTTCATCTTGCATTTTAAACAATTAACCCCACCTGAATAATTACTTTGGGTTCAATATTCCACATATTACGATTTAACCATTTTCCTCAAAATTTAAACCTGTCCCAATACAACATCCAAACTTTGTTTGGAAACTACCCTGATTCACCGCCAGCTCAATCAGTCCAATTGAATTCTCATACCAGAATGCCTGTCCCGATGGAACTGCAGCAAAAGACCTGGCAAAATTCAAAGATTGTCCAGCAACTCTAATCCTGCTTTTATCCGGCACTCTTGAAGCAGGTATGCCAGTCATCGCGTTGCCATAATGATCATTATAGATAACCTCATGCAAATCTATAGGCCAATC
>JAHECZ010000019.1 GCA_024641475.1 Gammaproteobacteria bacterium
CATATTCTGGTCGATGAATTCCAGGATACCAACCCCACGCAGTGGCAACTGTTGTTACCGTTGTTACAGGAAATTGCCGCTGGTAACCCTGATGCAAGTCGTCATAGTGTGTTACTGGTGGGCGACGCCAAACAATCGATTTACCGCTTTCGTCGCGCTGAACCACAACTGTTTTACACGGCTGACGCATGGTTACAGCAACATCTGCAGGCCAAACAATTAACCTTGCGCAAATCCTGGCGCTCCTCGCCCGCGATCCTGCATGTCGTCAATCAACTGTTTGCGGCGGAATCGTCATTGCAGTTACCGGATTTTGTGCCACATATCACCGCGCTTACTGATCTATGGGGACATGTCAGCATACTGCCATTATCCCTAGGCATTGATGCGGATGACGACGCCAGTACGATTCCCGTCACGCCAGCAGGTGCACCACGCGATCTGTTGCGTGTGCCACGCTATGCCGTGACCACCACACGCTCCTACCAGGAGGGCCAGCGCATTGCTAGCCTGATTCAGGAATTGATCGCGGCACACTTACCTGTCCAGATTAATGGCAACACCCGCCCACTCTGCTATGGCGATATCATGCTGTTATTTCGCCAACGCGATCACCTCGGTGACTATGAACGTGCCTTGCGTGAAGCCGATATTCCCTATCTGGGCAATGAACGTGGCACGCTGCTCGCCAGCCTGGAAGTCAAGGATATGGTCAATCTACTGCAGTGGCTGGTGACACCGTTTGATAATCTGGCCTTGGCCGGTATCTTGCGTTCACCGTTATTCGCAGCCAGTGACACCGACTTACAGACACTGGCAGGTAAAAAAGATTGGTATGCTCGCTTATTACCACAGGCGCTCGAGTCTGCTGATTTACCCTTGGCACGTGCGGCACGCATATTGCCACGTTGGTTGCACTATGCGCAGACACTGCCGGTGCATGATCTGTTGGACAAAGTTTATAATGAAGGCAATGTGTTGGCGCGTTACCGCAGCGCTTATCCTGCGCATTTGCAAATTCGCGTTAATAATAATCTGACGCGCTTTCTTGAACTGGCATTGGAAAGTGACAGCGGTCGTTATCCGAGTCTGACACGCTTCCTGCATTGGCTAGGCATGCTGGAACAAGCCAGTGATGCACCGGATCAACCCAGCGGTACCGGCAGCAACAATCGCGTGCAGTTACTCACGATACACAGCGCCAAGGGATTGGAAGCGCCGCTGATCATTCTGGCAGACAGCGCCCGTGTGAATGACAAAAAGAAAGCCAGCCCGGTCTTGATCGACTGGCCCGCGCAGCACGCTACGCCCAGCAATTTTTTGTTGCATCCTGCCAGCAAATTTCCCAATGCGTACAATGCCGCACAAATAGCCCATCGTGAGCAATTAGCCTCACAAGAAGAAACCAATCTGCTCTATGTGGCCTTAACCCGCGCCCGACAATATTTATATATAAGTGGCAATGCCGCTCCCAAGCCCGAAACCGCCAATGAAAAACTGGGATGGTATGGCGCAATTTGCACGGTGTATCAGCAACAAGCGATGAATTTAAACCAGGCTGTAATCCTTCATGAAATGCCGCCCCCTTCCATCGCATTGACAGAGCGTGCCCCTCCGCCGCCACCTGCGGCAACACCACATGTCGACCCACGTTTACAAGAACCCTGTCAGCTACCACGGCACTGGCGTGAAATCGCACCCAGTCATAATCTGCATGCCACGGCGCATTATGGTGGCAGTGGCGATGCTGATGGCGAATTACGTGGTCAAATTATTCACGCCATGTTGCAGTTCATGGCGCAAACTCCGCAAGCAGAGTTGACTCAATGGCGTTCGCGTCTGACACAGGCCGCCAGCTTGGAAATGTTACAGGCCTGCTGGAAAGAAGCTTGCCGTACCGTCGCGGCTCCAGCCTTGCAATTCATATATGACGAACATCAATATCTGCGTGCCTACAATGAGGTTCCAATATACTACCGTCGCGATAACACACTGGTACATGGCGTGATTGATCGACTGGTCGTACAAACCGAGCAAATCCATGTCATCGATTACAAAAGCCATCGCTATGCCAACAGGGCAGAACTGCAACAGCTCAGTGAACGCTTTCATTCGCAACTGGCGTATTATGTCGACGGGATTACGCGGCTGTGGCCGCACAAACCCGTCAGCGCGATTTTAGTGTTTACTCAAGGTCCGGATCGAATTGACTTGAACTTGACCCCTGACACCGCTATATAACCCACTCCCAATCTTTTGCACAAAGGTGAACCATGCACAGCTTTGATGTTACCACCCAGAATTTTGCTACCGAGGTGGTACAAGCCTCACAACACATGCCGATTCTGGTGGATTTTTGGGCGCCGTGGTGCGGACCCTGCAAATCACTGATGCCGGTGTTAACCAAACTCGCCGATGAATATCAAGGTGCATTCAAACTCGCCAAGGTCAATATCGATGAGCAGCAACAATTAGCCGCCCAATTTGGCGTACGCAGCGTACCCACGGTGAAACTGGTGAAAGGCGGTCAAATTGTTGATGAATTCACCGGTGCGATTCCCGAAGCACAGATCCGCACTTTGCTCGACAAACACATGCAACGCGAATCGGATCAATTAATGCAACAGGCTTATGCACAGTTTCAGGCAGGCGATAAGCAAGCACTCGAAGCCATGATCGACATTGCCAATGCGGATCCCGGCAATAATTCCAATCGGTTGCTGTTAGTGGATGCGCTGTTGAAAGAAAAGCGTCACAGCGACGCCAAGGTAATTCTGGAAAACCTGCCAGATGATATTCGCAGCAAACCTGAAATCAACGGGATGCTGGCGCGACTGGAAGCCATGGAACAAGCACGTAATTTGCCGGACATGGATTCACTGCTCAAACGTGTTGCTGCCGATGCCAATGATCACCAGGCGCGAGAACAATTGAGCGCCCATTATGTCCTGCATGCCAATTATGCAGCGGCGATGGATCAATTGCTGGAAATCATGCGCCGTGATCGCAAATATGGCGATGATGCCGGTCGTAAGGGATTGATAAAGGTATTTGAAATGCTCGGTGGCAGTGGCGAACTGGTCAGTCGCTATCGGCAGAAAATGGCCAGCCTTTTATATTGATAAATTTTGCCAATGACAAATAAAAAGCCCTGCACAACGACTTGCACAGGGCCTGATTATTGCGCTGAACCAGCGATTAACTTTTACCGCTTTTAATTTTATCCAGTAACTCGCTTAGTTGCTTGGCCGGTGCATAACCTGGGTAAATCTTGCCATTTTCCAACACCAGGGCTGGTGTGCCATTAACACCCAGTGCCTGACCCAGTTCAAATTCCTTGGCTACCGGATTGTCACAGGTTTTTGCGGTAATTGATCCACTCACTTTCGCAGCCGTCATGGCTTTTTTGCGATCATCGGCACACCACACGGATACCGCTTTGTTGTACGACTCCGAAGGGATGCCCGCGCGGGGATAGGCCATATAGCGCACCTTGATACCCAGATTATTGTATTCCGCCATTTCGCTATGCAATTTACGACAATAGCCGCAATCGATATCGGTAAACACGGTAATGGTATGTTTGGTTTCTTTCGGTGCGAAGACGATCATATTTTTTTCACCAATCGCATCCAGCGCGGCCAGACGTGCGCCATCACGCTTTGCATCGGTAAGGTTGGCCTTGCTCTGCATATCTAACAGATCGCCACGGAAGATATAACGTGCGTCCTGTGTCATATAATATACTTCGGGACCAATGACCACTTCATACAGACCTTTAATCGGTGAGGAAGCAATTGAAGTCGGTGTCTGACCGAGTTCTTTGGTCATACGTTCCTTGATTTTGTCGAATTGGGCTGCATCATCCGCATTTGCTGAACCGAAACCGAATCCCAACAGGAAAAGACTTAAGAGAATTTTACGCATAGATACCTTCTGATGACATACTGAACCAATAGTGTAGCCGATTTGACCATTTACAAGCGTGGAAAGTTGCACATTCCAGACCATTTTTCCTAACTTATTGAATTTTATCCACGCGGGTGATGTTGGGCATGCAAAGCCTGCAATCTGGCCTTGGCTACATGAGTATATATTTGTGTGGTGGAAATATTGCTGTGACCCAACAACATCTGCACAGCACGCAGATCGGCACCATGATTCAGCAAGTGCGTTGCGAAAGCATGCCGCAACGTGTGTGGTGACAACGCAACTTTAATCTCCGCGAGTACGGCATAACGCTTCAACAGATGCCAGAATGCCTGACGTGTCATGGCCGCCTGGCGTTGCGTCACAAATAACGCCTCAGATAATTTTCCGGCAACCAGCGCAGGGCGCGCTTCCTGCACATAACGTTGCAGCCAGTTGATCGCTTCTTCCCCCATCGGAACCAGGCGTTCTTTATTGCCTTTACCCGTGACACGTAATACCCCCTGACGCAGGTTTACTTGTAAAAACTGCAGGTTGACCAGTTCCGAGACACGTAGTCCGGTCGCATAGAGCACTTCGAGCATGGCACGATCTCGAATTCCCAGATCGGTGTGCAAATTAGGTGCAGCGAGTAATTTTTCCACATCATTTTCAGTCAGTGTGCCCGGCAAACTGCGGCCTATCTTGGGCGAATCCAGTAAACGGGTAGGATCTTCCGTCATTAATTTTTCGCGCAAACAGAATCCATAAAAACGCCGCAGGGTTGACATACTGCGTGCGGTACTACGCGGGCTGAAATTCATGGTGCTACGATAAAGCAGATACGCGCGCAACAAAGTATCGGTTGTGACAAGCAGATCGGTGGAGTGATGCTGCGCTGCCAACCAACGACTCAACGTAATCAAATCATTGTGATAAGCAGCCCGCGTATTTTCACTTAATCCCTGCTCCAGCCACATGGTATCGAGGAACCGCGCGATTAACGGACTATGCGCAGCGTCGCTAACGGCATCACTCAAACCTGACACCTTCATGTTGCAACAACCAACGCTTGATCGCTAATTGGTGTCCTGCGGTTTTTCCCGCATAGCCGCCCAGACCATTGGCCGCAATAACCCGGTGACACGGAACGATCACCGGCACAGGATTGGCGCGGCAGGCCATGCCAACAGCACGTGGACTACTACGTAGCTGCTTGGCCAGATCGCCATACGTGCGGGTCTGGCCAGGAGGGATAGTTTGTAGTGCTTGCCATACCCGCTGCTGAAATGGTGTGCCATGTAACTGCAATGGCAAACGAAAATGGTATTTGGAATTTATAAAATAGGCATTGAGTGCCATGGAAATTTGTTTAGTCGTTGAATCACTACGTTGATTCCTGGTATTACTTCGCGATTTTATATCCAGACTGACAATTTTATCCGCCACACAAGCCACGGCTAACACGCCCACTGGCGAGGTGACCTGAATGGTATGTGGTTCAGTGTGCACAGTGATAAACGTCAAAACTTTGCTTGCCATCTTCAATCGACGTTACCGCCACAATGGCGTTGCCGTTCATCTCTGCCGCTGTATTGCGTGCCAGTTTTTCCAGATTAGCGGCAATGATGTCATTACGGCGTTTGACGACACCAATGCTGTCAGCCACCGATGCGGTTGTTTGTCCTAATTTGTCACAACTTGCTGCGTCAGCAGCACTGACGATGCGGACTTGCTGGCCCTGTGAGGTTAATTCCACCCAGGCACAGCCAGTGAGCAACAAACTCATACACACCAAAAATATTTTACGATTCATACTGTTTCCTCAATGATTAGCTGATGCTACCGGTCTGCCGACAATTCTAACGCGAAATCGTTGCGCTGCCATGATCGGCAGCAATCTATGTTAACTATCCCGCAAAACAAAAACGGGTAACGTTTTGCAACGTTACCCGTTTTGTATAACCCGGAAAAGTAATTTAGTTTATTCTTGTGCGTCGCTCGCGGTATCGCCACCTGGTTTGGTACCAGCAAGCTTTTCGCGGATACGTGCAGACTTGCCGGTGCGTTCGCGTAAATAATATAACTTGCCACGACGAACGGTACCGCGCCGCTTCACGCTGATGGATTCAATCGCCGGGCTATGAGTTTGGAACACACGCTCGACACCTTCACCATGGGAGATTTTGCGCACGGTAAATGCGGAGTTTAAGCCCCGGTTACGTACCGCAATCACCACACCTTCAAATGACTGGGCGCGCTCACGATCGCCTTCCTTTACCTTTACCTGCACTACCACGGTATCACCCGGGCCAAAATCCGGAATTTCTTTGCGCATTTGGCGCGCTTCAAACTGTTCAATTATGTTGCTCATGACCGTACTCCAGCAATAGAGCCGCGCATTATACCTAATTTCCTGAAATTGTCGCCTGTTCTGCAATAAATTCCTCGAGCAGGGCACGCTGTTCTGCACCCAGGGTCTTGTGGCTCAATAAATCAGGGCGACGCAACCAGGTCCGGCCCAGCGCCTGTTTAAGCCGCCAACGGGCAATCGCCGCGTGGTCACCACCCAATAAGACCGCCGGCACCTGCTTGCCATCGATCATCTCCGGGCGGGTGAAATGCGGGCAGTCCAACAGTCCGGAAACAAAGGAATCCTGCGCTGCAGAATCGGCATCCCCCAATACATCCGGGAGTAAGCGCATGATTCCATCCATCAAGGCCATCGCAGGTAACTCGCCACCACTTAATACATAATCGCCGACTGACCACTCTTCATCGACCTCTGACTCCAGCAAGCGCTCATCGATACCTTCATAACGGCCACACAGCAGGATTAACCGGGGTAATTCCGCCATGCTGGCCAGAGCCTGTTGTGTCAGAGGTTTACCTTGCGGCGACAGATAAATCACTCGCGGCGGTACAGTGACAGCCGATCTGGCCGCATGCAGCGCATCCCGTAACGGTTCAACCCGCATGACCATGCCAGGGCCACCGCCATAGGGTCTATCGTCGACGGTACGATGCACATCATGGGTGAAATCACGAGGATTCCAGTAGCGGATTTGGACCAGTCCCCGCTTTACCGCACGACTGGTAATACCGTATTCGGTAACGGCAGCAAACATGTCCGGGAACAAGGTAACGATATCAAATTGCATATCTAGGCCTCGATCTCCCAATCAACACGAATCTTACCGGCCTTGGGGTCTACGTCTAAAACATAATCCGGCACATAAGGTATCCATATTTCCTTGCCAAGACTGTCTTTAGCTACCAAAACATCGTTGGCACCGGTTGCAAATAAATGGCTGACAACACCGAGCTGTATTCCCTGCTGGTTCACAACCTGCAAACCGGTCAGATCAACCCAATAATGCTCACCGGGGGGTAACTCAGGTAATTGTGTACGCTCAACCGCAATGTCGCAGCCCATGAATGCCATCGCACGATCACGATCGGTACAGCCTTCCAGACGCGCAACAAAACCTTTGCCATGCGCCTGTGCCTCGGCTACGGCATAAACTTGCCATTGCCCATCACGGTTCACGTACCAGGGAGCATAAGACAGGATATTGGCGGGTGGATCGGTGTCGGAAAAAACCTTCACCCAGCCTTTTACGCCGAAGACCCCGACAATTCGCCCAATGGGAATAAGCCGGGGTTCGGCCATGACAGGTTTAAGCAGCAGCGTCCTTGAGCAGCTTTTGTACCCGATCAGACGGCTTGGCACCCTTGCTTAACCAATACTCGACGCGAGTACGATCCAGATTCAGCCGAACTTCCTGGCCGCTGGCGCATGGATTGAAGAAACCGAGCTGTTCCAAGTGGGTACCCGCATCACGGGCATTACGCTTGTCGGTCACGACGATGTGGTAAAACGCACGCTTAGGGGCGCCACCACGAGAAAGACGAATCACTACCATTGAATCTTTACCTATGCCATAAATGGTGTTGGGTCCCGGTCAACGGACCGGAAAGACCGCGCATTGTACTGAAATCGGTGAAAATGTGAAGGGGTTTACCCCATCCCAGGTGGCATTCTACCCTTAAATTGTTGCATGAGTCGCTGAATTCCCCCGCCTTTACGCATTTGTTTCATCATGCGCTGGATTTGATCAAATTGCTTGAGCAACCGGTTGACGTCCTGAACCTGCGTGCCAGAGCCGGTGGCAATTCTGCGCTTACGTGAACCATTCAATATATCGGGCTTACGCCGTTCCTTTGGCGTCATGGAATTGATAATCGCCTCCATTCGACGCACTTGCCGATCATCCAGTTGACTTGCTGCCCCGGCAGGCAAATTTCCCATGCCAGGCAATTTATCCAGCAAGCCGCTAATGCCACCCATCTTCTGCATCTGCCGAAACTGCTCGCGAAAATCCTCTAAATCGAAACCACCCTTGTTAACCTTTCGCGCCAGCTTCTGCGCCTGTTCCACATCAACATGTTGTTGCGCCGCTTCCACCAGACCAACCACATCGCCCATCCCCAGGATGCGTGATGCTACCCGCTCCGGATAAAATGGCTCCAGTGCAGAAATTTTTTCACCCACACCCAGAAATTTGATCGGTTTACCGGTGAGATAACGCACTGACAAGGCTGCACCGCCGCGGGCATCACCATCTGTCTTAGTCAAAATGACGCCGGTCAACGGCAGTGCTTTGGCAAAGGCTGCCGCCGTATTGGCCGCATCCTGGCCAGTCATGCTATCGACTACAAATAACGTTTCAACCGGTTGCAACGTTGTATGCAGCAGTTGGATTTCCTGCATCATCTCTGTATCAATATGCAAACGACCCGCGGTGTCCACGATCAACACATCGGCATGCTGAATCCGCGCAGCCTTGAGCGCGGCGTTGGCAATTGCCAATGGCTGCTGATGCAGATCACTGGGGAAAAACTCGGCTTCGGCCTGTGCCGCCACAGTTTGCAATTGACTGATGGCAGCGGGGCGATACACGTCGACGCTCACCACCATGACACGTTTGCGGTGACGCTGCTTGAGATGCAGTGCGAGCTTGCCAACCGTCGTGGTTTTACCTGCTCCTTGCAGACCCGCCATCAGAATAACGGCAGGTGGTGCCACATTTAACTGCAATTCGTCATTGGCTGCACCCATAAGCTGGGTCAATTCATCATTGACGATCTTTATGAAAACCTGGCCCGGCGTAAGACTCTTTAGGACTTCTTCGCCAACGGCGCGCACACGGACTTGTTCCAGGAAAATTTTTATTACCGGCAAGGCAACGTCGGCCTCCAACAACGCCATACGTACATCACGCAGGGTGTCTTTGACGTTGTCTTCAGTGAGTCGGCCGACACCGCGCAGATTGCGCAGTGCTTTATCGAGCCGTTGCGTCAGGCTATCAAACATGCAGACGATTATACCGTGAAGCGATCGCCGCTGCCTAAAGGATTAACTGAATGATTGGTAATTGCCTTGCGGCATTCCGCCATGATGAGTTGTTCTACACCGGGTTTATTGTGACTGATATACACCTTGGGTTTGTGCCGGAGTTTGTCTAAATCCGGTGCCAGTAGATCTGCACAATAATGACCTGCCCTGCGGCATAAATCGATGTCCCGGTTGGTAAATGCCGCTTCGACAATCAGCATATCGAGACGTTGGTGGGCATTTAATGCCGACCAGAAGCCATCATTGGTGGTGGTATCGCCACTAAATGCAAATACCCCGGTGGAATTTTCTACCCGATAGCCAACCCCCGGGACGATATGATTCACGCGGATCATTTCAATGCGGCGTTGACCCAATACACATTGTTCACCAGGCTGCATGACGACATAGCGCATTACCGGCGTGGTTGCATTGGGCAAGCGGGAAAAATCCGGCCAAATCGTGTTATTGAAAATATGCTGTTTGAGTGCCTCCAGCGTCGCTGGTTCGGCATGAATCGTGATAGGTTCTTTGATTTGATCAAATAAGGTGTCAACCAGAAACGGAATACTGGTGATGTGATCCAAATGCGAGTGGGTCAAAAAAATATGACGAATTTTCGCCATCTCGCCCATGCTGAGATCACCAACACCGGTACCGGCATCAATGAGAATATCTGTATCGATGAGCAGCGTGGTGGTACGCAGGTTCACACCTACACCGCCACTGCAGCCTAAGACGCGTATTTCCATGTTAACCTGTTGCTATTCCATTCAGACCCTCAGGTCTGATTATTGGTCCGATAATATTAAATTCCTGCCAAGTTAATCAGAATGAGGCGCAAGTCTCAAGGTTCTTACGCATGATTTGTGAGATAACCTGTTATTTTTATATAGATTTTCAATAGGGCCTTGAGATAGAGTGATCTCTATGGCGAAGCACCGACAATCCCTCCTGGCTGGGTTACTGCGCAACGCCCCTTTTGTGTTGAGAGTGATTACGTCAGAATAGCGCATGCTTGTACAAATATTTATCGCCATCGCCGCCATCGGAATTTATAGCGTACTAACGGGTGCACTGATTTTGCGTCTGGCGCAGGCCAATACCTCCGGCCGCTCCAAATCTATATTACTTGCATTCGGTTTCATCGCTGTCAGCTTGCATGCCATGTTGCTTTACGGTCGGATATTCGACGGCCCCCATCTGGACGTCAGCTTCTTTACCGTACTATCACTGATTGCATGGTTGGTTGCGCTACTTCTGCTGCTCGCTGCCTTACGTAAACCGGTTGAAAACCTGGCGATTGCCGTTCTGCCATTCGCTGCGATCGCGGTCTTACTGCGCTTACTCAATAATGAACAACATATTCTTAATCACAGCCTGTCTTTTGGCATAGAGCTGCATATTCTGGTTTCAGTGATTGCCTATAGCCTGTTAACCATTGCCGCACTGCAAGCCATCTTGCTGTATATCCAGGACGCACAACTTCACAATAAACACCCCGGCGGATTTATCCGTGCCTTACCGCCCCTGGAGACAATGGAACACCTGATGTTCCGCCTGATTGCCGTGGGATTTGTCATCCTCAGCGTTTCATTAATCAGCGGTGTGTTTTATATCGATAATTTGCTGGAACAACATTTGGTCCACAAATTCGTCTTGTCGATTAGCGCCTGGTTGCTATTTGCCGTTTTACTCTGGGGTCGTTATCAATTTGGCTGGCGCGGCCGGATTGCGATTCGCTGGACACTGGCCGGCTTTATTCTGTTACTGCTGGCCTATTTTGGCAGCAAAATCGTGATCGAACTCATCTTACATCGCTAGTGACCCCGTATTAATTGTGGCTTAAAGCTTGACGGACTCTACTGTAAGCCGGTGTAATTAGCACCTCGCCCTTATCAAGGATTGTAATCTGCTTGGACGATATTCCGCTTAGTCTCTTAATCATTGCCCTGGCTTTTTTATTGTTAGCGTCCGCCTTCTTCTCAGGTTCTGAAACCAGCCTGATGAGCTTGAACCGCTATCGGCTTCGCCATCTGGCAGAGCGTCATCGTGCCGCACGTAAAGCCCTGCGTCTGCTGGAAAAGCCTTCCCGGCTGATCGGTGGCATCCTGCTGGGGAATAACTTCGTCAATATTCTTGCCGCCACACTGGCTACACTGATTGGCCAACGCATTTACCCCAAGGGTGATCTGGGTGTCTTGATATCGACTGTCGTCCTCACGGTAACCATGATTATTTTCAGCGAGGTCACACCCAAGACTCTGGCAGCGCTAAAGCCAGAACGTTTTGCTTTTCCTGCCGTATATGTTCTGGAGCCATTGCTCAAATTATTTTATCCAGTCGTTTGGGTTCTTAATCAGGTTACTCGCGTGATACTCAAAATAGTTGGCATTAAGGAGGATCAGCGCGGTCATCTGGATCTCAGCACGGAAGAATTACGCACTGTGGTGAATGAAGCCGCCACATTGATTCCGCAGCGCCACCAACAGATGTTATTGAACATTCTCGATCTGGAAAAAGTCAGCGTCGATGACATCATGGTGCCACGCAATGAAATTGTCGGTATTGATCTGGATAAAGATTGGGACAGCATTGTCAAAACTCTTACCGAAAGCCAGCACACCAAACTGCCGGTTTACGAAGGTGATATCAATCACATCGTTGGCATCCTGCATTTACGGCGCGTATTGAAGCTGATTGAGCAACGCGATGAATTTAACAAGGAATCCTTACGCACCCAGGTCCGTGAAGCCTATTTCGTCCCGGAAGGCACACAGCTACAAACCCAATTACTGAATTTTCAACGCGCCCGTCATCGTATCGCCATGGTCGTGGATGAATACGGCGATATTCTAGGTTTGGTCACGCTGGAAGACATCCTCGAAGAGATTGTTGGCGAATTTACCACCAGCCCTGCTGACAGCGGTCAGGACATCCATACCCAGGAAGACGGTAGTTATCTGGTAGATGGCACCGTCAGCGTGCGCGAGCTCAACCGTTTATTGGGCTGGAATCTACCAACGGACGGGCCAAAAACGCTTAATGGGCTGATTATTGAATATTTAGAGCGCATTCCGGATCCGGGAACCAGCTTGCGCTTATCGGGATACCCTATGGATATCGTCCAAACCAACCAAAATGCCGTAAAGACAGTACGGATCGATCCGGCCTGGCAGCCTAAATCTTTGGCGGAAACGGCCGAAACCTAGGCTAGAGATTTAAAATCTTGTGTTGATACATGAGAAACTGTCTATAATCTACGGATTAATATAGGATTTATACTAAAGGTTTATTTGTGTCGAAACTGACGCTGTCATTCAAAGGCAAGCAACTCAAAATCTACCCGGTAACCCAGGGCAGCCTGACGATTGGCAGCGATCCTGGCTGCGATATCGTTATCGATAGTTTGGCGGTTTCGCCCCAACACGCCCGTCTGGATACCCACGGTAATGAATCTACATTGGTAGCGCTTGATAAAAACGAAGGCACTTTTGTACATCAGGATCAAATTCAGGAGCGCAAGCTCAACGATGGTGATTTGATCCGCATCGGCAAACATAATCTGACGTTTACTTATGAACAGGTCAGTACTCTGGTGGCGGATGAGTCCACCACCAGTATCGATATTTCTGGCATGGATGAACAAATCGAACAAGTTGCTGAAAAATCGCACCTTGAATCCGACGCTCACAAAGCGGGTTGGCTACAGATACTCAGCGGAACAAATCTCGGTAAAACACTGAGTTTGAGCCGATCAATTACCAATCTCGGTAAACCTGGGTTAGCGACCGCCGTCATTACGCGCCGTAATGAGGGTTATTTTATTGCGCAACTGGAAGGCAAAGCGCCGTTGCTGGTTGGCAAAGAAACCCTCGGTGATCGCAGTCTGAAACTGAATGACGGCGATGTGATCCAATTCGGCAATATCAAGATGCAGTTCTATCTGGAATAATTTCCGCCGCTTAGCCGATTCGGCTTAACGCTTCGTCGAGCGTCTTGACTGCAATAATTTCAAAATCTTCCATGTTTTTGCGCGGCGCATTGGCAGCGGCAACCAGGGCGCGCTTATAACCGTGTTTGCGTGCCTCGCTCAGACGCTCCTGCCCGTTGGGAACCGGGCGAATCTCTCCTGCCAACCCAACCTCACCAAACACCACCATGTCTTGTGGCAAACAGCGATTCTTCAGACTCGACACCACAGCAAGTATCACTGGCAAGTCGGCACCGGTTTCCGTTACCCGCACACCACCCACGACATTGGCGAAGACATCCTGATCATAGGTGGCAATACCACCATGACGGTGCAACACGGCTAACAACATCGCGAGACGATTTTGTTCAAAGCCGACGGCTAAACGTTTTGGCGCATTCACATGGCTGGTATCCACCAACGCTTGCACTTCAACAAGTAATGGTCGACTCCCTTCTAGGGTCACCATAATCACGCTGCCAGGTACGGCTTGCTCATGTTGCGATAAAAATATTGCGGAAGGGTTCGCCACCTCACGCAAGCCGCGATCCGTCATGGCAAACACGCCCAATTCATTGACTGCGCCATAGCGATTCTTTACTGCACGAATCAATCGATAACGTTGTCCAGCCTCGCCCTCAAAATACAAGACGGTATCCACCATGTGTTCAAGAATACGCGGTCCGGCCAGGACACCTTCCTTGGTAACATGACCAATAAGAAACATCACGGTTTGCGTCTGCTTGGCATAGCGCACTAATTGCGCTGCACACTCACGTACCTGCGCAACCGCACCGGGCGCTGACTGCAATTGATCAGTAAACATTGTCTGGATGGAATCGATAACGATGACATCGGGTTGTTCCCGTTGCGCCACAGTCACGACCGATTCCAATTGAGTGGCAGCGAGCATTCGAACTTGCAGATCGGTAAACCCTAATCGATGTGAACGCAAACTAACCTGTTGCAGAGATTCTTCACCCGTCACATATAATGTTTTGAGATGACGGCTCAACGCAGCGACCGTTTGCAATAGCAACGTGGATTTTCCAATGCCCGGATCACCACCCAGCAAAATGACTGAACCCGGTACCAATCCGCCACCCAATACGCGATCAAATTCACTGAGGCCGCTGGGAACACGTTGCATGTCATCCAGAGCAACTTCCGCCAAATTCTGTACCCGGTTAAGATCTTTGGCATCACCAAAACCGGCAACACGTGAATTCGCCGCTTGGGATGACGGAAAATCAATCGATTCACTAAGGGTGTTCCAGGTGCCGCAATCACCACATTGACCAGCCCACTTGGGAGCCTGCGCACCGCAGGCGGAACAAACATACACTGTTTTAATTTTAGCCATGCTAGTATTGTAATCCTGTTATGGCATGACGTCATCGCCATTAAATTTCAGTCAACGCTTGCACCAGTTATCATTATGATCTGGATCCTATTCCTGCTGCTGATTCTGATCCTGTTGATATTGGATCTCGTTGTATTACACCGCAAGGCGGTTGATTTATCGGTATATGAGGCCTTTGCCCTCGTCATTTTCTGGGTCAGCCTCGGCCTGAGTTTCGGTATATTGATCTATTTTACTTATGAGAACCACTGGTTCAGCAACTCCATTAACCCATCCATTAATGGCAAAACTGCACTTATCGAATATTTCACTGCCTATCTGGTCGAAGAATCACTGAGTCTGGATAACCTGTTTGTCATTGCACTGATTTTACAATCGTTACAGATTCCTCTCGGTTATCAACACCGTGTTCTGTTATGGGGGATACTCGGTGCGATCATCTTGCGCGGCGCCAGTATCTGGTTAGGCGTATATTTATACGATACCTTTAGCTGGATGAATTATGTTTTCGGCCTGGTTTTGCTATTCAGCGCGGCAAAATTACTGATGGATGACCGGCAACCTGCTGTCCATTCCGGACAAAACGCCATGATTCGAATGTTGCAGCGTTTTCTACCGCTTGTACCGGATATGTCGAGTGGCCGCTTTTTCGTTCGCCAGTCCGGCACACTGTGCATGACGCCCTTATTCATCGCTGTGTTGATGGTAGAAACAGCTGATTTGTTATTTGCCATGGATTCCATTCCGGCGGTCATCGGAATTTCACAGGATAAATTTATTATTTTTAGTTCGAATATATTTGCAATTCTTGGTTTGCGAGCCTTGTATTTTGTTTTGGCGGCCGCCCTTGCCAGTCTGCGCTACCTGAAAGTCACGCTCATATTGATCCTGAGTTTTATCGGTGTAAAAATGTTGCTTGCAAATCACATTATTATTAATTCGGGCGCCTCGCTACTGATTATCGTTATTCTGCTTGCTCTGGGCATTGGCATGTCGTTACTTTTTCCGCATCAATCGATACTCGATATTTCTCCCGTTGGTAAAGCACGCCTGAATACGCTGTATCATTTTACTTATGCGAGCCTGCGGCGCGCATTCATACTCATTGTCGGCAGCAGTGTCGTGCTGGTTGGCATAATTATGCTGTTTACTCCCGGTCCGGCTATCCTGGTCATCCCCGCCGGTATCGCCATCCTGGCAACGGAATTTTTTTGGGCACGACGTCTACTGAACCGCATCAAGGAAAAATTTGCTGTGTTCCGTAACAGGCATTCTGGGGTAAACTCTGGCAACGAGCAAAGCAAGGATTGATCATGCGTCATTGGCTGATACTGCCATTAAGTTTGTTATTAATTAGCTGCGGCGAGAATAGCGCGATTCTGCCTATTGCCGAACAGATAGCCGGTCAAGCAACGACAATTCAATTTGTAACCTCAGTCGATACAGCGGCGATTCAGGAAATGCGCATTACCTACTTCCCGAAATATCAACCTACCGCCAGCCAGGATATTACCGCACAACTAAAACACAACCCCGACAATCCCCAGCTCTATCTGGCGGAATTACCCAATCTGGCGCCAGACGAATATCGGGTTGCCGTCCGAATTGTGTATTACCAGCAAATTGCTGGCGTGAATCTGGTCCGTTACACGCGGGTGTTTATCCGCGACTTTCACGTTTACGCACCATTGTCACGTGACTGTTATAATTTCGATGATAAACAAAAAGACACGATGGGCTGGACGACCACACCGGTGTATCTGGATGCACGCGAACAACCCTTCAGTGCCAGCGGTTGTCACGGCGTTTTTTATGCGAATCAAAACTGGCCTACGGCACTGACTGATACGACCAATGGCGGCAGTCTGTTCATACCCGTTTCAGATAAATGCTTTCCTACTTCTTCACCCAATACCATGCAGACCGGCTATTGGCATTTCACGTTAAGCTCGCCCTCCTTAGCGGACAAACCCGCATGGCAAAATCTCACTGCAGTCCAACTTCGCGTGGCGAGCAAATCGATCAATGTCGATATACGTCCGGAGATTGTTTTCACAGGTGGTCTGCCAGTGGGCACAGCACCCATGCCGGAGATTCGTTACCCTACCTATCAAGGGGGCTGGCGCGTAATCGAACATCCCATCGTTATTCCCAAAGGCGCCCGCATCACCCAATTGCGCTTGCACATCAGCGGGATTCCGGAAAATACAGTGAACTCCAGCGTCGATGCCATTCTCATTGACGGTGTCTGTCCGGTAAAACAAATTACGCCCCATCCCTAAACGCGCGTGACTTTCCTGGTGCAGTGACTTATTCGCAGCACAAAAGCGGTGCGCCTAATTCGATTTCAACATCAGCATGTACTAATGTAGTGCAGCATAAATCACGCAGCATTTACCCAGCGAAACTAATTCCTCAATAGATTTAATCAGTTAACGCAGTTTTGCCAGCATGGCACAAGGCTTGCGATAAGGATAATGCGGCTCTGGGCGGTTTGTTGCTGCGTAACTCGGTAATAAAACACCAGGTCATTCTGGAATCTATAACAGAGGAATCATTATCCATGTCGATGAATACCCAATCCTGTCCAATACGCGTTCACTCTGCTGTAGCAGACCACACTCAGATACAAACCTATTCAATTGCACACCTGTGGCAATGGATGCTTATAGCGACACTGCTGGTATTACTCAGTTTGCCCAATTTATTACATGCCGCGAGCAAGGTTGAAAAGCCCGATCTGAAATTCGGTTTTATAAAACTCACCGACATGGCACCGTTAGCGATTGCCTACGAAAAAGGTTACTTCGAAGATGAAGGGCTGTACGTCACCCTCGAAGCCCAGGCCAACTGGAAGGTGTTATTGGATCGTGTGATCGATGGCCAGCTTGATGGTGCACATATGCTCGCTGGTCAACCGCTGGGCGCGACAATTGGTTTTGGCACCAAGGCCGATGTGATTACCGCGTTCAGCATGGATCTCAACGGCAATGGCATCACCATGTCCAATGAAGTTTGGGGAAAGATGAAAAAATATGTGCCGATGAAAGATGGCAAACCCGTGCATCCCATCAAAGCCGATTATTTAAAACCCGTGATAGAAGAATATAAAAAAGCCGGCAAGCCTTTTAACCTCGGCATGGTATTCCCGGTGTCGACACATAATTACGAATTACGTTACTGGCTCGCTGCCGGTGGTATAAATCCCGGTTTTTACGCACCGGACAAAGGCGACATCAGTGGCCAAATCAAAGCCGACGCACTGTTGTCGGTCACCCCACCACCACAAATGCCAGCCACGTTGGAAGCCGGTACGATTTTCGGTTATTGCGTCGGTGAACCATGGAATCAACAAGCGGTGTTCAAAGGAATCGGCGTGCCGGTTGTTACCGATTATGAAATCTGGAAAAACAATCCGGAGAAAGTCTTTGGCGTCAGCAAAAAATGGGCGGATGCCAATCCTAAAACCCATATCGCGGTTCTCAAAGCACTGATTCGTGCTGCCAAATGGCTGGATGATGAAAATGACAAGAATCGCGCCGAGGCAGTACGAATTATTTCCAAACCCAATTATGTCGGCGCCGACGCCAAGGTGATCGCCAATAGCATGACTGGCACCTTTGAATATGAAAAAGGTGACAAGCGTGCACTGCCGGACTTCAACGTGTTCTTCCGTTACAACGCCACCTATCCGTACTACAGCGACGCAGTATGGTATCTGACCCAAATGCGCCGCTGGGGCCAGATTGCCGATTACAAACCTGATAGCTGGTACATGGACACCGCCAAAAAAGTCTATCGTCCCGATATCTATGCGCAAGCTGCCAAGGCTCTGATTGCCGAAGGCAAGATGAAAGCCGCTGACTTTCCGGATTTCGCCAAGGAAAGTGGCTATCGCAAACCACAAACGGAATTCATCGATGGTATTACCTATGACGGTACCAAACCCAATGCCTACCTGAAAAAGTTTGCCATTGGTTTAAAAGATAAACAGCAACCGTAAATGTCAACACAAGGTAACCGCGGTATGAAATTCAAATTTAATATCAACATCTCGCCACGGGAGGTTTTAACCAACCTCCTGCGGCAGTTGTTGATTCCCAGTATCGGCATATTATGTTTTCTGGGAATGTGGGCCTTTGTCGCCGGTTCGATTCACACATCGCTCGGTAAATTTCCTGGACCGGCAAAAGTCTGGGAACAGACCGAAAGTCTCTATCAGGAATACCTCGATGAACGCAGCAAGGAAGCCGCGTTTAATGAGCGACAGGATAAACGTATCGCAGAGCGTCTTGCCGAAGATCCCCATGCCAGCGTTGAACATCGTCAATACACCGGTGCTCCAACCTTTATCGCACAAATAGGCACCAGTTTGATTACCGTCATGACAGGATTTATTCTTGCTTCTCTCATCGCCATTCCGCTCGGCATCATGATCGGTTTGAGTCAAGCGTTATATCAAGCCTTCAATCCACTCATACAATTGTTTAAACCGGTCTCGCCATTGGCCTGGTTGCCTCTCATTACCATGGTTGTCAGTGCAGTGTACGTCACCGATGATCCGGCTGTGTCCAAATCGTTTCTCAATTCGATGTTAACCGTATTGCTGTGTTGCTTGTGGCCTACCATTATCAATACTGCTGTTGGCGTCAATGGTGTCAGCAAGGATCTCAATAATGTCAGTCGGGTACTGCGCCTGGGAGCCATCACGCACATCGCCAAAATCGTGTTGCCCTCCGCTGTGCCAATGATCTTTACCGGATTGCGTCTGTCGTTAGGCATCGCCTGGATGGTATTAATTGCCGCCGAGATGCTGGCACAAAATCCGGGATTGGGAAAATTTGTCTGGGATCAATTTCAGAATGGCAGTTCGGATTCACTCGGCCGCATTATGGTCGCGGTGTTGGTAATCGGCTTTATCGGTTTCCTGCTGGATCGCGGCATGTTATTCATGCAGCGGCATTTCAGCTGGGATAAAACCGCCACCATTCGTTAACCCAAGGAGTACGCCATGGCAACAGCACACCTGGAGCTATCACAGGTTTCGATTGAATTCCCCACGCCGCAAGGCCCCTACAAAGCACTCGACAACGTCAATCTGAAAATCGACCAAGGTGAATTTGTTTCCCTGATTGGTCACTCAGGCTGCGGTAAATCCACTGTGCTCAATATCGTTGCCGGTTTGAACCAGGCCACCGAAGGCGGTGCCATTCTCGATGGCAAGGAAGTGAATGAGCCTGGTCCTGAGCGTGCCGTGGTATTTCAGAATCATTCGCTCTTACCCTGGTTGACCGCGTATGAGAACGTCGAACTGGCGGTTAAACAAGTGTTCAAGAAAACCAAATCCAGACAGGAAATGGCGCAGTGGGTCATGCATAATCTGGAGCTGGTGCAAATGACCCACGCCAAGGATAAACGTCCAGCGGAAATATCCGGAGGTATGAAACAACGCGTTGGTATCGCCCGTGCGTTGGCGATGCAACCCAAGGTGTTGTTGATGGATGAACCCTTTGGTGCGCTCGATGCACTGACCCGCGCCCACTTACAAGATTCGTTAATGGATATCCACGCGACGTTAAAAAACACGGTGATCATGATTACCCACGATGTCGATGAAGCCGTGCTGCTGTCGGATCGCATTGTGATGATGACCAATGGACCGGCGGCAACCATCGGCAATATTCTCGCCGTCGAGTTACCGCGACCGCGCAACCGCGTCAAACTCACCGATGATGCGCACTATAATCATTGTCGTGCTGAAGTACTGCGCTTCCTGTATGAGCGCCATACCAAGCTGGAAGTGATCGACAATTCCGCCCCCAGCCCGACTGCTAAAATCAAGACCGGTTAGTTACACATTGCGATAATTTCGCCCCCACCCATATAATTAGACCCGGCGTCACCCCCAGCCCCATACCTATATATATAAGGTAGATCCTGGATGTGGGTGGCAACCGCATCATAGAGACGGGAGGATGGGATGAAGGCTGTTGCATTAGGTCGTGGAACACAGATATTTGGACTGATTACCGTAGTGCTACTGGCACTCAATGGCTGCCAACAGAAAAGCGCGAGCAATGTCGTGCGTATCGGCTCCGTGGCCCCGTTAACCGGTGCCCAATCCCATTACGGCAAGGATAATGACAATGGTGCACGGCTGGCGGTGGATGAACTCAACGCTAAAGGCGTGATCATTGGTGGCAAGAAGGTCACCATTGAGCTGATCAGTGAAGACGATCAGGCCGATCCCCGCACCGCCACCATCGTCGCGCAGAAACTGATTGATAAACAGGTCAAGGGCGTGATTGGCCATCTGAATTCCGGTACGTCCATCCCTGCTTCCAAGATTTATCACGATGCCGGCATTCCACAAATCTCCCCCTCCGCCACTGCGATTGCGTATACCGCACAAGGATTCAACAGTACCTTTCGCGTGATGACCAATGACCGCCAGCAAGGCAAAGTCCTCGGCGAATATGCGGTGAAGAAACTCGGCAATAAAGCCGTCGCGATCATCGATGACCGTACTGCCTATGGACAAGGTCTGGCCGACGAAGTCGCCAAAGCCGTGGAAGCGGCCGGTGGTAAAATCGCCTCACGCCAATACACGACCGACAGCGCCACCGATTTCACGGCGATCCTCACTGCCATCAAGGGCGCCAATGCGGATGTGGTGTTTTACGGCGGCATGGATCCGCAAGGTGCACCCTTGGTAAAACAAATGCGTAACCTTGGTTTGCACGCCAACTATCTTGGTGCTGATGGCATCAAGACCCTGGAATATTTAACGCTCGCCGGTAAAGACGGTGATGCGACGATTGCATCGATGCCGGGTTTACCCCTGGAGAAAATGCCCGGTGGTAAAGAATTCAATGCCAAGTTCACCGCCAAGTATGGTCCAATCCAGGTTTATGCACCGTATGCGTATGACGCCGTCAACGTATTGATCGATGCGATGGTGCGTGCCGGTTCAAGTGACCCCGCCAAATATTTACCTGAATTGCACAAGACGCAATTCAAAGGCGTGACCGGTGACATTTCATTTGATGATAACGGTGATGTCAAAGCTGTCGCCATTACGCTTTACAAGGATGTGAATGGTCAATGGGAATTACTCGAAACCCTTTCCGGTAATGCACCGTAACTTGCGCTGCAGGTTGTAAGCAGTGGATATTTTCGTTCAACAGCTCATTAACGGGCTGGTACTCGGCAGTATTTATGCGTTGATCGCACTGGGTTATACCATGGTGTACGGTATCCTGGAGTTGATCAATTTCGCGCACGGTGAAGTCACCATGTTCGGCGCGATGATCTGCCTGGCGATTCTCAATGCGTTGTTACTTCATAGCGGCTTACCACCCCTGTTGATTCTGGGGATTGGCCTGGTCGGCGCCATCGGTTTCTGTATGGTGCTGGGCTATGCGCTCGAACGCATTGCGTATCGACCGCTGCGGCATGCACCCCGTCTGGCACCGTTGATTACCGCTATCGGCATGTCGATTGTGTTACAAAATGTCGCCATGTTGATCTGGGGCAAAAAATTCCTGAGTTTTCCCGACATCATTCCGATTCAACGCTTCACGATTGCCGGTGCCAATATCACCAATCTGCAGATCGTGATCATTTTATTAGCGATCCTGATTATGATTTGCCTGTGGCTGTTGATCCATCGCACCCGTCTGGGTCGTGCCATGCGGGCTACGGCGCAATCACCGGAACTCGCTTCGCTGATGGGCATCAATCCCAATACGATCATTTCCGCCACGTTCATGATCGGTGGCGCGCTGGGTGCCGTCGCGGGGGTGATGGTCAATGCCTATTACGGCCCGGCACATTACACGATGGGCTTTATGCTGGGTTTAAAGGCCTTCACCGCAGCGGTACTTGGCGGCATCGGTAATATCACCGGCGCGATGTTCGGTGGTTTGTTACTCGGCTTGATTGAAAGTTTTGGTGCGGGATACATCGGGCAACTCACCGGTGGTTTCATGGGCAGTAATTACCAACATGTGTTTGCCTTTTTTGTGTTGATCCTGATCCTGGTGTTTCGCCCGTCCGGTTTGTTTGGCGAACGTGTCGGAGAACGTGCGTGATTGCCAAATTGCAAAGCAAGTGGCAACACGCCAAACAAGACCGTCGTGTCGTCTACGCCACCTGGATCGTACTGGCGTTGCTATTGCTGCTCTTACCGTTTGTCACCGGTATGACGTTGGGACGTGGTTGGGTACGCATCATCGATTTCGCGTTGCTGTATATCATGCTCGCACTGGGTTTGAACATCGTAGTTGGCTATGCCGGACTGCTGGATTTAGGTTACATCGCCTTTTATGCGGTTGGCGCTTATCTCTATGCATTACTTGCCTCGCCACAATTTGGATTGCATTGGCCGGTGTGGGCGATCCTGCCATTGGGTGCGTTGACCGCCGGATTGTTCGGGGTGTTGCTGGGGGCGCCGACCTTAAAATTACGTGGTGATTATCTAGCGATCGTCACGCTTGGTTTTGGTGAGATCGTACGAATTTTCCTCACCAATTTAAACGCACCCTATAACATCACCAATGGTCCTCAGGGGATCAGTCGTATTGATCCCATCGTGATTGCCGGGGTGGACTTGCATCGCACCTATCATCTGTTTGGTCTGAGTATTCCCTCCACTTATCTCTATTATTATTTATTCCTGAGTTTCTGTCTGGCGATCATCTTTGTATGTGTGCGTCTGCAGGATTCACGCATCGGTCGTGCCTGGGTGGCCATCCGCGAAGATGAAATCGCTGCCAGCGCCATGGGGATTAACACCCGCAATATCAAATTACTGGCATTTGCGATGGGCGCCAGCTTTGGTGGGATCAGCGGCGGTCTGTTTGCCGGGTTTCAGGGCTTTATCAGTCCGGAAAGTTTTACCTTGTTTGAATCGATCATCGTCGTCTGCATGATCGTATTGGGCGGCATGGGTAACATCACCGGCGTGATTCTTGGCGCAATCCTGTTAACGGTATTTCCCGAGGCACTACGTTACCTGGGTGAATTGCAACGCCTGGTGTTTGGTCAGATTCTCGTGGATCCCAATGATCTGCGTTTATTGATCTTTGGACTGGCGCTGGTGCTGATCATGATCTTCCGTCCTTCGGGTTTATTGCCCTCGGTACGTCGTGAGCGCGAATTTGCCGCCGATAATTCCTCCGTGCTGGAGCAGGAACAGGAAAGTCTGTATGACCAGCAACGCTGATACGATCACGCTGCCACACAACGCCACGCCGGTATTGTCAGTACATGCTTTATGCAAATCGTTTGGCGGTTTGGCAGCGCTCAGTGAGGTGAGTTTTGCAATTCAAGCCAAAGAAATCTTTGGCCTCATCGGTCCTAATGGTGCAGGCAAGACAACCCTGTTCAATGTATTGACTGGCTTGTATTCCGCTGATGCCGGCAGTGTGACTCTGGCCAATCACAGCCTGTTACTACGCAAACCGCATGAGGTCGCACAATGCGGCCTGGCACGCACCTTTCAGAATATTCGTTTGTTTGCCAACATGACGGCATTGGAAAATGTCATGGTCGGCCGGCATGTGCGGACACGCAGTGGTGTACTCGGTGCGATTCTGCGCAATCGCGCCACCATTAAGGAAGAAACCGCCATCACTGCGCGTGCACAAATACTCCTGGACTACGTTGGGCTTGGTACCGTCACCAATCAATTAGCCAAATATTTATCCTATGGCGATCAACGCCGTCTGGAGATCGCCCGGGCACTGGCAACCGACCCTAAACTGCTGGCATTGGATGAACCCGCTGCCGGGATGAATCCCAGCGAGACACAGACACTACGTGATTTACTGCAACGTATACGCAATGATGGTGTGACCATATTGTTGATAGAACACGATATGCAACTGGTAATGAATCTGTGCGATCGTGTCGTGGTGCTGGATTACGGTAAGAAAATTGCCGAAGGCGTGCCTGCCGATGTGCAGCGCAATCCACATGTCATTGAAGCCTACCTGGGTGGTACCTTCCTGTGATGCTACAGGTGGAAAATCTCAGTGTGGCATATGGCGCTGTGAATGCCGTTAAAAGCATTGATTTACAGATTGCAGCGGGGGAACTTGTCTGTCTGATCGGCGCCAATGGCGCGGGTAAAACCACCACTCTAAAAACACTCGGTGGCATGCTCAAGCCGCAACATGGCCGCATTGAATATTTTGATCAATCGATCTGTGGTCTGCCTTCGCATGAATTATTGCAACGCGGCATTGCGCTGGTCCCTGAAGGTCGCGGTATTTTTTCTCGGCTGAGTGTGCGTGAAAATCTGCAACTCGGGGCCTACAGTCGCAATGACGCGGCCGGTATCACACAAGACCTGGAGCAAATGTTTACGCTATTTCCCCGTTTAGCCGAGCGCGCCGGACAGATTGCCGGTACGCTGTCCGGTGGTGAACAACAAATGCTGGCGATTGCCCGTGCGCTGATGAGCCGTCCCAAATTATTACTATTGGATGAACCCAGCATGGGCCTGGCACCGGTCATGGTCCAGAAGATATTTCAAACCATCCGCGATATCGCCGCCGCCGGGGTCACGATCCTGCTGGTGGAACAAAACGCCAAACTCGCCTTGCAAATCAGTCAACGTGGTTATGTGATGGAGAACGGCCGTATCACGCTGACCGACGCCGCCCCGGCACTGCTGGCCAATCCGCAGGTGCAACATGCGTATCTTGGTGGTTAGATCAGGTGATCGCAGCACTGCAGTTAGGTAATTCCTGAGGTGACGATCGGCCGCAGGGATGCGGCCGGAGAGCGTACATGGATGTATTTACAGCGATCACCGCAGGAATTAGCTAACTGCAGTGCGATATATTTGAGAACATGAAGTGATACCACCCTCACGATAGTATAGAATTTTGATATACATCAACCCTGCCCCACCCCAATCCAGCGCATACTAACCGCCCATTACCTGACACAGACACTATGGAACAACAGATCACATTCGACGAGGCTCTGATTAAACGCTACGACGTCGCCGGGCCACGTTATACTTCTTACCCGACTGCCGTGCAATTTCATACTGGCCTTGATGCTGCCGCATACCGACAGGTTCTGGCGACACGTGACAGTAACCGACCGTTATCCCTGTATTTTCATTTACCTTTCTGCGACACCGTCTGTTTCTACTGTGCCTGCAACAAAGTGGTGACCAAGCGGCGTGAAAAGGCCGCCCCGTATCTACAGCGCGTACACCATGAGATGCAACTTGTCGCGGCACAGTTAGCCGGATCACGTCGCGTCGAACAATTACATTGGGGCGGGGGCACGCCCACCTTCATCAGCCATGACGAAATGCGCGAACTGATGCGGGTCACCCGCAGCCTGTTTGATCTGGCCGATGACACCCAGGGTGAATACGGCATTGAAATTGATCCGCGCGAAATCAAACCCGACACGTTGGCGGTACTGCGCGAGATTGGTTTTAACCGGCTGTCGATGGGCGTACAGGATTTTGATCCACGGGTGCAAAAGGCCGTGAATCGGCTTCAGTCCGAGGCGGAAACATTTGGTGCGTTGAACGAGGCACGCCGCCTGGGCTTTCGTTCCATCAGCATGGATCTGATCTATGGCCTGCCGTTTCAAAGTGTCGCCAGCTTCATGACCACTCTTGATAAGGTACTGGCTGTGCAACCCGATCGCTTGTCGGTATTCAATTACGCGCACTTACCCGAGCTATTCAAACCGCAGCGCCGCATTAATGCAACCGATCTACCTGCGCCACAAGTGAAACTGGACATCTTGCAAATGACCATCGCCCGGCTTACCGACGCAGGCTATGTCTATATCGGCATGGATCACTTTGCGCGACCCGATGATGAGCTGGCGATCGCGCAGCGCGAAGGCAAACTGTACCGGAATTTCCAGGGTTATTCGACGCACGCAGAATGTGATCTGCTGGGCTTTGGGATTACCTCGATCAGCAGCGTCAACGACTGTTTTGCACAAAATCTCAAAGAGCTCGATGATTACTACCCACGTATCGATGCCAACGAGTTGCCCATATTCCGCGGTATTGTACTGGATGCCGACGATCGCTTACGCCGTGACATCATTATCCAGTTGAGCTGTCACTTCGAGTTGGTTTTCACAACCATGGAAACCAGGCACAATATTACATTTACCGATTACTTCAGTCGTGAATTACAGGATTTGCAACAAATGCAAATCGATGGGCTATTACAGTTGCAACCTGGTCATTTACAGGTTCTGCCTGCTGGTCGGCTGCTGATCCGCAATATCTGCATGGTGTTTGACAAATATTTGCGCGACAAGACCCGGCAACGCTTCTCAAAAGTAATCTGATATTAATAAAGAACGTACCTGATTATTTTCTGTACCGATAAAAAAATGGCGCTGATTACAGCGCCATCCCCCTCGCACAGCGAGTGTCAATCGCCGTTATAGATCAACACCCGGTTATTTAGCGTATCAGAAATATAAAGATGGCTAGCATCAACAAATACGCCCGTCGGAGTATTGAGCGTTGCGTCTGTTATTCCAGTTGCTGTCGAAGTGAAGTTCGCTTGCCCCACAACCTGATCAGCTGGCTGACCATTAATAACAGGGAAACTATTCCAAACCAGCACACGATTATTACTGCCGTCCGTCACAAATAATTGGTCATTATGTACAAACACTCCTCCCCAGGGATAATTCAGCGTTACTGCCGATGCAGTACCGCCCTGGTTAACTGCTTTGTGAGTAAAATCAGTTTGTCCCAGCACTACATCCGCCGCCTGGCCGTTTGAATCGGGGAAACTGTTCCAGATCAACATACGGTTATTGTTAGTGTCGATAATCACCAGGCGCGTGCCATCGGTCCAGACTGCAGACGGACCATTGAGCGTGTTTGCAGCGACTGAACCTGCCCGATTTGCTGCACAGCTCATCATGTTTGCTTGACCTAAAACCAGATCGGCTGGTGTATCGTCATTGGTTGGGACATTATTCCAGATCAATACGCGATTGTTGTCTTCATCCGCCACCACCATTTTATCGGCCGCTGCCCAGACCGCGGCGGGTTTTGCTAATTTATGCGGGTTACATGCACCGCTCTGTGAAGCCTGTTTGTTTTCCTGGCCGACAACCACATCCATAGCGGCGGCAGAACTGGTTGGTACCGTGTTGTAAATACCAATGCGGTTATTTACATAATCGGGCAAAAATAATTTGCCACCTGAGATCATCGGACTCAGCGGGCCGTTGAACTTCATTGCACTGCTACCGGAACTAACGCTCATCATATCGGTTTGGCCCAACGCATAATCTGCACTCGCGCCATTGCTGGCTGGTACGGTGTTAAATACCATTACCCGATTATTGCCATAATCTGCAATATATAGCTTGCCAGTATTCACGAATATACTACCCCACGGACCATGCAATACTGTGGCCCCATCTCCGCTTGTTCCGGAATAGATTGTTTTACTTTTGAAATCAGTTTGTCCGACAACAATATTGGCAGCCTTGCCATTGACCAGGTTTAATGGTGGCGTATCTACGGCAAAAATGACTTTGCTGGTTGTGCTCGCGACGACACCCGTGGAATCCATGACTGAAAAAATCACATTTGCTGCTGCATAAGTAACGGTTGGAGTACCGCTGACTACACCGGTATTGGAATCAAAATTTAAACCCCCTGGCAGCGTACCTGAATAACTATAGGTATAGCCTGGCATACCACCAGCCGGTGTAATCGGTTTAAAATTTGTCATTAACGTATTGACTGTCAGATGCTGTGCGGTCATATCTGCCGTTGCACTGATCGCTGGTGTGCCATCAGCCGCATTAACCGTAAAACTAACGGTACTGGTTGTCGTTGCCTTGACACCATTTTTGTCAGTTACTGAAAATATCAAATTTGCTGTTGAGTACGTGATGACAGGTGTACCACTTACCAACCCGCTGGCGTGATCAAACGTTAATCCTGCCGGTAATGAGCCAGTGAGGCTGTATGTATAGGGTTCGGAACCACCACCAACTGTTAGCGGTAAAAAATCAGTCATGGTCGTGCCCGCCATTAAAATCTGCGCTGTCGTATCTGCGATAGCACTGATTGCAGGTGTACCGTCAACGTCATTGACAGTCACATGTACTCTACTGGTGGTGCTTGCTCCGATTTTGTCTGCATCGGTTACATAAAAAACCAGGTCGGCTGTTGAATAGGTAAGAAGTGGCGTACCGCTGAGCACACCGGTGCCTGGGTTAAAGCTAAGCCCATTGGGTAACTTCCCAGTGTAGCTATAGGTGTACGGTGTTTTACCGCCACTGGCCATTAAGGGGGAAAAATCGGGCATTGCAGTGCCCACGACCAGAATCTGTGTACTGCTATTGGCCTTGGCACTGAGTGCCGTCGGGCCGTTATTGGTGACATTGGCAGTATCTGCAACATTACCGCTACCACCGCCACCACCACAGGCAGACTGAGCAATAACAATGACTAATAATAATATGCGAACAAAATAAGACTTCATCGTGCACCTCATAAAATAAATATGCTGAGATAACGCGATGCTGTCATGCTGCTATGCGGGTTTTCCTGTAGTCCAGTTTAGGGGTACTACACATCGCGCTTACTTCCATGTACGTAGTGTCCCCTTTACCCGTACTCCTGGGCAATAAACGATTACCCTACTTTTTATCGTGAACAGGTAGACTGACTACAGTATCGAACTGACAGTTATTTCCTTGCATGCGACCACTGTGCGAAGCGCTATAAGTTGAGGAAAGATAGTGGCGTATACACATCTAGTTCAAGCGAACGACAACGTTCACGAACCCAGTTGGGTTTGCCATCAACGGCATCAATATCACCGGTCACGACGCTATCAATACCTGTTTTTTCTTTCAGCCATTGCAAACTATACTCATAACCTTCATCAAAAGGTTCGCTCACGGGTAAAACATAATGTGGTAGCGCCAATGCTGCGGCTTGCATAGCGATAAAATCCAACGGGTGTGCCAGAAACGTGGCATGCAATGGTGCAAAAGTAGCGAGACAACGAATGTTATATCCTGCTTGCTGCGCATGATACATAGCCAAGGCCGAGTCCTTACCACCGGTCCAGAGCATCGCCGCATTGCGATGTGGCTGCATCATGCCAGTGATTTAATCATTCTGATTATTTTGTGCCGTGGTATTCCTGCGCAAGGTTCGCCATCCCAATACACATAGCGCCATACTTATACTTGGCAGCCACACCCAGAATAACTCGGATTGCAGCACGGCCAGTCCATGCATAGAGAATAGGCGCGACACGCCAATTGGCGAGACATCAATAACTTGTACGGGGGCGAAATAACGCTGCGTCGAGAATGGCCAGAAAAATGCGATGCCCAGCCCGCCGTTGGTAAGCGCATCCAGCACACCATGTGATGCCATAGCAAAAAATATAAATCCATAAGCACGCGCGAATGTGGTTTGTAACCATCGGTACATGAAAGCAGCTACTAACGCTGCCATTGCAGCAAACAACAGCGAATGTGAAAAACCGCGATGACCAAAGGCGGCGGCATAAGGAATGCCATAATGAAAAGCCAGCACATCCAGATCCGGCAGCATCGCAGCAAGAACACCGCATGTCACTAATCGCGCCGATAGTGCCGCAGGCCCCAGGCCAAGTCGGATTGCCAGGGGTACCGCTGCATGAGTCAGAATAGTTGGCATGTATCAAATTACTCCTGCAATGCAGCTTTACCAGGATGGGTTAATTTCCGCTACTGCTCAATGGTAACATTACCTGTTGGTACCGCCGTATTTTTCGATTACCGTATACGAGCGTTCCTTTCGACTAAATAATTGGCTATAGTAGTAAATCAGCAGATTACGGATGCAGCCCCATGAAGCAACAATTCGAATTCCAAGGCAAGTCTTTCACCCTCACCCTTACCGATGCAGCCCAACGGGTTGTGACAGAGCGCGCCACTCCATTGGTTGCGGAGATGGAATTATATTTCAGCTGCCTGATCCGCCTGAAGGTACGGTTTCGTGAACAAACGGATTTATCAAATAGCATGAAAGTGATGGATAATCTGCACCTGCGCTTTCGCCCCGTCATGACTGCGCAATGCGATTTAAATTACGAAGGGGATGAACCGCCGCTCACCGACTTTCCCATTGCCAAACCCGAAGCATTCGTACCGCATTGGCTGAAGATCGATTTCCGGCACGGTAAACTGGAAGGTGAGTTCGGTTATACCGAAAGTTAAATTAAAAATAGGCGCACGCAGGCGTGCCTTGCGGAAGGTACTGTTGCTTAATGATGGCGATATTCGTAGGGAACTCGCACAGTGACACCACATAGTAACTCATAACCGATCGTGTCGGCATGCCGGGCAATTTCTTCAACCGGTAATCCTTCTCCCCATAACACAACCGGATCACCAATGCGCGCCGTCGCCTGATTGCGCAAGTCCACCATGATCATATCCATCGAGACACGACCAATTAACGGCACACGTTGACCATTGACCAGCACCGGCGTGCCGTTTTTGGCATGTCGTGGATAACCATCGCCATAACCGATCGCTACCACGCCTACCGGCATATCGGTCGGACATTCATAGGTCCCGCTATAACCGATGCGATCACCCTTATGATGCTGATTGACGGCAATCAACTCTGAATGCAAGGTCATGACCGGTTGTAAATCATGATCGGCCGCTGTGCTATCCGTAAACGGTGACACACCGTAGAGCATAATTCCCGGACGCACCCAGGCACTGTGCGCATCTGGCCATGCCAGCACGGCCGCGGAATTCGCCATACTGGTCAGTGGCGCTGGCGAGATCGCCATGGCATCGATGCTAGTAAGAAAGGTGTTGATCTGGGTTTTGGTATAACTGTCGTGACGGTCATCAGCATTGGCAAAGTGTGTGAACAACGCGACGGGCTTTTTTACCGCATTGCAGGTCAGTAACCGTTGGTAAACAGATTTGGCTTGTTGCGGATTGAATCCCAACCGGTGCATACCGCTATCGATCTTGAACCAGACATGCACCGGCACGCCCGGCGATTGTTCCAATAAGGTAACTTGTGCTTCGTTATGTAAGACGATATCAAAACGGTGTAACCGTAATTTTACCAATTGATCGCTGTGACTAAACCCTTCTAACAAGGTAATGGGTTTTTGAATTCCCGCTTCGCGCAATTGCAACGCTTCATCCAGCGTCGCAACACCGAAACCGTCGGCATCATGCAGGGCACGTGCAATCTGCACCATACCATGACCGTAGGCATTGGCTTTGATGATCGCCATAACCAGGGAATACGGCGCAGCACGCCGTGCAATGTCCAGATTATGTTGCAACGCGGCCAGATCGATGACGGCACGCGTGGCACGCGTCATGGATAACCCTCGCCGTATTTGCCTGCTGCCGTGTAATTTTCGAAGCGTGTGTATTGACCCAGGAAGGTCAGACGGGTGGTACCAATAGGACCATTACGTTGTTTGCCGATAATAATTTCGGCTATACCTTTATCTGGCGAATCTTCGTTGTACACCTCATCGCGATAGATAAAGGTAATCAAATCCGCGTCCTGTTCGATAGCACCCGATTCACGCAGATCCGACATCACCGGGCGCTTATTGGGCCGCTGTTCCAGTGAGCGATTCAACTGTGACAATGCGATCACTGGTACGCTCAATTCTTTCGCCAATGCCTTGAGACTTCGCGAGATATCCGAAATTTCCGTCGCACGATTTTCCTTGGCACCGACCGGGGAACGCATCAACTGTAAATAGTCGATAACGATCAAACCCAAACCATGTTCACGTTTGATACGTCGGGCACGGGCACGAATGTCGCTCGGCGACAAAGCCGCGGAGTCGTCGATAAAAATCGGTGCTTCGGAAAGAATCCCCACCGCCGAAGTCAGACGCGGCCAGTCATCATCACTGAGTTTGCCGGTACGAATTTTGTGTTGATCGATATGCCCCAGCGATGACAGCATACGCATCACCAGCGACTCGCCCGGCATTTCCATACTGAATACCGCTACCGGAATCTTATGCTTGATGGCGGCGTTTTCGACGATATTCATCGCATAGGTGGTTTTACCCATCGAAGGACGACCGGCAACGATCACCAGGTCGCCTTTTTGCAACCCGGCGGTTTGTTCATCAAAATCGGCGAAACCAGTCGGTACGCCGGTAATCGGATTTTCCAGTTGAAACAATTTTTCAATGGTATCAATGGCACGCGTCACCAGTTGATTAACGCCCTGATATTCCAGTCGGCCACGTGCGCCGCGTTCGG
This sequence comes from Gammaproteobacteria bacterium, assembly GCA_024641475.1. Classification (GTDB taxonomy): domain Bacteria; phylum Pseudomonadota; class Gammaproteobacteria; order UBA6429; family Thiohalophilaceae; genus JACQBC01. Next base: position 32,944 of record JAHECZ010000019.1, read on the forward strand.
CGATGTCGAATACCAGTTTCTCGGCATGTTCGAGGATATCCGCACTGGTGCGGCCTTCACCCTGATAGGCATCGGTGCTGATCTCATTGGCGGCACGGATCAATTGCCGCAGAATGGAACGTTCTCGCACGATATCCGCGTAGGCCTTGATGTTGGCCGCCGTCGGGGTATTTTTGGCCAGTGTACCGAGATAACTCAGGCCACCGACATTTTCCAGCTCCTTACGCTGTTCAAGCCATTCCGACAGCGTGACCGCATCAAAAGGCTGACTGGTATTGGCCAGATGCGCGATGGCCCGAAAAATCAGCCGATGATCACGTCGGTAAAAGTCTTCTTCCACCAGAATATCCGCGACATTGTCCCAGGCATTGTTGTCGAGCATCAGCCCGCCCAGCACGGCCTGCTCAGCATCAATGGAAAACGGTGGTAATTTAATCGATTCAGTCAGTGTATCGTCACTGGGTAACTTCGGATAGGCGCGATCAGCCATGCATCCTCCACTCAACATTCCGGATCATTATAAGAATAGCGTTTTTTTGCGACGCAAGTTGCTTGCGTTCGTTATAGCGAAGCAGCATAGCAAGCTCAGACGTGCCAGAACAGGTACAACCCTGTTGATAACTTGTAGACAATCACTGCATAAAAAAACCCCGCCAACCGCAACGCGGACTGGCAGGGTTTGAGGATCACCAATTACGCGGCGACGACGTTAACCTTGATCTTTTGTGTCACGTCGGTATGCAGACGAATCGTCACTTCAAACTCGCCCAAGACATGCACGGGGCCTTGCGGCATCATAACTTCGCGCTTGGCGACATTGATACCCGCAGCCGTCAAGGCTTCGGCCACATCAGAATTGGTGACTGAACCAAACAAGCGGCCTTCTTCGCCGGCATTGTGTGCGATGGAGACGCCGCCCAGTGCGGCCAGTTTCTCGGCTCGAGACTGCGCCTGCGTGATGCTATCCGCTGCATGCTGCTCCAGTTCTGCACGACGGGCTTCAAACTTCGCCAGATTTTCGGCAGTGGCTGAAACCGCTTTCTTTTGCGGAATCAGAAAATTACGACCGTAACCGGCTTTAACCTTAACTTTGTCACCCAGGTTACCCAGGTTGGTGACTTTTTCTAACAAAATGACTTCCATTTGACTTACCTCTTCAATTCGTTAACGACTGGCTTATTTGTGCGCATCGCTATACGGCAGTAACGCCAGGAAACGCGCGCGCTTGATCGCTGTAGACAGCTGACGTTGATAACGTGCGCTGGTTCCGGTGATGCGGCTGGGAACGATCTTGCCGTTTTCCATGATGTAGTTACGCAGCAAATTGACATCTTTATAGTCAATCTCGACAACACCTTCGGCTTTGAAGCGGCAGAATTTTTTACGACGGAAAAAACGTGACATAGTAGGTTACTCCTTGAGAATTAGGCGGCGTCGTCGTCAAAATCACGTGAGAAATCTTCGTGTTGACGTTCATCATCTTTCTTCATCAACGGTGACGGTTCGGTATCGGCACTATCACGCTTGATAATCATATGACGCAGAACCGCGTCATTGAAGCGGAAAGCACTAACCAGTTCGTCGAGTGTGGTTTGATCACATTCGATATTCATCAGCACGTAGTGAGCCTTGTGAGCTTTTTCGATAATGAATGCCAGCTGGCGACGGCCCCAATCTTCGAGGCGATGGATCTTGCCACCTTTGCCTTCAATCGAGGCTTTATAGCGTTCGATCATACCGGGGACTTGTTCACTCTGATCCGGGTGAACGAGAAACACAATTTCATAGTGACGCATGGCGTCTCCTTATGGGTTATAGCCTCCTGAACAAAGCAGTGAGGCAAGGATTTTAAAATCAACAGCTTCGGGGTGAGCCGAAGGGGCGCTATTCTACTTGCGGGACGCTATTTGAGCAACGGTTCGTTGGCGTAACGCTTCATACAGGGCAATCCCGGTTGAAACGCTCACATTCAGGCTGGAAACGGCACCTTCCATGGGGAGTTGGCCCAGGTAATCCATCAATTCGCGGGTCAGCTGGCGCAGACCGCTACCCTCTGCCCCCATCACAATAACCAAGGGACCTTGCAAATCAAGCTGATAGAGTGACTGGTTGGCGCCGGCATCCAGCCCGACACACCAGATGTTACGCTCCTTCAAGGCCCGCAGCGTGCGGGCCAGGTTCGTGACCTGAATAAACGGGATGATCTCAGCCGCACCGCAAGCCACTTTGCGTACCGTGGCAGTCAGGCCACAGGCGCGATCCTTGGGGACGATTACGCCGTGGACCCCGGCGGCATCCGCGGTCCGCAGGCAGGCGCCCAGATTGTGTGGATCGGTGACGCCATCCAAAGCTAATAGAAATGGGGGAACCTGCAAGCGATCGAGTAAATCTTCCAGCGCATTCTCGCCTTCGATCTCGCGCGGCACGACCTGTGCCACCACGCCCTGATGGGTAACATCACCGGCCTGTTTGTGGAGTTCTTCCTTGCTGACTTTCTGGACCTGAATTCCGGCTGCCTGGGCCGCTGCCAGCAGTGTTTGCATGCGCACATCAAGACGTGCTGCATCGATCACAATGTTGCGAATGCGTTCGGGATTGTGCGTCAACACCATCTGCACGGTATGGATGCCATAAATCACCGCGAGTTGTTCGGATTTCATCGAGGCTTACGGCGTTTGGCCTTGGGCTGCTTCGCTTTCTCTGCTGGTTTTTTTGCTTTGCCAGTCGCGGGTTTTGCTTTGCCGGAATTTCCCGATTTTTTATTTTTATTACTGCCGTTACGTTTGGTCCTGGCTTTGCCACCACGTTTGGCTTTCGTCTCAACGGGTTTGCCGCGCGCCGAGGCGGCCTTGGCTGCACCGGGTTCAGCACGGGATATATTGGGTTGTTCTGCCGTCAGTTCAAAATCAATCTTGCGATCATCCAGATTCACACGGCTCACCGCAACACGAATCGGATCACCCAAACGGAAACTCCGGTTGGTGCGTTCGCCAATCAGACGATGATGCACCGAATCAAAATGATAATAGTCACTGGGCAAGCCGGTGATGTGCACCAATCCTTCGACATAAATTTCGGATAACGCGACAAACAAACCGAAACTGGTTACCGAACTGATCGTGCCATCGTAATGCTCACCGAGTTTGTCCTGCATGTATTCGCACTTGAGCCAGTCGACTACATTACGGGTGGCTTCGTCAGCGCGGCGTTCAGTCATTGAGCAATGATCACCAAAATTTTGCATGTCGCTGTGACTGTAGGCAAACGCCGCGGTTGACTTATGGCGCAGCAAATGGCGAATGGCGCGATGCACTAATAAATCCGGATAGCGCCGGATTGGCGAGGTGAAATGCGTATACGCATCGTAGGCCAGACCAAAATGGCCGCCATTCTCCGGACTGTACACCGCCTGTCGCAGACTGCGTAACATCACGGTTTCGATTAAATGGCTGTCCGGACGATTGCGTACTTTATTCAGTAATTCACTGAAGTGTCGCGGCTGAGGTTCTTCGCCACCACCCAGTGACAATCCAAAACTGCCAAGAAATTCACGCAAATCGGTCAGCTTCTCGGCACTGGGGGTATCGTGCACACGATACAGAATCGGTATTTCATGACTGGCCAGATAATCCGCCGAAGCGACATTGGCCAATAACATGCATTCCTCGATTAAACGATGTGCATCATTGCGTTGTTGCGGCACGATGCGTTCAATCTTGCGATCCGGGCCAAACATAATACGTGTTTCCGTGCTGCCGAAATCGATCGCGCCGCGCTGATTGCGCGCCTGTTGCAACACTTTGAATAAATCGTAGAGGGTTTCCAGCGGGGGTAATAATGCGGCATATTGCTGCCGCAATTGCGGATCTTTATCCACCAATATCGCTGCGACTTTTGTATAGGTGAAACGCGCGTGTGAATACATCACCGCTTCGGTGAAGCGGCTGCTTTTCACCGCCCCTTGCGCATTGATGTCCATAATACACACCATACACAAGCGATCGGTTTGTGGATTGAGGGAACACAGACCGTTCGACAAAATCTCCGGCAACATCGGGATGACCCGCTCGGGGAAATACACCGAGTTGCCGCGTTTGTGTGCTTCGACATCCAGGGCGGTGCCGACTTTCACATAATGCGACACGTCGGCGATGGCGACATACAAACGCCAACCCTTGCCATTCTTCTCACAATACACGGCGTCATCGAAATCACGGGCATCTTCACCATCAATCGTCACCAAAGGTAAATGGCGCAGATCTTCACGACCTTGCTTGTCGGTGTCACGCACTTCCGGTGTGTAGCCGCGAATTTCCTGTTCAACATCCGCTGGCCAGGTATTGGGTAAGCCATAACTGCGGATCGCGATATCGATCTCCATCCCCGGCGCCATGTGTTCGCCGAGAATCTCGACGACTTTGCCGATGGCCTGGCGATGCTTGGTGGGATATTCGGTGATGTTGACCGTGACGATCTGACCGTGCTTGGCACTGTGAAATTCTTCGTTAGGAATTAAAATATCCTGATGAATTCGTTTGTTGTCGGCAAGCACATAGCCCACGCCGCTTTCGATAAACAGGCGTCCCACGATTTGACTCAAGCCACGTTCCAATACTTCGACTACCGCGGCTTCACGACGGCCACGGCGATCCACGCCAACTTCGCGTACCGCAACACGATCGCCATGCATGATGGCGCGCATTTCATGGGCGGGCAGTAACAAATCGTCACCACCTTGTTCGGGAATCACAAAACCGAATCCCTGGGAGTGGCCCTGCACACGACCGGTGATCAATTCCACCTTGGCGGCCAGGCAATATTCATTGCGACGATTGAATAACAATTGGCCGTCACGCTCCATGGCACGTAACCGCCGCTGCAATGCCTCGATCTGCTCCTCGCCGTCTAACTTGAGGGCTTCACGGATTTGTTCGCGCCGCAGTGGCTGACCGGCCTCTTCCAGTAACGCCATGATGAACTCACGGCTGGGGATGGGTTGGGCGTATTTTTGTGCTTCGCGCTCGGCGAACGGGTCGTGCTTGCTGGATTTGGACATGGGGCCTATTGTAGCCTTTATATATAGGCTTGTGGTACGCGTCAGGCCGGTTTGATTGACAAACCGGCATAAATCCCGTTAGAGTGCGCGCCCTTATTGCAAGCAGAAATGCTTGCCCACCGCCGAGGTGGCGAAATTGGTAGACGCGCTAGTTTCAGGTACTAGAGTGCGAAAGCATGTGGAGGTTCGAGTCCTCTCCTCGGCACCAAATCCCCCCATTTACTGCGTATCATGCTTCATACGGATGGCGCAGAATAATCGTTTCGTTGCGATCCGGACCGGTAGAGATGATATCCACGGGTACGCCGGTCACTTCTTCCAGGCGCTTGAGATAATTGCGCGCATTTTGCGGTAATTTGTCGAAGGCTTTCACACCGACAGTCGAATCTTTCCAGCCCGGCATTTCTTCATAGATTGGTGTACACGCTTCAATCGCATCCGCGCCAGATGGCGGCGTCTGCCGGGTTTCGCCATTACAACTGTAACCCACCCCGATGCGAATGGTATCAAGACCATCAAGCACATCGAGTTTGGTGATGCATAAGCCGCTGACGCTATTAATTTGTGCCGAACGCCGCATCGCTACCGCATCGAACCAGCCACAGCGGCGTTTACGCCCGGTAGTGGCACCGAATTCGTTACCGCGTTGTCCAAGGTGATCTCCGACCTCGTCGAACAATTCAGTCGGGAATGGTCCGGCGCCGACACGCGTGGTATAGGCCTTGGTGATACCCAATACATAATCAAAATTCAGCGGGCCCATGCCACTGCCGGTAGCCGCGCCACCTGCGGTGGTGTTGGATGAAGTGACATAAGGATAGGTTCCGTGATCAATATCCAGCAACGCGCCTTGCGCACCTTCAAACATGATGTTGTGGCCGGCACTGCGATGTTCATGCAATAACTGGGTGACGTCACCGATCATCGGTATCAGCTGATCGCGCATTGCCATGGTTTCATCCAGGGTCTTCTGGAAACTGACCGTGTCGCATTTGAAATAATGTTGCAGTGCAAAATTGTGATAATCCAGTACTTCACCGAGTTTGGCGGCGAAACGTTCACGGTGTAATAGATCACCCAGACGTAAGCCGCGACGTGAAATCTTGTCTTCGTAGGCTGGACCAATGCCACGGCCAGTGGTACCGATTGCTTTACTGCCACGGGCTTTCTCACGCGCGTGATCGAGTGCAACGTGATACGGCAAAATTAATGGGCAAGCCTCACTAATTCGCAGACGTTCACGTGCAGGAATGCCATTGGCTTCGAGCATGGTCAATTCTTCCAGCAAGGCCTGCGGTGATAACACCACGCCATTGCCGATCAAACACTGTACCCCTTTGCGCAAAACTCCCGAAGGAATCAAATGCAACACGGTTTTCTTACCGTCGATCACCAGGGTATGACCGGCATTGTGACCACCTTGAAAACGGACCACAGCCTGGGCGCGGTCCGTCAACAGATCCACAACCTTACCTTTACCTTCATCGCCCCATTGCGTGCCGATGATAATTACACTCTTGCCCATGTTACTTCCCCAAACGATTATATGATTTAAATTTTTTCCACGACCCAATCGCGGCCACGCTGGATCAATTGTCGATCACAAGCCATGTCGGCCGCACCACCCTGCTGTCCTGGCAGAGCCACCACCACACGTTCACCTTGACCACGCAATGCGGCGATACTGTCACGTAACGCAGCAGCCTCGCCTGCGGGAGCAAAGATACCATTCAAGCTTTCGTGCTGTTTGGCAGCAAATGCCAATAAGGTGCGCATATCGGAACTAAAGCCGGTCGCCGGACGCGCATTACCGAATACTTTACCAATACCGTCGTAACGGCCACCCTGGGCAATCGCCTGACCCTGACCGGGAATATAAGCAGCAAACACCACGCCGGTGTGATAATGATAACCGCGCAATTCGGCCAGATCATAATGCAGATCCAGCTTCGGCAAACGTGCGCGCAGACGTGTGGCGATGTTACGTAATTCCGCTAGCGCAGTGGCAACAGGTGCAGCAGCATTCTTTAACAGTGTCTGCGCCTTGTCAAAAATCTCTTCGCCACCATTCAAGTCAGCGAGTCCCAGCAGCATCGCGCTGTTACGCGGCTCTAACGCCCAGCTGGTCAACATGCTGCTGATTTCCGGTTTAGCCTTGCGTTGCAATGCATCGAATAAATCCGCTTCCTGTTGATCGGTCAGTCCGGCCTGCTGCACCAAACCACGATAAATTCCGACATGACCCAAATCCATATACACGTCAGCAATGCCGGCACTACGCAGAGTTTCGATCATCAACTCAATGATTTCCACATCACTGTCGATACCACTGTGACCATATAATTCCGCCCCGACCTGCATCGGACTACGCGAGCCGGCAAACCCATCCGGACGTGTGTGCAGGACGCTGCCCAAATAACACAAACGGGTTGGTGTCGGGCGTTTCAGTAAATGCGCATCGATGCGTGCGACTTGCGGCGTCATGTCCGCACGCACGCCCATCATACGACCGTTAAGTTGATCAGTTAGTTTAAAGGTTTGCACATCGAGGTCATCGGCAGTGCCAATCAATAACGAATCGAGATATTCGATCATTGGCGGGATGACCAGCTCATAGCCCCAACGGGAATAACAATCCAGCAACGTACGCCGCAATGCTTCCAGCTGTTGCGCCTGTGGCGGCAACATCTCTTCGATCCCTTCTGGTAACATCCAACGGTTATATTTCATCACGGTCACGACTTTAAAAAATAAATGGCGATGGCGCCAATAATCATTAGTATTAATCCCATTACACGAATGGCACGATCATCCTTGGTGCCGAGCAATTGCACCATGCGACGATAACCCCGTGGATTCATCGCTGGCAATAAACCCTCTACAACCAGTACCAACGCAAAAGCAATCCACCAATCATTCCACATAACATCTCTCAAAAAAAACCGGGCTTACGTTGTTGACGCCGCCCGGTCTGCTGCTCACAGCAGTGGCTATTTCTTACTGGAACCAAAATATTTAAAGAATTCCGAATCTGGCTCCAACACAAAGACATCGTCTTTACTGGTAAAGGTATTACGATAACCTTGCAGGCTGCGATAGAACGCATAAAATTCCTGATCCTGGTTGTAAGCTTTGGCATAAATACGGGTCGCTTCGGCTTCACCGACACCACGCAGTCGCTCCGCTTCCATGCGTGCCTTGGCCTTAATCTCCACGGACTTACGATCTGCTTCCGCGCGAATAATCCGTGCGCGTTTCTCGCCTTCGGCACGTAAACCGCTCGCTACCGTTTCGCGTTCTGCATTCATACGCTGAAACACTGAACGCAACACGCCACCTTCCAGTTCGATTTGTTTGATACGAACATCCACCACCTGGATACCATACTTACTCACCTTGTTATTTGTTTCTTCAGTGAGACTTTTCATGATCGTGTCGCGATCGACCGATACAACTTTTTCGATCGTACTCTTGTTAAATTCCACCTGTAATTGGCTATTGATAATATCTGCCAGCTGTTGCGTAGCATTGCGAATATTGCCTTTATTGAACGTGATATAAAATTCCTTTAAATCACAAATTCGCCATTTCGCAAAATAGTTTACCGTGACATTTTTCTTTTCACCGGTAAGCACACGTTCAGGTGCCGAATCCAGTGTCAAAATCCGCCGTTCGAATTTTTCAACATTCTCCCAGGGTAACTTGCCGTGCAGACCAGGCGCGATGACAACGCGATCAATCTTGCGAAATACCAACACTACCGCTTGCTCTGTTTCGCTGACTGTATAGGTACACAAATACACCAGTAACACTGCCAGTGCGGCACCGATTAATTGAATGAGTGACTTGCCTTCCATTAGCGTACCCTCCCGTCACTGCTGCGCGTGCGTGAATCTGGTACAGATGGCGGTGGTAACGACGCCGGTTCTGGTATTGTTTTCAACTCGTTACTCGCTGCCGCAGAACCGGCCGCATTGGCGTTATCTCTGTTTATAAAGCGATCAATAGGCAAATACATGACATTGTTACCCTTATTTACCTTCACAACGACCTTGGTGGAATTTTTCAGCAATTGTTCAATGGTATCCAGGTACATACGTTTACGTGTCACTTCAGGCGCCTTGCGATACTCGGTTAAATTTTGCAAAAAGCGTTGCGCTTCACCATCGGCCTTGCGAATAACTTGTTCCCGATAAGCACTGGCTTCCTGAATCAGACGTTCCGCATCACCTTCCGCCTTGGGAAGTAAATCACGTGTATACGCTTCAGCTTTCTTGTGCAGCGTCTCTTGATCTTCCTTGGCGCTCACCGCATCCTGGAAAGCTTTCTGCACATCATCAGGTGGCTGGACGTTTTCCAGATTGACTTTGGTTACCAAATAGCCGGTGCGATATTTATCGACGGTTTTTTGAATTTGCTCTTTAATCGCATTGACCAGCTTATCGCGACCTTCGCCTTCGCTGATGATTTCATCCATGGTGGCGCCACCAACGATCTCACGCAAGGCGCTCTCGGTACTCTCTTGTAAGGATGTTTTTGGATCGTAGACAGCAAACGCGTGATCAGTGATGTAGTTACGCATCGGCCCTTCCTTCTGGGCACCTGACTTTGCCGCATCAGCGGCAACGACTTGCGCAGCAGGACATGCGCGCTGCGTACCCTGCTCAAGGTAATGCACGTCAAATTTATAATTGTCATTGATCTTATATTGCACTACCAGGGAGATCCGGATCAGGTTGAGATCTTTAGTAAGCAATTGTGCCTGCATGGGAATTCGTTGCACCTGACTGACATCAATTTTATCAACATGATCAATCGGGCGAGGAAACTGGAAATTCAGCCCAGGTTCCAACATACCAATATATTTCCCAAAACGGGTAACAACGCCACGTTGGGCTTGATCGATAAAATAAATGGAATCAACCATCAGCCACAATGCCAACACTGCCAATATGATTGGCACAGCGGATTTGATCAAATCATCGCCACTGCCACCTGTTTGACGTGGTGAGCCACCATTGCCGCGGTTACCGCGGCCACCACCGAATAAGCCGCGAAGCTTTTTACTGAGATTTTTAAATACCTCATCAAGGTCGGGGGGCCCACCTTGTGGTTTAGGTCGGTTGCTCCACGGATCGCGGTTCTTGTCTTTGTCCTCGGAGCCGCCAGGTTCATTCCATGCCATGTTGTCACTCCCGCTTATGTTATTGGGTGGTTAGCTCAGGCGTGATGCCGGCCACCTATTATAAAGGCCAGGCTAGAAAAGTCGAACTGGCGATACACTGGTCAAGTTGTATATATTAGCTTGCAGACTGCCAGTATGTGCTAGATGGATACCTGTTGGGCGGGACTCTGCGGCTGGCAGAAGCTATCGATAGCAAAATGCTTGCACAATGACTGCCAGGTATTCGCCGGTAATCGCACCGTCAGCTCCCAGCCACCCTCAATATCAGGCTGTTCCTGTGCAACAACACCCAGGGCATGCAGTTTTGCATGCAGACGACCTTGTGCCGGTGGCAATACTAAATGTTCTTCAACCATATCGGTATGCAATGCTTCTGCAATGGCCTGCAACAGCAGTGGCAAGCCGGCGCCGGTACGCGCACTCACCCACACTCGCCGCGGCACACCTTGGTCATCACGCTCAATACGGGGGTTGACGTCATCGAGCTGGTCAATTTTATTAAACACTTCCAACTGGGGGATATCGGTCGCATCGATTTCTTCCAGTACGGCATTTACCTGCGTCATATTTTCATCACGGATGTGGCTGGCCGCATCGACCACGTGCAGCAGCAAATCAGCATCCTGGGTTTCCTGTAAGGTGGAACGAAAAGCCGCCACCAGTTGATGGGGTAAATCTCGAATAAAACCGACGGTATCCGCCAGAATGACCGGTTGACCGGTGGCAACCTCGACACGCCGCATGGTGGGATCGAGCGTCGCAAATAATTGATCCGCGGCGTAAACATCCGCCGTGGTCAAGGCATTAAACAGCGTGGATTTGCCAGCATTGGTATATCCCACGATCGAAACCGTCGGCAGCTCTGCACGTTTGCGTTTACGCCGGCCTTGTTCGCGTTGGGATTGGACGCGTTCGAGTTTGCGCTTGAGTTGTTTGATGCGTTCGCCAAGTAAGCGCCGATCCGTTTCTAATTGGGTTTCACCCGGTCCACGTAAGCCGATGCCGCCTTTTTGTCGTTCCAAGTGTGTCCAGCCCCGTACCAGTCGTGTCGCCAAATGACGTAATTGCGCCAGTTCAACCTGCAATTTACCGTCATGGGTACGAGCGCGTTGCGCAAAAATATCCAGAATCAGCCCGGTACGATCCAGCACACGACATTTGAGTTCACGTTCAAGATTGCGTTCTTGCGCCGGAGTGAGTGTGTTATTGAAAAGCACCACTTCGGCCTGCAATGCCGCAACAGCCGCTTGCACTTCCTCTAACTTACCACTACCAATAAAGTGCGCTGAATCAGGCGTACGCCGTGTGGTAGTGATAACTTGCAAGGGTTGCACGCCTGCCGATACGGCCAAGGCATGAAATTCCTGCAAGGAATCCTGATCAAATTCGGTATGATGATCGATATGAACGAGAATGGCACGTTCACCGCCGACAGGACGTTCAAACAATCTTACGGCTCCTGCCGACGATGACGCCGGACAACCTTTTATTCATCAGCAAGCGGAGGCATATCATCAGACATGGGTAATTTTACATTGCGCGCCGGTACCACGGTAGAAATAGCGTGCTTATATACCATTTGGCTGACACTGTTACGCAGCAATACGACAAATTGATCAAACGATTCAATCTGACCTTGCAGCTTAATGCCATTTACGAGATAAATTGATACGGGAATCCGTTCCTTGCGCAGTGCATTCAGATAAGGATCTTGTAACGCTTGCCCTTTACTCATCGTTATTCTCCATTTTGTATTGTAATTTTGTTACCACTTTTAAAATGCCTTGACGGCATGTGCCGAAAAAATACGGCCAAATTTGCAATAAGAGACAGTCTAGCACAGCCATTCCTGTCAAAAAATGCGGACAGCCTGCAAGGTTTTCAAGACCTCATTGGCTAAGTCTTTGTTTAAACAGTCAAAAATAGTTACATTATCCATGCCACGCAGCCAGGTCATTTGCCGTTTTGCTAACTGGCGCGTCGCAGTAATCGCTTTTTCGACCATGATTTCGTAGCTATATTGCCCTTCCAGGTATTCCCACACCTGACGATATCCCACAGCGCGTAACGCGGGCATGTCCGGGGTTAAATCGCCTCGCTGCCGCAAGTGTACGACCTCGTCGATTAAACCAGACTTAAGCATGAGCTCAAAACGACGGGCAATCCGTTGCCGTAATATTTCACGATCACCCGGCATAAGTCCCAGACGAAGAATATGATTCGTTAATGGTGTCTGGGTTTGCGCTTGCCAGACTGAAATCGGCGTACCCGTAAGACGATAGACTTCCAGTGCACGCAGAATACGCTGGGGATCATTCGGATGTATCCGTGCCGCCGCCGCCGGATCAGCGCGGGCAAGTTCATCGTGAAGCGCTTGCCAGCCTTCCAGGTTTGCTTGAGCCAGCATGGCATCACGCAATGCGGGGTCAGCCGGAGGCATACTGGCGATACCTTCCAATAAACTGCGAAAATACAACATCGTACCACCCACCAACAGCGGTATACGTCCGTGCGCAGCGATATCGGCTATTTCGCGCTGTACATCGGTGACGAAGCGCGCTGCGGAATAGGCTTCCGTCGGATCAAGAAAATCGATTAACCGATGTGGTGCTTGCTGTAATATTTCAATTGAAGGTTTTGCGGTACCGATATCCATATCTTTATATATCAATGCTGAATCCACACTGATGATCTCGAACGGCAGGCGCTGAACAAGTTCGACGGCGAGATCCGTCTTGCCACAGGCTGTCGGTCCCATCAAACAAACTACGGTGGTTGGTGTCATGCCGTCACTTTGGTAACAGCATGCTGCTGTACCCAACGATGAAATTGATCTGCATCGATTTGCATGCGCCATGGCACAACCGATGTGTGCAGCCGTTTTGCATCCTGCAACAACAAACCTCGTTGCGCCTCATCTACCGGAATAAAATTATCCTGTAAATGGCGTAACAAGCGCGCGATTAAGATGCCGCCAATGTTTTGCTTTGGCTGGTTATAATCGATTGCCTCACTCAACATCCCCGCCAGTAATGTTTCTATGCATGCAGCCGGTATCCGATTCGGAACAGTCCGTAGCAGGATGCTGCGTGGACCGGCAATACTGCAATCAAATCCCAGCTCATGCAGCACATCAAGAAGACAATCGCAACGTTGCAGCATCACGCTGGACACTTCGAATACTTTAGGCAGTAACAGCGGCAGGCTGATAATGGGATGATTGTGTCGATCAGCGTACGTGGCCTGAACAGCGTCGATACGCAGCAAATGCAGATCGGTAATTTGTAGCTGCTGATCTATTGCCTGTAAATAATACCTGTCAAATAAAATCATCCCGCTGCCAGTTGCCATTGGTGCAGAGACCGCCGCATAGCGCGATACTGATTCTGCTACGCCGGTTATATCTACTGAATGAATCGGCGCATATGCATTCGAATGATTCGATTCCCGCTGCAGACTATCGCGCAGACACCGAGCCAAAAAATCATGTACCAGCCGGGTCTCATGAAAACGGACTTCGTGTTTGGTGGGATGCACATTAACGTCAATGACCTGTGGATCGATGTCCAGATACAACACATACGCAGGATAGCGTCCTGGTGGCAATGTGGCCTGATAGGCCATACGGATGGCATGCGTGATGATCCGATCGCGGATGATGCGGCCATTGATATAGAAATACTGCAGATCCGATTGTTGGCGCGTATAGGTCGGCGTGCTCACCCAGCCATGTAATCGCATCGCCTGATGCGCAAATTCAATTTGCAATGACTGTTGGATAAACGTCTCACTCAACAGTTGAGCGACACGTCGATTACGGCCAACAGCATCATTTACTGCTGGCAATCGATGGATTTGGCGTTGATTGTGCTGAACAAAAAAACCAACATCAAACCGGCTCAACGCCAGGCGTTTGATCACATCATCGCAATAGCGATATTCGGTTTGCTCACTACGTAAGAATTTTCTGCGCGCAGGCGTATTGTAAAAGAGATGCTCGATGATCACCGTAGTGCCTGTGGCATGTGCCACAGCGGTGGGTAACTCTGCCTTACGATAACTCAAACGCTGCCCGCTGGATTGATCCAGGCGAGTACTGTGTATTTCCCATTCGCTTACCGAACAAATACTGGCGAGAGCTTCACCACGGAAGCCCAAAGATCGGAGGTTATAGAGATCATCGAGTTGGGTAATTTTACTGGTTGCATGTCGGTATATCGCTAATGGCAGTTCCTCCGCGGTAATACCGTGACCGTTGTCGGTAACGCGGATACGTGTGGTGCCGCCATGCTGCAATTCAATATCCAAACGGGTGGCACCGGCATCGAGACTGTTTTCCACCAGTTCCTTGACGACAGAGGCTGGTCGTTCAATGACTTCACCAGCCGCAATTTGATCCGCCAGTTGCGGCGATAAGACACGAATGGGAGCAAAATCAGATACCACGGACATGCCGCAAGTGTAAGGAAAAAATCCCGGTGATTAAAGCAAGAACAGCAAAACAGTCACATTAAACCACACGAATCAAACAGGACTACCCACCTGTATTGTCGCGTTCGCCACTGGCGATACGTTGCCTGGTTTGACGTTGCTCGGCCATGTGTGTGCCCGGTGGTGGATTTTGTTTAAAATAACTCAATATGCCTTTGAATATTGCTTTGGCAAAGGTTTGCTGCTGCGCCGGATTCCGTAACTTGGCTTCTTCTGACGGATTGGAAATAAATGCTGTTTCTACCAGCAATGAAGGAATATCCGGCGCCTTGAGCACACGGAATCCCGCCTGCTCAACCCGACCTTTATGCAAAGTGTTGATTCCGCGTAAACCCGTTAAGACATATTTGGCGGCAGAATGACTGTCTTCAATGGTGGAGTTACGCACCATATCGACAAGCACCATCTTCAGCAGATCATCTTTATCATCCAGACTGACACCACCGACCAGATCCGAATTGTTTTCACTATCGGCTAAAAATTTCGCGACCTGTGAACTGGCGCCATGTTCGGACAACACAAACACCGAGGAACCCTTGGCGCGTCGATTGGTGAAGGCATCGGCATGAATCGAAACAAACAGATCCGCCTCAGCATCCCGCGCTTTCTCGACACGTTTGTGCAATGAAACGAAATAATCGCTTTCCCGAATCATGACTGATTTCATACCCGGCTGCTTGCGAATCAATGCGTCAAGATTTTTGGCGATTTTCAGTACTACGTCTTTTTCACGTGTGCCTTTTCTGCCAAGCGCACCGCTATCATCACCGCCATGCCCCGCATCAATTGCGATCACAATATCGCGTCCACGTGCGGGTAAGGCGATATCCTTCGGCAGCGGCTTGCGGGGAGTCACGGTAGCGGTCTCGTATTCAAGATCCAGAACCAGACGGTTACCGTATTCGCCTTGCGGCTTGAGACTGAAACTTTTGGCTTTGACCTTGCGGTTGAGATCCAACACCACGCGCAGATCGGTGGCACCGCGTTTGGCATAACGAATTTCTTTAATGACATTATCCGCAGCAGTCAACTGTGGTAACACAGCTTTAAATTCCGCGGCATCGATATCGACAACAACCCGCTCGGGATCGCTCAAGGTAAACAGGCTGTGTTGCACGGGCGCATTGAGATCAAATACCAGGCGAGTATGATCGGGTGCCGGCCACAGACGCATACCGGCGATATCTGCGGCATGCACCGCATTGACGCTGCCCCAAATCAGCAAGGCTATCAATCCGTGGTTCACCATCCACCGCACCATGACTTTCCCTCGTGATTAATCCCGTATGATTAATTGTGCCTTACTTTGGCATAATTTCAAGGAAAATAATGATATTTTTTATGGAGATAGCATGTTTTGTTAATCTTGGCACTTAAGAGATCGCCGTGAGACAGGCAGCGGCGCGTTGTAACCAATCTTTTCCAACATGAGAGCTGGTCTGAAACGTAATTTGCCGTTCCACACCGTGGGGTTGCAGGTGCAAAATCAAGTCAGCCGCGGGTATCTCCGCCTCACCCCGGCCTGGCCATTCGATCAGACATACTGCCTCAGCACTAAAAATCTCGCGTGTGCCAATAAACTCCAGCTCCTGCGGATCGTTTAAACGATATAAATCAAAGTGATATATGTCACCGCCAGCCGTTTGGTAGGGTTCCACCAGGGTATAGGTTGGGCTTTTTACCACGCCAGTATGTCCACTTGCCTGAACGAAACCGCGGACCAACGTCGTCTTCCCTGCCCCCAAATCCCCTTGCAAATACACAATGGCATGGGCGGGACGTGTCGCGGCCAAACAAGCACCGATGGCTTCGGTGTTGGCACTGTCGTGTGCGATGACTTGCTGTTGCATGAATTAACTAACCGGATTGGCCAGGCGTCGTAGCCAGCTCATCAAATCACTGGCCAACAAACCCCGTTCGCCCGCCGCCTTCGCCGCCGCATCACCGGCGGCTGAATGCAGGACGGTGCCGAGCTGACTGGCTTCGAGTAACGACATTCCCTGCGCAACCAGCGCTGCGATGACGCCGGTTAACACATCGCCCATTCCACCACTCGCCATGCCGGGGTTACCTTCGCTGCATAACTGCAAGGCAACATTCGGCGCGGCTATCAATGTGCCTGCGCCTTTAAGTACGATTATTCCACCATATTGTTTCTGGAGTGCTTGCACAGCGGCAAACCGATCCTGGTGCAACTCATGACAACTTTTGCCTAATAACCGCGCTGCTTCTGCACAATGCGGCGTAAGTACCCACTTTTGCCGTTGCACAGGTGCGTGCGCCAGTAAACTCAAGGCGTCGGCATCAAGGATTAATGGTAATTCGGAATCCAGTGCCAACTTTAGCATTTGCTGGCCCCAATCCTGCTGGCCCAGGCCTGGGCCAATCGCGATCACATCGGCGCGTTCGGTTAATACCTGTAGATTCGCCTCGTCTTCTACAGCATGCACCATCAGCTCCGGCCGGTTCGCATTGAGCAGCGCAGCATGTGACCCACGAGTGGCAATACTGACTAACCCTGCACCCGTACGGAGTGCAGCCTCACCTGCCAGGCGTATTGCACCGGTATAACCCGCGTCACCACCGATAAGTAATACATGACCACTCTGTCCCTTGTGAGCAGTACGCGCACGAGGTTTAAGCAAGGATTTATAGCGCGGATAATCCACGCGCTCGACTTCAATCGATTGTGTCTGATGTGCTGCCGCAGGCACACTAAGATCATGAAAGGCAATTGCCCCTGTATAGTCAGGCCCATCACCGGTAAATAAGCCACGCTTTAATCCTAAAAATGCGATTGTGCACATCGCACGTATCGCTACGCCATGTGGCATGCCACTATCGGCATCCAAACCCGAAGGAATATCCAGCGACAAGACCGGGAGAGTTGCCAGATTGATTGATTCGATAACTGACGCAATCTCACCTGTTACATCACCGTGTAAGCCCGTACCCAATACGGCATCGACCACTACGTCTGCCGCTTGCAGATCGTTGGCGTTAAATGCGCGCAGTTCGACATCGAGATTTTGCAAGCGTTGTAGCGCTGACAGGGCATTTCCCTGCAGGCGATTGGTATCGCCGACTTGCAATACGACCACTTCCATACCGGCTTCTCTGGCCAGCCGTGCCAGCACAAAACCGTCACCGCCGTTATTGCCATGACCACACACCACCACCAGGCGTTGCGCCTTGAGCCAGCGACGCTGTAACTCAGCAAATGCGGCGGCACCGGCACGTTCCATTAAAATCGTGTCGGAAATCCCCAGTGTCTCGATCACATAGCGATCGATCTGGCGGACCTGTTCACCACGGTAAAGGGCATACGGTAATATTGACATCGTGTTATCGTTGTTTATCGTGAAAGATATCTGCAAGCATAGAAGCTCCCATGCCTAACATTCAACTGTCAGAACTCTCCGCTCAGATTAAATCCTGGGGAAAACAGCTGGGCTTTCAGGCTATCGGCATTAGCGACGTCCAGCTTGATGTGGCCGAACAACATTTACACAGCTGGCTGGCCAAACACTATCACGGCAATATGCAGTGGATGGCCGAACATGGCAGCAAGCGCTCGCGACCGGCCGAACTGGTACCCGGCACATTACGGGTGATTACCGCACGTCTTGATTACTGGCCTGCCCAGTCCCGCGAGCCCTGGTCGGTACTTGAAGATGGCGACAAGGCATACATATCACGCTATGCACTGGGACGGGATTATCACAAACTACTGCGATCACGTTTACAAAAACTCGCTGATCAGATTGCCAACCACATAGGTACTTTTGGTTATCGGGTGTTTTGTGACAGTGCACCGGTACTGGAAAAAGCCCTGGCGGAAAAATCCAGTCTCGGCTGGATCGGCAAACATACCAATGTGATTCACCGCGAACATGGCTCGTATTTTTTTCTGGGTGAGATATACACCGACCTACCATTACCCATCGACGACACATCAAGCAATCATTGTGGGACTTGCCAAAGTTGCATCGAGATATGTCCGACCCAGGCCATCATCGCCCCCTATCAGATCGATGCGCGACGCTGCATTTCCTATCTGACGATTGAATTACGCGAGTCCATACCGCTCGACTTGCGCCCGCTGATCGGAAATCGTATTTATGGCTGCGATGACTGCCAATTGATCTGCCCATGGAACCGCTTTGCAAAAATCACGGCAGAAACAGACTTTGCACCCCGCCACCAGTTGGATGATGTCAAATTGATTGATTTGTTCGCCTGGGACGAAGCGACGTTCTTATCGCGCACGGAAGGTTCGGCTATCCGCCGGATTGGTTACGCGTGCTGGTTACGTAATATTGCCGTCGCGCTGGGAAATGCGCCTCGCTCTGCAGCGGTGTTAAATGCATTAAATACGCGTAAGGATGACACCAGCGAACTGGTTCGTGAACATGTGCGCTGGGCGTTAGCGCAGCATCAATAATCTGCAGATTCATAATGCCGATTGGTTCGGTACCACGAATGTACGTGTTACAAGCCTGCCAATGAATTAACACGCTCGCGCACAATCGAATCGTGAAATGCCTGCTCACTATATTGCCGCTTGTGCAGCAACTGATTACGCAAAGCATCAACCTCACTGTAGTCCAGCATCAGCAGATTTTCGGAATGAAACCGGGTATGGAGATTGGCATCGAATCTCACGACGAGATTGCCATTCGCAGGTTCATAAATAAGGAAATTATGTTCATCAAGCTTTACGAGTGAAGGTTCGATATTTTCAATCTGCACTTCGATTGCCGCACGCGGCACACGAGTTCCGCAGGTTTCATCGACCAACAAGCTTTTGGGTGTCTGATTTTTATAAAACAGCACCTTGCGGGCAAGCACATGTCCAGCGCGGTCTTTCTTGACCAGGGATGCATTGACAAACTGATAGCAATTATAATTATTGCTCACTACTTCAATGGTGGCGCCATCACTCATTTGAATTTTTTTATTTCGCGAATATTGTGCCGCACCGGCTTCGCGATAAAATTCCTCGTATTCAACCGGATTATAGGAATGGGTTTTTCCGGAAAAAAATTCGATACCTTGACGCAAAAAATCATCGTCACAGCAGGTGTTATCCGACTTGAGAGTTTTAATCGGCTCGGCAACATACGTAATCAGTACGTCACCATTGTCCAGCTGAAATAAACGTGGATGAACATTGCGGATATCATTCACATATTGCGGCAATGCATATCCCCAGGCATCCATCGCTACCGCCTGGGGTTTTTCCTCCACAGCAGTATTCTGATGCCCAAAGGACGGAAACAGCCCGAATAATAAAATGACATTGCCAAGAATATTCATCGCAGAACCTTATGATTTTTTGTTAGTACACCCACACCGATTTCATCGTGGCGGGCTTACGCCATCACATCAATATTTTTGCCGAGATTGTCGTAACTACCGGATGACTGCACCCGTGACTGCGTCATATCGGTGGCTTCTTTGGCAGCGGCCGACGAGGTATCCACCGCTTTGAACGTGCCGCGCTGAACATTACTGATACTGCCGCTAAGACTGACATCTGACATGGTGAACTCCCTGCTGCTTGCTTCGTGTACATTTAATAGCGTCGCTTGGGTTAAAATGTTTAGTGCTCCTGACATACCAAAAAAGAGATAAAACAACATGGGTTTAGACTCACACATCATTACCGGCGTCATCCTGGCTGGTGGCCGCAGTAGTCGTATGGCCGGGGAAGACAAGGGCTTGCTCAACTATGCCGGTAAGCCATTGATTGCCCATGTTATTGCACGGATCACACCCCAAATTTCGAGACTGGTAATCAACGCCAATCGACATTTAGCCGACTACCAAGCCTTTGGATTTCCGGTTTTTCCTGATAGCAACAGCCAATTTGCAGGGCCTCTGGCGGGGGTTGCCGCGGCACTGGCCTATACCAAAAGTGAGTGGATTCTCACTGTACCCACGGATGCCCCCTCGCTACCCGCGGATTTAGCCAACCGATTAATGCAAGCGGTCACGGCTACACGGATTCATGTCGCCACTTGTCAGGGTGAATGGCAACCGGTGTTTGCACTCTGGCCACGCACCTGCCTGCCAGCACTGGAGACCTTCCTCGCCAGCGGCAAACGTGCCGCGTATGAATTTTTGCGCGAGCAACAAGCCATTGGTGTGGATTTTTCTGATCAGCCAGCCGCATTTACCAATATCAATACGCCAGAACAATTACAGGCTAAGCGCATTAATTGTCCTGTACTGGGAATTGTTGGTTGGAGTGGTAGTGGCAAAACCACGCTGCTAAAACAGCTCATTCCATTATTGAATCAAGCCGGAATGCAGGTAGGCTTGCTCAAACATGCGCACCATCAATTTGATATCGATATTCCCGGTAAAGACAGTTATGAATTACGCAAGGCAGGGGCATGCCAGGTACTTGTTGCTTCATCCCGGC
>JAHECZ010000001.1:0-101658 GCA_024641475.1 Gammaproteobacteria bacterium
TCAGCCAGTTTGTCGGCTATATTTTTGCGTGTATCAATAACAGTTTTACGTGAAAATGTATTACCTTTTTTGATCACAATAAGATCGGTATAATCAGATTCGGGTAATAACAGATTACCGACCAATTTTACATCGCGAATGACGTAAGTATTACCTTCCGTAATATTGATCGTGACATACACTTCTTCTTTATCAGGTGACAAGGCGACCTGGGTCGAATCAATATTAAAATTGATATAGCCACGATCCATATAATAAGAACGCAAGGATTCCTGATCACCAGCCAGCGCCTGACGGTTAAATTTCTTACGACCGCCAAAAACACCCCGATCCGCTGAAACCATCAGATCCTGAAGTTCATTATTAGAGTAGGCGCGATTACCAACCACATTCACTGCATACACTTCCGCCTCATCGCCTTCAGCAATATCGATTGCCACATTGACGCGATTACGCTCCTGCGGTTGTGCGGTTGTAGATACTTTTACGGCATATTTACCGATACTGTAATACTGGCGTTTTAATTCCTGTTCAATATTATCCAGTAGTGCCCGATCAAAAATTCGGCCGTCAATCAAGCCTAATTCTTTCAGCGACTTATTCAATTGATCTGTAGGAATGGTAGAGTTACCCGATATCTTCACTTCAGCGATAGCCGGACGCTCTGCAACAAAAATGATAAGATTATCACCCTCGCGCTCAATACGAACATCCTTGAAAAATCCGGTCTGATATAAGGCATGTATCGCTCGCGCAGTATCTTCCTGGGTGACATGTTCGCCCACTTTAATTGGCAAGTAATTAAATACCGTACCAACAGAAATGCGTTGCAACCCATCAAGACGAATATCCTTGATGGTAAAGGAATCGAAAGCGTAAGCAGGAACACTGCAGACTAGTGGTGCTATTAATATAAACTTCTTATCAATCATGAATTAAAACCTGGGACATTCATCAAGGCCATAGCCTGGTACAATCATGCGCATAATATCGTTATAGAACGCCAGCATCATCAAAAGCATTAATAACATGATGCCGATCTTCTGACCGATCATTTCAACACGCTCCGAAACCGGCTTGCCGGTAAATATTTCAATTACGTAAAATAGTAAATGTCCGCCATCCAAAACGGGGACAGGCAACAAATTCATGATGCCAAGGCTAATACTGACCAGAGCAAGAAACATCATAAAACGTTCGTAGCCCATACTGGCGGAACGCCCTGCAGCACTGGCAATCTGCACCACTCCGCCGATATTGCGAAACGAAAACTCCAAGGTAACGATTTTTCCCAGCAGCTTCATACTCATCAGCGACATGTCGCCGGTACGTTCGACTGCACGCACCAGCGCATGCCATGGCGACAATGCATAGACAACCGGCAAAGGTTTATCTTTTTCTGCTATCTCGGGAATCTTTGGTGAAATACCCAGCATGGCACGGGCAACACCATTCTGCGTTTCAATTTTGGTGGTAAATTGAGTGGTATTGAGTTTTCCATCACGTTCATAGGTAATCGTGATCGGTTCGCTGCAGTGCTTCTGTAAATAGGGGGTAATTTCGTTCCAGTCATTGATCGCGACATCATTAAATTTAACGATGCGGTCGCCAGATTTTAAACCTGCCTGCGCCGCAGGCATGCCTGTGACTACCTTATCAATGGTGGGAGGAATCGCTATTCGACCAAATGGTGATATACCGACTGCTTTGATTGGGTCTTGCAGATCACGTTCAAGTTTGAGCGCTTCGATATCCAGGCTATATTCTTTTGTAAAAGCATTCTCTGGTTTTACAGTAATCGTCAATGGATCCTTATCTACGAGTACTGGCCACAACTGCATCATGACTTCTTCCCAGCTCGGGGTAACATTCCCATTAACTGAAATTATTTCACCGCCAGGCGAGATGCCAGCGCTCGCAGCTGGTGTATTGGGAATTATTTCTGCAATTACAGGTTTTATGCCATTCACACCTACAACAAATAGCATCCAGTAGGCAAAAATCGCAAAAATGAAATTAAACAATGGGCCTGCGACAACGATAGCAAATCGCTTCCAGACTTTCTGACGATTAAAGGCGCGTGGCAAATCCTCTTCAGTCACATCGCCTTCACGTTCATCCAGCATTTTGACATAGCCGCCAAGCGGTAACGCCGAAATAGCATACTCAATCTGATCTTTGCCCGCACGCCAGGTCCAGATCGGTTTGCCAATACCAATCGAATAACGTAACACCTTTACACCAAGACGTTTAGCCACCCAAAAATGTCCGAATTCATGCACCGCCACCAAAATACTGATGGCAATGATGAACATAACGCCGGTATACAACAGACTTAACATTCTTTAATTAACTCCTCGACGACGCGATTGCGCATGAATAAATTCACGTGCCACCCAACGGGCATGCTGATCCGCATCCAATATAACCTGTAGAGAGCTGGCCTCTATGGCGGAACATTGGGACAACGCATGTTCTACCGTCCTGGCAATATCAGTAAATCCTATTTTGTAATTTAAAAATTCCTCGACAGCAATTTCGTTTGCCGCATTCAATATTGTTGTTGCTGTGCCGCCGTGTTGCGCCGCCTGCTGTGCCAGTTGCAAACATGGATAGCGCGACATATCGGGCCGGGTAAATTCCAGTTTTGCAATGTCATACATATTCAGCGGCTTAACACCGGATTCGATACGCTCTGGCCAGGCTAAGGCATAGGCGATGGGAGTGCGCATATCAGGCTGACCTAATTGTGCCATGACTGAACCATCTGCATATTCCACCATCGAATGGATGATACTTTGTGGATGAATAACGATCTCAATCTGTTCGACAGTGATATCGAATAACCAGCATGCTTCGATTACCTCCAACCCTTTATTCATCATCGACGCAGAATCAACCGATATTTTTTTGCCCATATTCCAGTTCGGGTGCGCAATCGCTTGCTCGGGTGTCACGGCTGTGAGTTGTTCCACTGGTAATGTGCGGAATGGCCCGCCTGAACCGGTAAGTAAAAATCGTTTAATCCCGGATCGATCAGCCTTTGTGTGATAATCAGCCGGCAAACATTGAAATATGGCATTGTGTTCACTGTCGATCGGTAATAACTGCGCACCATGCTGCCGAACCTCGTCCATAAAAAGCTGCCCGGACATGACTAGCGCTTCCTTATTTGCCAGCAAAATGCGCTTACCGGCACGAGCAGCAGCCAAAGTCGGTGTCAAACCTGCGGCACCGACTATCGCTGCCATGACGTAATCGGTCGCTGTGTCAGCAGCGACTTGCTTCAAGCCTGCTTCACCACTGAGCACCTGTACATCGGGACAGGAATGGTGCAAACGTTTTTGCAGCTGTTGTGCCGCATCTTCCTGAACCATAACGGCAAAACGTGGCCGAAATTTTTCACATTGGGTTGCCAAACGCTCAACTTGCGAATGGGCGGTGAGCGCCACGACAGAAAATTTATCCGGATGACGCGCAATGACATCCAGTGTATTCACACCGATTGTGCCGGTCGCACCCAAAATCGTCACGCCTTTCATCGTATTCCGGCCACGCTGAGTCCCAGCAGAAATACCGGCGCCGCCGCAGTCAAACTATCTATACGATCCATAATGCCACCGTGTCCGGGTAATATTTGGCCGCTGTCTTTAATGCCGGCCAGCCGCTTAAATAAACTTTCAGTTAAATCACCCAGGATCGAAAATGCCACGCTCAGCAAACAGACCAGCTGAAAGCGTATTTGTTCAGTCGCGGTATGATTTAAATACTGACTGACGATATATACCGTAACAATCGTTGCCAGTAGCGCCCCAATTACACCTTCCCAGGATTTTCCGGGACTGACATGCACGGCCAGTTTATGCTTGCCCAATGCA
The DNA here is from genome assembly GCA_024641475.1 of Gammaproteobacteria bacterium. Classification (GTDB taxonomy): domain Bacteria; phylum Pseudomonadota; class Gammaproteobacteria; order UBA6429; family Thiohalophilaceae; genus JACQBC01. The sequence goes on from JAHECZ010000001.1 coordinate 3,879, forward strand.
CGTCCTGTAAAATAGGCTGCGGAATCCGCTACCCAAATTAAAATTAGCAACAGCAATAGAAGTTGCGGTCCTTGCGCCTGATATTGCCGAATCCCAATCAAGCCAATAAATGTGCCCGCCAGAATCAGGTAACCACAGACTATATTAAATAGCACCCCTCTGGCAGCACCTAACAATGCCGGATTGGTGTTCACCCGCACTACACCGATGAAGGCAATAACCCAGGCAATAAAAATCGGCAATAATAAATAATTAATCGCATTGGTGTTGGCATGCAGTACCCAGGTCAGAACGGTAAACAGTACCCCGGCACCAACAAGAAAACTCACACGCCGGGAAGTAGTTTTTAACCCGGCGATATACGCCCATTCCCACGCACCAAGTAATAAGATTGCCGTAAGAACCACGGTAAACCAGCGATGCGGTAACCACAGGACTGCCAGAATAACCAGCGGCATCAAAACCAAGGCAGTGAGGATACGCAGTTTAAGCACGATTACGCTGATCCTTTTCCAGCGCCACGATTTGCGCACCGGTTTGACCAAAGCGACGTTGGCGTAAGGAAAATGATTGTAATGCCTTGATAAACTCCACTCGATCAAAATCCGGCCACAAGCTTTCGGTAAAATACAATTCGCTATAAGCTAATTGCCAGATAAGAAAATTACTAATGCGTTGCTCGCCACCAGTACGAATAAACAGATCCGGCTCTGGCAAATCATGCATGGATAACTCGTTTGTGATCAATTCTTCTGTCACCGCATCGGGCGGTAACTCGCCTGCTGCAATACGTATGGCAAGTTTACGCATGGCCTGGGTGATATCCCATTTGCCACCGTAATTCGCCGCAATATTTAATATCAAACCCTGGTTGGTTGCAGTCAGCTGCATCGCTTCATGAATACGTTGTTGGAGCTTTGCCGGAAAGGCCTTGATGTCGCCGATGACTCGCAGCTGGACGCGATTGTTATGCAGCTTATTAACTTCACGTTCCAATGCAGTAATAAACAGGTCCAGTAATAATCCGACTTCCTTTTTGGGACGCCGCCAATTCTCACTGGAAAAAGCAAACAACGTCAGTGCCTGAATACCCAACTCGCCGCAGATCTCCACCACATTGCGTACCGCTTCGACACCGGCCTTGTGACCAGCAAAACGTGGCGAACCGCGGCGTTCTGCCCAGCGACCATTGCCATCCATGATGATGGCCACATGCCGGGGCAAATTGGCAGGTATTTCAGATAAAGCCGGACTGGAGTCTGACACTATACGGCTACCTCAGCTGTGTGCATTTTGAACTTGCACTGATACATTCATGCGGTATGGTATTAATGGAATCGGGTATCGCAGTGTCTGCAATACTAGACTTCCATCATATCTTTTTCTTTCGCGACAAGAATCTTGTCGACTTCGGCAATGTGCTTGTCAGTAATTTTTTGTATATCTTCCTGGGAGCGCCGGTCCTCATCCTCAGTAATTTCTTTTTCCTTAAGCAATTCTTTAATATCCGCGAGGACATCGCGACGGATATTACGCATGGAAACTTTGGCCGCCTCGCCTTCCTGACGCACAACCTTTATCAAATCACGACGCCGCTCTTCGGTTAATGCCGGCATCGGCACACGAATGATTTCACCTGATGTCACTGGATTTAAACCAAGCCCGGAATTCAACACCGCTTTTTCGATCGCCTGGACCATCTTCTTTTCCCACGGGGTAATGCTCAGCGTACGTGCATCCGGTGCATTGATGGTGGCGACACGACTCAACGGCGTATCCGTACCATAATAGTCGACCTTGATTTGTTCCAATATACTGGGGTGGGCGCGGCCCGTGCGTAATTTACTCAGTTCGTGCCGGAGTGATTCCAGGCTTTTTTGCATGCGCTGATCAGCATCCTGTTTTAATTCATTGAGCATGACTACTTCTCCCTATTGAACCACAGTGCCTTCAGTACCACCCTGGACGATGCGCAACAAGGCACCGGGCTTACTCATGTCATACACGACGACCGGCATCTTGTTGTCACGACACAAAACTATGGCGGTGGTATCCATTACGGCTAATTTACCTTCAATGACTTCGTCATAACCAAGACGTTCATAGCGCTTGGCGTTCTTATCCTTCTTCGGATCCGCCGTGTATACACCATCGACTTTGGTCGCCTTAATCATCACATTGGCGTTGATCTCGACAGCGCGTAAACTGGCAGCTGTGTCGGTGGTAAAAAACGGATTACCGGTACCGGCAGCAAATACCACGACCCGGCCTTTTTCCAAATGGCGCACCGCACGTCGACGGATATAATCTTCGCAAACCTGATGTATTGGTAACGCCGACATAACACGCACTTTCAAACCGGATTGTTCCAGCCCATCCTGAATGGCAAGTGAATTGATGACAGTCGCGAGCATGCCCATATGATCGGCCGTGGTGCGATCCATACCCGCGGAAGCAAGACTGACACCACGGAAAATATTCCCACCGCCAATGACGATAGCGATCTGCACACCATATTCAATCAATTGTTTGACTTCAGAGGCGATACGCTTGATAACCGCCGGATCAATCCCGAAATCCTGCTCACCCATCAACGCCTCGCCGCTCAATTTGAGCAGCAAGCGTCGATAGATTAGCGGGGCGTCAGCGGGCATGGCTCAGGATTTTTTCACCTGGGCCATCACTTCGGCGGCGAAATCTTCGGTTTTCTTCTCGATACCTTCGCCTACTTCAAAGCGTACAAATCCATGGACTTTGGCTTTGGCATCCTTGAGCAATTGTTCAACCGTCTGGTCCGGATTTTTTACAAAGGGTTGCCCCAGCAGCGTTACTTCCTTGAGATATTTCTTCACGCGACCCATGACCATCTTCTCGATGATGTCGGCAGGTTTACCGCTGTCGGCCGCCTGAGCGGTATAGATTTCTTTTTCTTTGGCAATGATATCCGGAGCAACCTGGGATTCATCGACACATATCGGTCGACTCGCCGCGATGTGCATGGCGATATCTTTGCGCAAGTCATCGTCGCCACCTTCAATATCGACGACCACACCAATACGGTTACCATGCATATAGCTTCCAGCCTTACCTTTGGCAGCCACGATTTGAAAACGCCGCACATCAATTTTCTCACCAATTTTGGCAGTGAGATTTTTAATGGCCACTTCAATCGTGTCATTACCTGCATCAGTCAGTTTCATTTGCAACAACGCGTCACGGCTAGCCGGCTTGGCTGCCATGATGCGATTGGCCACGGCATCGGCAAAATTCTGAAAATCATCACCTTTGGAAACGAAATCGGTTTCGCTATTCACTTCGACGATACCGACGGTTTTGCCATCGGCGCTGCTCGTGATGATAACCTGGCCTTCCGAAGCGGCTTTGCCGGCACGTTTTTCTGCCTTGGCAGCACCGGCTTTACGTAACACATCCACGGCGGCATCAAGATCACCATTGGTCTCGGTCAGCGCCTTTTTACATTCCATCATGCCCGCACCGGTGCGTTCACGCAGTTCTTTCACCATATCTGCTGTAATTGCCATTGCTTTTTCCTCGTTCACTTTCAAAAAAGGGGGCATTGCCCCCCTTTGTATTACGTGCTGATGGGCAGCTTATTCGCTGTCGTCTGCAGACTCATCGTCTTGCTTGTCTTTACCAGTTGATTTCTTACCGGGCTTCTTTTTCACCGTAGCGGGTTTGGCATCGGCTTTTTTGTCGGCAGGACGTTTCTTGCTGGTCTTTTTCTTGCTCTTGTCAGTTAACTCACCGCTCTCATCCACTTCGATGAATTCGTCGGCGGAGGTACCACCCACGATAGATTCACGACCCAGCAGGATGGCATCAGCAATACCCTGGGTGTACAGACGAATCGCACGAATGGCGTCATCGTTACCGGGAATCATATAAGCAACGTTGTCAGGCGAATTATTGGTATCGACGATACCAACCACGGGTATACCCAGTTTGGCGGCTTCGGCAACTGCAATTTTTTCATGACCGACGTCGATGACAAATAAGGCATCGGGTACCGTGTTCATGTTTTTGATACCACCCAAAGAGCGGTTCAGTTTTTCCATTTCACGGGTGAGAGTCAGCGCTTCTTTCTTGCTGATACGATCAAACGTGCCATCGGTACTCATGGTTTCTAAATCTTTGAGGCGCTTGATGGACTGGCGAACGGTCTTCCAGTTGGTCATCATGCCACCGAGCCAACGATGGTTGACATACGGCATGCCACAGCGGGCCGCTTCTTCGCGGACCACATCCTGGGCGGCGCGTTTGGTGCCGACAAACAGAATATTGCCTCGGCCGGAAGCCATTTTGCTGATAAAATTCACCGCGTCCTTGTACAACGGGACGGTGCGTTCGAGATTGATGATGTGGATTTTGTTTCTGTCGCCGAAGATGAAGGGTGCCATCTTGGGATTCCAAAAACGGGTCTGATGACCAAAATGCACGCCAGCCTCTAGCATCTGGCGCATGGATATATCGCTCATTGTCTTCTCCTGATTGGGTTGAGCCTCCATGTACCCCACCGTCCAACCCCCCTCACGACCTGTTGTGGTCATTTGGCGGGCACCCTGAGCGGTGTGCCGGTACATGTGCGAAATTATAAGGCCCGGTAACCCGGGCCCGTGATTGCCAGTTTGGCGGAAGCTTTATACCATAAACCTCCGGTCTTGAACAATAAGGCCCTCAAAATCATAGGAAATTTTACCCTCCCGATGCCGGTCACGATAAAAACCCCCGAAGAAATCCTCAAAATGCGCGTAGCTGGAAGGCTCGCTGCTGAAGTCCTGGAAATGATTGAACCCTATGTCGTGGAAGGCGTCACGACCGAGGAGCTGGATAAGCGCTGCCACGATTACATCGTGAATGAGCAACAAGCGATCCCGGCACCGCTCAATTATCACGGCTTTCCCCGCTCCATTTGTACCAGCGTCAATCACGTGGTATGTCATGGCATCCCCAATGAAAAGCGCTTAAAGTCAGGCGATATTGTCAATCTCGACATCACCGTGATCAAAGATGGCTTTCACGGTGATACCAGCAAGATGTTTTTTATCGGCAAACCCTCGATTCAGGGGCAGCGTGTAGCCCGCATCAGTTACGAATGCATGCGCATCGGTATTGATATGGTACGTCCGGGCATTCACCTCGGCGATATTGGCCATGCCATCCAGAAACATGCCGAAGCACATCATTACTCAGTCGTCCGCGAATATTGCGGCCATGGCATCGGGCGACAATTTCATGAAGAACCGCAAGTGTTGCACTACGGCGCACCAGGTACCTTAATGCAACTTGTGCCGGGCATGACCTTCACAATAGAACCCATGGTCAATACCGGCAAACGCCAGGTGAAATTACTCAAAGACGGTTGGACCGTGGTAACCAGTGATCATTCGCTGTCTGCACAATGGGAACATACGGTGCTCGTCACTGACACCGGCCATGAAGTGTTGACGGCGCGCCAGGAAGAAAATTTTGAGTGATACCACGCCCGATGCGGAGTTATTTAGCCAGTCCGCTTTTATCGTACAACTGCAAACTGCCACGCAGCCGCTACCGGTTTTTCGCCAGGCGTTAAAGAACGCGCAGGACGTACTCAAACAACGCTTTCTGGATGGCCATAGTGCGGTGGAACTCGTTGCGTCACATGCACAGGTCATTGATAACTTGTTAATCCATGCCTGGCAACAATTCATTCCCGGAGAAAATAACAAACTTGCACTGGTTGCCGTCGGTGGTTATGGCCGTGGTGAATTGCATCCGCATTCGGATGTCGATATTTTGATACTACTTGCCAAGGACGATAAAAAACTTCAGGCCGCTATCAGCTTGTTCGTGACGTTTTTATGGGATATCGGCCTGGCTGTTGGTCACAGCGTTCGCACACTCAAGGAATGTGTTCGCGAAGCCAAACAGGATATTACTGTTGCCACCAATCTGCAGGAAGCACGGTTATTAATTGGACCTGCTGAGTTATTTGAAGAACAACGCCGTTTGTGTGGTCCGAAAAAACTCTGGCCATCGCGCGAATTTTTTGAAGCCAAATGGCAGGAACAAGTCGCACGCCATCAAAAGTTTAATGATACCGCCTACAATCTTGAACCGAATATCAAGGAAGGCCCCGGTGGCTTGCGCGATATCCAGATGATCGGCTGGGTTGCCAAACGCCACTTTGATGCCAATACCCTGCACGATTTGGTGACCCACCAGTTCCTGACCGAAAAAGAATACCAGGCTTTGTACGAAGGTCAGGCGTTACTATGGCAAATTCGTTATGGACTGCATGTGCTCGCCAACCGTCGCGAAGATCGACTGCTATTTGATTATCAACGTGAACTGGCCCGCCAATTTGGTTATCAGGATGATCCGCGCAGCCGCGCAGTCGAAAAATTCATGAAACAATATTACCGTACGGTAATGGGCTTGAGCCGATTGAATGAAATGCTGTTGCAGTTATTTCAGGAAGAGATTCTGTATAAAAAAACTTCTGAAACTCCCCTGCCAATTAATAAACGCTTCCAGTCACGACGTGGCTTTCTCGAAGTGACTCATGTCGGTATTTTTAAGAAATACCCTTTTGCACTACTCGAAGTATTTCTGGTCATGACGCAACACCCTGAACTCAAAGGCGTGCGCGCCAATACGATTCGACTGATCCGCGAGCATCGTCATTTGATCGACGTGCAGTTTCGCGATGATCTGCGTTGCCGCAGTTTATTCATAGAAATTCTCCGGCAGCCACATGGGGTAACTCATGAACTGCGGCGCATGAATCGTTATGGCGTACTGGCGGCCTACCTGCCGGTCTTCGCCAACATTGTCGGGCAAATGCAGCACGATCTGTTTCATGTCTACACGGTTGACGAACATACGCTGATAGTCGTGCGTAATCTGCGTCGTTTCACGGTTACGGCGCACGCGCAGGAATTCCCCTTGTGTAGCGAATTAATCCAGAAAATTCCCAAGCAGGAATTGCTGACTATCGCTGCATTATTTCATGACATCGCCAAAGGCCGTGGCGGCGATCACTCCAGGCTCGGTGAATCCGACGCGATGGAATTTTGTCGCCACCATGGCCTCAGTGACTATGACAGCAAACTGGTGGGCTGGCTGGTGTTAAATCATTTGTTAATGTCATCCACTGCACAGCGCAAGGATATTAACGATCCGGAAATAGTGCATGAATTTGCCACGTTGGTCGGTGATGTAAATCGCCTGAATTATCTTTACTTGCTGACGGTTGCCGACGTGCGCGCAACCAGCCCCAATGTCTGGAATTCCTGGAAAGACACTTTATTACGTGACCTTTACAATTCGACGGCACGCGCATTTCGCCGCGGCCTGGAATCTCCCTTGCGGGACAGCGAAACAATTGCCGCCACACAGCAGGCTGCGCGCGAGTTGCTCCTGGCAAATAACATTGAAGCAACCACGATCGACACGCTCTGGACTCGCTTTGATGATGAATATTTTCTGCGCCACTCAGCTGACTATATCGCCTGGCAAAGTGCAGCCATCATTTCCAATACAACGCAGCAACTGCCACTGATTCAGATCAGACAGGGACCACGTGGTGGCGGCACGGAGATTTTCATCTACACCCATGACCACCCTAATTTGTTTGCTCACACCACCAGCACACTCGACCAGCTTGGTTTGACCATCGCAGACGCACATATTCTGACTGCCAGTGATGGCTATACCCTGGATACCTATATCGCGTTGGATGAAAACGGCAAACCTTTGCAGGACGCAAATCGCATCCTCGAGTTACAACAACAACTTATCCGCCGCATATCCCAGCCTGACAAGGATCTACCCAAATCCAATCGTCAATTACCTCGAACCCTCAAAGCCTTCCGCTTTGCAACAGATGTGCAATTCTGGGCAGATGAGAAACACGCACGCACTGCCATGCAGGTGATGGCATTTGATCGCCCAGGACTGTTGTCACGTGTGGCACGAGCGTTACTTGACTGTGGCGTGCAATTGCATAACGCCAAAATTGCCACTTACGGCGAGCGCGCCGAAGATATTTTTTATATCACTACGGAAAATGAACTACCGCTGTCAGACGATACTCAGCTGGAATGTTTGCGCACAACGATCCGCCGCTATTTGGACGAAGATTAGCCTCCTGCCGCACAATCTGATTTAATCCGCTTCAACAAATTCGAGCGCATTGCCATCCGGATCACGACAAAATAACGCGCGCCGACCGGATCGGCTCAACGTATACGTAATTGCTGCCGCCTCAAGTCTGCGTTGTAAATTCTGCAAAGATGCCACCGCAAAAGCAATATGCCGATCCCGCCCGCCATGTGCAGGACGATTACTGATTGGATCAGGATTGGGTAATTGCAATAAATGGATTTGTTGAACGCCAATCAGAAACCACGCACCGGGATAACCCAGATCCGGTCTGGACTGATCTTCAATTAATCCCAGAATACCGGCGTAAAATTGCCGGGCACAAGCAACATCATTGACCAGCAAACTGGCGTGCAACAACCGGGTGATAATCACTTCACTCATGCATCACATACCGGTGGTTTATGGGCTGGCTGATGCACAATCGCAATATAAGCTGCAATGATAACCAATATCCCACCCAGCCATTCGATCTCACGCGGGCGCTCATTCGTTAGCAAGAGTGAAGAAATGCTCGCCACCACGACTTCAAACAACATGATGACGGCGGAACGATGCACGGGCAAATGGGAAATTCCATAGGTCACCGCAAATGTCATTACCCCCATACCGATGATCCCAACAAGTAATGCATGTTGCACCGCGTCCGCAGATGGCATGCTGATGGGTTGTGGACGTAACAGCAAGATAAGGATCGTCACCGCGATGGCGCCAAACCAGACCACTGCGGTTTTGACTTGTGGCGCGACACAATCCGCTTTGTTGATACACACATTGGAAAATGCAAAACCAATCCCCGAGATCAGTCCATACCAGTCGGCATGACTGGCCGGCCAGGGTATGCCCGCTTCCGGACGCCACAAAATCAACATGGCGCCGGCCAATGCCAATATCAGTACACCATAGCTGTATAGTGTCAGCTCTTCTTTGAGGAAAAAATACGCCAATAAAGTCGCCCAGACCGGTGACAGAAAAAAGAGTAAAGTGACTCGCACCACATTGCCTTCGAGCACACCAAGAATAAACAGCGTATTGCAGATACCACTGGCGAGTGCGATGCTGATTAATAAACCAGGTGAGCGATTCAGCTCTTGCCAGCGGCGGTGCAACAGAAAGGGGACATACAACAACGTACCACTATAGACCAGCAGCACGATCCAGGGTCCGTCCAGACCCAGTCCGATTAGCTGGCGTAATGGATACCAGTAGACACCCCACAGTGTTGATGCGAGTAATAAGCTCAGCACCGCTAAAACCGGCGTGTGAGTTGTTTTCAGTTGCATTATAATGCTCGCACTTCCGTTGGGATAATCCAGAACTAGTATGAACCCGGACATTGACAAGCTGCAAGCGTATCCTTTTGAGCGCCTCGCGGCTTTAAAAAACAATCTGCAACCTCCGACCACGCTAGCGCATATCGCGTTGAGCATTGGCGAACCCAAGCATGCCGCGGCAACATTTGTATTAGATGCCCTCAGCGCCCACCGCGCAGAATTATCCATTTATCCTACGACCAGGGGCATCGTCGAATTACGTCAGGCCATTGTGCAATGGTTACTCCGCCGTTTTGCTTTACCTGCAAACAGTCTGGATGCGGACAAGCATGTGCTGCCGGTGAGCGGCACGCGCGAAGCCTTGTTTGCTTTTGCCCAGGCGGTAGTGGATCGCCGTCAAGCACCGATCGTGATGATGCCCAACCCGTTTTACCAAATCTATGAAGGTGCGGCCTTGCTGTCCGGAGCCGAGCCGTATTTTATGAATACCAGCCGTGACAATGACTTCGTGCCGGATCTGGATGCGGTACCGGCCGCGGTTTGGCAGCGCTGCCAACTAATATATATATGTTCGCCGGGCAACCCAACCGGCCGGGTACTGTCACTGGCATTTCTCCAACGCCTGCTCAACCTGGCAGAGCGTTATGATTTTATCATTGCCTCGGATGAATGCTATTCAGAAATATATTTTGATGAAGCCACCCCACCCGTCGGCTTGTTACAAGCGGCACATGCGCTGGGCAATCACGACTATCGCCGCTGCGTGGTATTTCATAGTCTTTCCAAGCGATCCAATCTGCCCGGGTTGCGCTCCGGTTTTGTTGCTGGCGATGCCCGGATACTTGATGGGTTTTATAAATACCGCACCTATCAGGGTTGTGCGCTGCCGTTACCAACACAGCGTGCCAGTATTCTCGCCTGGGCAGATGAAGTCCATGTGCAACACAATCGCGATTTATATCGCAACAAATTTACTGCTGTGATGGCGGAATTACAGGATGTAATGGATGTGACAATGCCAGACGCCGGCTTTTATTTATGGCCACGCACCCCGCTTAGCGATGAACAATTCACCCGGGAATTATTTGCCCGGCAAAATGTGACGGTGTTACCGGGCAGTTACCTGTCTCGTCATGCCCATGGACAAAATCCGGGCAGCGGTCATGTACGCTTAGCCTTGGTTGCCGAACCGGCGCAATGCCTCGATGCCGCACAGCGTATTCGCCGTTATTTACAACAGCATGGTGCATAGCCTGACTGCGTAAACCGCGATACAATCGCCAATCTAATTTTTCCACTTTCGTTTCTGGAGCCATACCGATGAGTCAGGATATCCAAGCCGTAATTGAACAAGCCTTTGAACACCGCGCAGATATTACCCCCATGCGCGTCGATACCATGGTCAAGGAAGCGATCAATGAAGCCATCGCGCAGCTCGATAAAGGCAGCTTACGGGTAGCAGAAAAGAAAGATGGACAGTGGGTCGTGAATCAATGGCTGAAGAAAGCCGTCCTGTTGTCCTTCCGCATCAATGACAATCAATTCATGAAAGGCGGCTTTACCAATTATTATGACAAGGTACCCGCCAAATATTCGGATTACAACTCGCGCGATTTTCGTAACGAAGGTGTGCGCGTCGTTCCCCCTGCGACCGTGCGCCGTGGTGCCTATATTTCACCGGGTGTGGTGTTGATGCCATCGTATGTGAATATCGGTGCGTATGTAGATAGCGGCACGATGGTGGACACCTGGTCGACGGTAGGTTCCTGTGCCCAGATCGGCAAGAATGTGCATCTATCCGGCGGTGTCGGTATCGGCGGCGTACTCGAACCAGTCCAGGCCGGTCCGACGATCATCGAAGATAATTGTTTTATCGGAGCGCGCTCCGAAGTCGTCGAAGGCGTGATTGTTGAAGAAGGTTCGGTGATCTCCATGGGCGTTTACATCGGTCAAAGCACGCGTATTTATAATCGTCTCACCGGTGAAATCATCTATGGACGTATTCCTGCCGGCTCAGTGGTGGTGTCGGGTAATCTGCCCTCCTCGGATGGCAAATACAGTTTGTATTGCGCCGTCATTGTGAAACAGGTGGATGAAAAGACGCGCAGCAAGGTGGGTATCAACGAACTGTTACGTGACATTTAATCCATTCATGTCCGAATCTGCAACACTGTCGCTGACCAAAGCCTTGATCGAACGGCCTTCCGTCACACCGGAGGACGCCGGGTGTCAAAATTTCATTGCACAACGACTGCAAACAATGGGCTTTGCGATTGAACCGATGCGTTTTGGTGAAGTCGATAATCTCTGGGCACGTTTGGGTAAACAACAACCTCTGTTTGTGTTTGCCGGCCACACTGATGTCGTTCCCACCGGGCCGGAGCAACAGTGGACTTCGGCGCCTTTCAAAGCAGAAATTCGCGATGGCCAACTCTATGGCCGTGGCACCGCCGACATGAAAGGTTCCATTGCCGCGATGTTGACCGCGTGCGAACGTTTCATCAAAAATCACCCTGCACCGAAAGGCAGTATTGGCTTTTTACTGACGAGTGATGAAGAAGGGCCGGCGATCGATGGTACGGTGAAAGTGATCAAGACACTGGAAAATCGTCACGAAAAAATCGACTGGTGCCTGGTGGGTGAACCCACCAGCAGCAAACAACTCGGCGATATGATCAAAAACGGCCGGCGCGGTTCATTGAATGCGGATTTGACCATTCATGGCATACAGGGACATGTTGCCTATCCACATCTGGCGAGCAACCCGATTCATTTATTTGCACCGGTGTTATCGGCATTGAGCAATGAAGTCTGGGATCAGGGTAATGCGCATTTCCCGGCAACGACCTTTCAAATCAGCAATATTCACGCCGGTACCGGCGCAACCAATGTCATTCCGGGTGATTTGCAGGTCACATTCAATTTTCGCTTCTCCACCGCCGTTACCGAGCAGCAATTGCGCGAACGTGTGGAAAAATTATTAGACCAGCATAAATTGAAATACACCTTAACCTGGACGTTATCGGGTAACCCGTATCTCACGCCGGCAGGCAAACTCGTCGAAGCCAGCGCAGCGGCAATTCAGGAAGTGTGTGGTTTCACCACAGAGTTATCCACCTCTGGTGGTACATCCGATGGCCGTTTCATTGCACCCACGGGTGCGCAAGTGTTGGAACTCGGGCCACTCAATGCCAGTATTCACAAAGTGAATGAACATGTTGCCGTGCGGGATCTGGATTTACTCTCGCAGGTATATGAACGTATTTTGGAAAAATTACTTACCTGATACTGACTCCGTCGATTCTTTAATCGGTGCCACCACCTTGCCCACCGATTCCAGCGTACGAATCACATCCTGTTCCAGTTCCAACGCAGTTTTTTCTGCAGGACTGCCGGCAGCAACCAGACTCGGTCTCACAAACAAAATCTGCGTCACTCCGGCTTTGTGGGTCAACGTGATATGTAATGGGCATAAGGCCAGCATCTGCGGATCCTGATTACTCATTTCGTTGGCGTAATAACCACTGCAAAACACCATGCTGCGAATTTCCTCGAATTTATTACGATTATAATTTTCACCCCACCGATTTTTGAAATTCGCCAGATTCTTTCCCAGATTCGGTTCAAACACCACGAAGTAACCGTTATTTTCCAACACGGTAAACACGCGTTTGTAGGTTGCTTCAAAATCACCGCTGACGGTTTTGACATACACCAGAGGCGAATCGGCTTGCGCCCAACCCGTATGTAACATCCACATGACCATCAAGCCGCGCAGCAGGTGTTTCATTTGGCTATCCTCGTTGCTCGTTATCGACAGGTATTATTGTTTGACCGTGGCCACATTATTGCGTAAATAGACCGGCATCAATTCATCTGCGCTAATTTGTTTGCCCGCATGCCAGTGCACCTGCGCCAGGGGCAGCATATATTGCGCCAGGGGATAGGCCTTGCCCTGATGGCCGCATAACACTACGCGCGAATTCTGGCTGATGTCGGTGAGATAGGCATCAAATCCGGTACCGATACCATAGCACAAAATATTTTCAGGCGTGTGAAGTTGGCTGGCCGATGTGACTTGTTCAGCAATCACTTCCTGCATCAATCCGTCGCGTTGCGAATAACAAGCCCAATATATCTCTGCCATGCGGGCATCAATGCAGGCCAGCGCATGATCAATTTTGTTTAATGCAAAGACACTTTGTGCAAGTGTGGCCAGACTGGAAACCGGCAGCACCGGCAAGTCGGCGCCAAAGGCCAGGCCTTGCGCCACACCGACGCCAATGCGTAATCCCGTGAATGAGCCCGGACCACGATCGACAGCGATCGCATCCAATGAGGTTAATGTGCACCCGGCTTCCGCCAACACGGCATCGACCATCGGTAAAATCAGTTCAGTATGACTGCGCGGGGCAATTTGTTCACGCGTAATAACGTCATTACCAATTTGCAATGCAACTGAACACATTTCCGTGACGGTATCAATGGCCAGCAAGCGCATATCAGTTCACCATCTCGCGGGATTGATTCATAAAAAAATGTAACACATCCTGTTCATCCCGCGTAACCGGCATCGGTGGCAAACTGTTAAGAAATATTTTGCCATAGGGTTTACTGCGCAAGCGTGGGTCGCACAAAACCAGCACGCCTCGATCATCATAATCGCGTATCAGGCGCCCTGCGCCCTGCTTGAGTGCAATCACCGCCGAAGGTAACTGGTAATCCATAAAGGGGTTGGCACCACGCGCGCGCAACGCGTCGATACGTGCCTGCAACACCGGATCATCCGGCGTGGCAAACGGTAATTTATCAATGATCACACACGACAAGGCTTCGCCGCGCACATCGACACCTTCCCAAAAGCTGCTGGTTCCCAACAGTACCGCATTTGGAGTAGCGCGGAATTTTTCCAACAAGACATCGCGTGACATATCGCCTTGCACAAATAACGGATAAGGCAAGCTGCCACGCAAGCGCTGCCAGGCATCCTGCATGGCACGATGACTGGTAAACAGCACAAATGCACGCCCACGACTGAAGCTGAGCACCTGACGTGTTACCCACACGACTTTCTCAATGTAATTCGGACTGTTCGGTTCGGGCATATCGGGTGGCAAATACATTAAGGTGTTGTGCTGGTAATCAAACGGGCTATCCCAATGCATACAGCGTGCATCATGCAAACCCAAACGCGACGTGAAATGTTCAAACTTTCCTGCCACAGTCAAGGTGGCCGAGGTAAATATCCAAACCCCCGGTTTGTGGGCACGATGCTCATGAAAAGTGGCGGCAATATCCAGTGGTGTCATATGCAGCGACACCGAACGGCGATGCACTTCAAACCAATGCACAAAGCCACTGGCAGCAGGCTGAGTCATTTGCGTATAGCGTTCCAGTAATATCTCGCAGCGCTCCAGACATGTCGCCAGATCCTTGCTGCGTTCGGCCAACGGTTGCAACTGGGTGCGCAACGCATAGAGTGCTTCATAGAATTGCGTCAATCGTTCCTGCACATTCGCATCCTGAGCAAGCGTTACCCAGGGAGCACGACGCTGCTGGGATCCAAACACGTCACGTAGCTGCGCACTACGACGACTCAGCAAATCTGTCTGCGCAGCAAATTCCGCAGTCTCATTGATATCCTGGTGATAGGCCTGTGCACAGTCGGTAGCAAGATCAGCGGCCTGTGCCGTACTGAACCCCAGGCCAAAATATTGCGAGGCGATCTCGGGTAATTGGTGGGCCTCGTCGATGATGTAGGCATCTGCGCCCGGCAACAACTCGCCGAAGCCGGATTGCTGCAAGGCCATGTCGGATAACAACAGATGATGATTCACGATCACCACATCTGCAGCCTGCGCATCCCGTCGGGCTTTGACCAAATAACATTTGTCGTAGACCTCACAGTCCTGCCCCAGGCAATTGTCGACAGTTGATGTCACTTTTATCCAGAATGGATCGCTTTCGGATAAATCCGAACATTCGGCGATGTCACCGTGGCGCGTACCATCTGACCAATTTTTAATGGTACGCAAGGACTTCACCTGAATTTTATCCAGCGTGGGTTCTTGTTGCGCCTGATCATAACGATGCAAGCACAAATAATTCGAGCGTCCCTTGAGGACGCTGACGCTGACGGGAATTTTTAATGCCTGACGCAGCAGAGGCACGTCACGATTGATCAATTGATCCTGCAGATTTTTGGTGCCGGTCGAAATAATGATTTTCATCCCCGACAACATCGCGGGAACAAGATATGCCAGCGTCTTGCCGGTACCGGTACCGGCTTCGACCAGCAGATCCTGCTTGTCGGTTAATGCGGCGGCAATGGCATCTGCCATTGCTTGTTGTGCGGCACGTACACGGAACCCGGCTAAGTGCTGACTCAGCGGCCCATGTGTGCCCAGTACTTCAGCTGCAGATAACACGGTATCATTCACGCGCGTGAGCGATCACGAGGTAGGTTGACTGGCAAGTACAATATCGACCAGTCGGCCTTGTTCTGCAGTCCAGACCAGTTGCGCAATATTTTTAAACCGCGCCAGCGACATGGCACCGCGTTCACTGCGATTGGACGCATGCGACAAGGCGTCTTCGATTTCAAAACGCGGTGCAAAATACATTTCCACCGGTTCGAATTCTTCATTCATCACCACCAGCACCAGACCATCCCATTCCTTATCCAGTTTGAGTTGGCCGATGCGCTGATTTTTTTTACTTTCATCAAAAATCGCGCGACCTTTGATTTGGATCCGCAATCCCTGCCAAGCTTTCTCTGTGCCAACAGCATCATGACCGCCGCTGTCCTTTTCTACCGGCTCGAGTTTTAATTGCACACAGGCATCGTGTTTGGCAATCTCACCGCTGATGGGTAATGACTTTCCAGTTGCACGGCGGTAATCCGCCGCCAGTTTTCTGGCCTGCGAGATTAACTTGTCCAGTGCAAATATCGACATAACGGTATCCGTTTATGCTTACTTAAGTGCATCCACGTGGTCTTGCGCTTCGCGTGCGCCGGCGATATCACCATTACGGTTACGCGCATGCGCGATGATGCGCCAATTATCGGCTTGTAATTGTTTATCGCCTTTCGACAAGGCGTTGGATTTTTGTGCCAGACCCGCAGCTTCGTTGAAACGATCCTGTTGTAACCGGACTTTGGCCAGATAATGCCACAGTGCCGGATTACCGGGTTCAATGCGGATGGCGCGTTCCAATAACACTTCTGCGCGTTGCAGATCACCACTGAGTGTTGCCGCACGCGCCTGATCCAGTAATTTCAAAACGGCGGGCGATGTTTGTGAGCCTGGAGTGATTAATTTGGTTTTATCACTGTCCAGTGGTAGTCCAGGCACGGTAAACGGCAGTTCAGTGGAGGCAGGTTCACCCACACCATTTGATGGCGGTGGCGTCGACACGCCGGTACAACCACCCAGGAAACCGCAAACGATCAGGCAGGACAATCCAGTTCTCATCACTCCGCTACCCATTTATTTAAATAAATTTCCAAACCAGTGACTGTTCCCCTGCGTGGGAGCACCCTCACAATTCACCATCGCTGCTGGTGCCGATCCTTTGAGAAAACCCAGCGGCATTGCATTAGGGCAACCTGCTTGCGTTAATTGTTTTGCAGTCGGATTCACCCAATGCATCTCCAGTTTATCGTTTGATTCAAACGCCAGACTGGTGGTTGGTACTTTGGCCATGATATCGCCCCAAATTCGTAATGCGCCAGTGCTGCCGCTCAATCCGGTGGGTTGATTATCATCGGTACCTAACCACACGACCCCGACATGGGTTGCGCTAAATCCGGCAAACCAGCTATCGCGCGTGTCATTGGTTGTGCCGGTCTTGCCCGCCACCATCAAGTCCTTGGGTAATTGCGCACGGACCGATTTGGCCGTGCCGTTTTCAACCACTTGTACCAAACCCGTATTCAACACGGTAATGGCTTCCGGATCAAAAGTTTTTTGAACTTCAATCGGGTAACGCCGCAGCGGCTCACCCTGGGAATTCAATACTTCGCGAATGGCACGTAATGGGCTCTGGAAACCACCGGAGGCATAATTCTGATACATCTGTAATACTTCAATCGGCGTCATTTCCGTTGAGCCCAACAAGGTTGAAGGATATGGCTGGATTTCGCGTTTCACACCCAGGCGATGCAAGGTATCCAGTATCGCCGGGAAACCCAGCTCCATGCCCAGACGCACCGTAGCCAGATTATAGGAATGGGTTAAGGCGCTAATCATCGCCACCGAGCCATGCGACTGATTGTCATAGTTGTGTGGTGACCAGACCTGACCGTCCGGCGATTTGAGCGTCAATGTGGAATCATCCAACGGACTCAACCAGTTATATTTGGTTGGCTGGCTCAATGCCGTCAGATACACAGCCGGTTTCATCAACGAACCGATGGGCCGGGCCGCATCGATCACCCGATTAAATCCGGCAAAGCGTGGATTGCGATCGCCTACCATCGCCAGGACTTCCACCGAGGGATTAATACTGGTAATCACCGCCGCGACTTGCAATTTGCCATTGAGACGGCGCTGTTTGTCGAGCAACTCAACACGTTTTTGCACGATGCCTTGCAAATCACTTTGCAGCACCGGGTCCATGGTAGTGAATATCCGCAAGCCTTCAGAGCTCAAATCCTCATCATGATAGTATTCGCGCAATTGTCGTTGCACCAAATCCATAAATGCCGGATAGTCAGTGGTACCGCTACGGCGTTCATGAATGACGCCAAGCTCTTCACGTTTGGCACGATCGGCTTCCGCTTTACTGATGATTTGAAATTCGGCCAGCGTATCCAGAATAAGATTGCGCCGCAGCAACAAGCGTTTGGTGTGTTTTTCCGGGTTGTAATAACCGGGGCCACGGATCATCGCCACCATCGTGGCAATTTGTGCAGTGGACAATTCGTTTAGCGGTTTTTCAAAGTAAAACCGGCTGGCCAAACCAAAGCCATGAATCGCCCGTTGACCATCCTGTCCCAGATAGATTTCATTGAGATAGGCCTCCATGATTTCATGTTTTTCATAATGCGCTTCCAGTAACAGCGCCATGATAACTTCATTGAATTTGCGCCACAGGCTGCGCTCATTGGTCAAATAAAAGTTTTTCACCAATTGCTGCGTAATGGTACTGCCACCTTGCTCCGTCGCACCGGCCTTGAGGTTTTGCCAAACTGCCCGTGCAATACCGCGCGGATCAACACCATGATGAGTCAGAAATTTACGATCCTCTATCGCAATCAGTGTTTGCGGTAACAGCAGTGGCACATCGGCATACTTAAGCAAAATACGATCTTCATGATGTGCCGGATAGATACCACCGATAAATGCCGGATCCAGTCGCATTAAATCAATATCTTTGCCGGAGGTGCGATCCTTGAGTGCCGTCACCACCCCGCCGGTAAACTCCACGCGAATTGCACGCGAAGGTTCCTGTGCATCCCAAAAACGAAACTCACGCGTGGTTAACTCAAAATTGTCCGCTTCGCGCTGATAACTCGCCGGATCTTTGGCAGGATAAGCATAACGATAATTCAGGCTAAGCAGTTCTTTGGCAAACCGATCGGGTGAGAATGGCAAGCCCACAAATAATTCCAGCGGCCGCGCATAGACGTGCGCCGGAATGGCCCAGCGCTTGCTGGCAAATTGTTCCCGCACGACAAAATCCAGATAAATAACATAGGCCACGAACAGTACCGTCAGTACGCCCAATGCACTCCAGATATGTCGACGTTGAATTTTCCACTGACCGGATCGACCAGCAGCACGTGGCCGACGACTGAATCGTCCCAAGGCCTTGTGGATTTTTTCGGATTTTTTACGTTTGCGGGTTGGCCGGTGCGGCATGCAACTTCCCTGACAGAAAGCGCCATTGTAATGCATGATGCTGCAAAAAGGCGGGGAACCGTCGCTGATTACGTACGTATTATTTCTATGCTGAACTTTCGATACTGCTGAGCAGAAACAAACTCACCGCGGATATCGGCCAGGCAGTTCAGACCATATCATCCACCATCCGCCCGTTTTGTTGCCCGGCATGCTCAAGATAAGCGCGATTGGCTCGCTCACCGGTATAGGATGCCAGTGAATATCGCGGGCTTAGGCGTCGACTTTGTGTAGCCTCTTTACGGCGTTCCTGAGTTTCGTCATTTTTTACTTCGGCTGTTCTTACTTCGGCGGCATATACCCCCGTCTTTTGTTGTTGCTGTATCAGTTCTTCGGCCTGTCGCGGTGAAATCGGCGTAGTGGTTTTGGCCAGCACATCGACATCAGAGCGCTGCTGTTCTTTAGGTGTTGGTCGTGCTGCAGGACTAACGGTTTTACGATCGACGATAGATCGCGTGGATTGGGGTACTTCTGGTTCGGATTGACTACGATCACGCCACGCAGATTCCACCGACGCATTGATCGGACGCGAACTGGCTGCTGCGGTGACTGAGGTGAGTTGCATAACATTAATAAATATAGTGGTTTATTCTGTATCGGCAAGTGCTTGTTTATTCTACATATCAGCATTTCATAATTGGGATATTGATCACCATTTCTGTTTCTACATTAATTTAATGCTTTTACTCATTGATTAATATAGGTTATTTGATTTAGTTGTGTATCTGAACTAAGGTTTGTCAGAGCAATTGTCGAGGATAACTATGCTACAAGCTATTCAACGCCGAAACCGGGGTGGTTTTACCCTCATAGTAATTCTTATTGTGCTAATGAGTGCTTGTAGCAGCAATCCGCCGGCTACGTCTTATTCATCGCCATCGGCTGCCGCCGCAGCGCCAAAGACACCAGTCATCGAAATCGCAACTTCATTGCTGGGCACGCCCTATCACTACGGCGGAATAACGCCAGCAACGGGCTTTGACTGTAGCGGTTTTGTTTATTACAGCCATCAGCAAGTCGGAGTTACCTTACCCCGAACCAGCGTGGGCCAATACCAGCATACCCAGCCAATTGGCCGTAAATCTCTCCAACCAGGGGATTTGGTTTTTTTTCATTCAAAACGAGGGCGAATCAATCATGTGGGTATCTACCTGGGTTCTGGTCGATTCATCCACTCGCCGGGTAAAGGCAAATTTATCTCCGTAACCAGCCTTGACCATCCCTATTGGCAACCCCGGTTTGCCCGTGGTGGCAGGCTGTAGCCGGTCGTGCTTTAAAATATCTTGCCAAGCAGGCTGAAATAAGCGAATTTTACTGTTAGAACAAGACCTTGCCATTCGCACTGCATCAAATACTATATATACTTGTATCCTTGTAACGTCGAAAGGGAGATTTGGGTGGGACAAAAATCGTTGAAAATAAATAAAACCCTCCAAGAAGTTGTGATGTGGGTACATCCCGAGGGATTAGTACATGGTGCCCTCTATGTTTCCGTCGATAATGAAGCGCAGCCTGTCGAAGACCCGCACTCCGTGGTCAATAACGATTGGCCATTTCTGGTGTTACGCCGTCGTGAGCCGAATGAAATCCGTTTTTATAATCGCAGTTCCATTATTCGAATTGAATATGATCAAGCTCGACCGAATAATCCCGCCGCGACGAAAACATCATGTCGCATTTTAATGATGGATGGTTCGGTCTTTGATGGTGAAATCAACGAAGAACTGCCAGCAGAACGGGCACGTCTTTATGACTATCTGAATCAGGCCAATAACCGCTTTCTGCGATTGTATTTAGAGGATGACCGAGTTTGCCTGCTGAATAAATCCTACATCATACAGGTAACTCCTTAACCCGGTTCTGGCTACCAGGCGCAGTCAGAGGTCAACAGAACACGAATGAGTTTATTAAACGGAATAAAAGCAAATAAGGCGATAGCAACCCTGCTGGATTCCGGCGATCCACGCGATCCCGATGTCGTGGCAGCGATTGCACGCATCAAGGAAATCGGCCGCCCGGCGGTGGCGCGCCTGATCGATGCCCTGCTGGATTCCCCCAATAATGCGCTCGTTGAAAACACCCTCATCACGTTGCTGGATAACAAGTCACTGCCTGATTACGCGGACGCCTTAACCGATCCAGATCGCAATTTGGTCGCCAGTGTCGCCCGCATTCTTATTCGCGGTGCGGGTTACGATCCGAATCTCCTCATGCGGGAACTCGATGACCCTGACATGCCCAAAAAGGTGCTGTTACAAATTCTGGTTTCGAAAAAAGACCGGTTGAATCCTCGCAAGCTCATTGCGCTACTGGATGATAGCAACCCGAATAAACGCACGTTGGGATTTAACGTTATTGCAGCGGTGGCCACCGAAGAATATGTGCCATTTCTTTTGCCTTTCGCCAACAGCGAAGATTTTACTACCCGCCTCAACACGATACGTTTACTGGCACGATTTAATCTGGAACCGGTCCGTAATGTCATGTTGAACGCCTTGTCGGATGGGAATAAACACATCCGGCTCGCTGCACTTGAGGGCATTAGCGCCAATAAATTCAGTATCTCCGCACAACATGTCTGTCCCCTGTTAAAAGACGCTGACATGAATGTGCAAGCCAAAGCGATCGATGCGTTATCCCGACTGAAAGATCCGGATACTGTGGGATACCTGATCGACATTCTCAACGATAACTCGGAATATATTCGCCGTGCCGCCGTCGAAGTGCTCAACGAAATTGCCGATCAACGTGCGATTAAAAATTTATTGACCGCGATGCGCGATACCGACTGGTGGGTACGCGTGCGCGCTGCCGATGCACTCGGGTCTATTGGTGGCCCGCGCGTGGTTGAGGCCATCATTGGCCTGCTGCACGATAAAGATGAATTCCTGCGGCGTACTGCCGTGGAGATTTTAAATTCTGTTAAAGATGAACGTGCCTACTTCTTTCTGGTGGAAGCCCTCAATGACTCCGATTGGTGGGTACGCGAACGTGCGATTGATGCATTGGGACAGTATGGTGATAAACGTGCCATCCCGGAATTATATAAGGCACTGGAAGCACACCCGGATTCCGCGTCATTAATCGTACAAGCCATAGTGAAACTGGGCGGTGTTGAAATCATTAATGAATTAATGGAAAAAGCCAATGCGGCGACAGGAAATCTTCGTAAAGAGTTACTGATTGCCATCAGTGAGTTTGCCAAAACTCAAAAGCTTGACGAAAGCACCAGTCTCGAGAATGCCAATACCCGCCTGATGTCAGCCACATTAACCGGTAACAATACTGCACGAGCCCATACCGAACGTCCCAATAATATCGGCAGTGCCACACGCGACACGCCTGCAGCGGCTAATCGACCACCACAAAAGCAGGAAACCAGCGCCGGCATTCTGGATCTTTCCGAACAGGAAGAAAAACCCGATCACATGGCACAGATTTTTGATGCCTCCAAGTTTGCGCCTGGCACCATCATTGCGGATCGCTATCGCATGATTAAACACATCGGTAAAGGTGCATTTGGTATCGTTGTGCTGGTCAACGACATCATGGTCAATGAAGACATTGTGCTGAAATTCCTGAATGCCTCGATGTCATCTGACGAGAATATTATTAAACGATTTGTGCATGAATTGCGCTACGCACGTAAGGTCACCCACGAGAACATCATTCGCATCTACGATTTCATTACCTTCGGTAACAGTTATGCGATTTCGATGGAATATTTTTCCAGTCACTCGCTCGCGTATGAAATGAAATTGCACAAGCAAATGCGCCTGGAACGCGTACTGAAAATTTATATCGATATCCTCAAAGGGGTTGGTTTTGCGCATGGTCTGGACATTGTGCATCGCGATCTGAAACCAGCCAATATTCTGATTGGCGAAAACGATCAGGTGAAGATTGTCGACTTCGGTTTGGCCGCCGCCGCCAGCTCTGCCGATTCGCGCATTACGCGTACTGGCATTTTGGTAGGTACGCCAACGTATATGGCACCCGAACAAGTACGTGCACGCGCCATCGATGCACGCACCGATATCTATAGTCTGGGTGTGCTGCTTTACGAAATTTTTGTCGGCAAGGCACCTTATAAAGGTGAAGATCATCTGGCAACCTTGTTTCAGCACGTGGAAGGCAAGGCTACTCCTCCGCATGAAGCCAAACCTGAAATATCACCTGAACTCAGCGGCATTATCATGAAAGCCATGGCCGTGAATCCGCAGGATCGTTACCAGACCGCTGACGAGTTCCGCCTCGATCTGCAATCGCTGCTGGAACGGAGCAAAAGCTGATGTCCGAACGCATTAATGCATTCCTGAAATTGGGACGTCAACAAGGTGCATCCGACATTCATTTTGCTGTTGGCAGTCCGCCACTAGTGCGCATCTATGGCGAACTTACCCCGATTAAATATCGTAATCTGACCGATCGGGAAATCGACGAATTATTGCGCGAAATTCTTACTCCCGATCAAATCGAAAAATTCGAACAAGGTAATGATTTGGATTTTTCATTTCAGAATGCCGAAGTCGGCCGCTTTCGTGTCAATATGTTTCGCAAAGTATCCGGCCTGGGTGCTACCTTCCGGGCTATTGCACCGCGCATCCCCGGTTTCAAGGAATTGGGCCTGCCCGACATCGTCGAAAAGTTTTTACATGCCACACAAGGCTTGATTCTCGTGACCGGCGCCACCGGTACCGGTAAATCCACGACCCTCGCCTGTATGATCGACTGGTTAAATGCCAACAGGCGCTTCAACATCATCACCTTGGAAGATCCGATTGAATATGTGCACAAGAGCAACCAGTCACTGGTAATCCAGCGGGCTGTTGGCGATCATGTCGACAGTTTTGCAACCGGTTTGCGCGCAGCCTTGCGTCAGGATCCCGATATTATTCTGGTTGGTGAGTTGCGCGATACCGAAACCATTTCGATGGCCATGACCGCAGCGGAAACCGGACACCTGGTCCTGGGCACCCTGCACACTTCCAGCGCCGTAAAAACCCTGGATCGTATGATCGATGCCATGCCGATGGAACAAAAAAATCTGACCCGCAGTTTTCTGGCGCAACATCTGAATGCGGTGATCAGTCAGAAATTGGTCCGCACGATTGACGGTCGTTTCCGCAAAGCCGTATTGGAAATCATGATCAACAACAATGCCATCGGCAACCTGATCATGACCAATAAAATATTTCAAATCCCCTCGGTGGTTCACACCAGTCGCGATCAAGGCATGCAATTGATGGATACGGCCTTGCTGGAAGCCGTGCAACGTAAAGAAATCGATCCGGATGATGCGTATATGCAGGCCACCGATAAGCGGCTATTCCAACGCTTTGTCACGAATCCTGAGCTGCTGCCTCAGGTTAACCTGTCGGTATCGTAAGTCATGTCAACCCAACGCATCGATACCTTTCTGGATCTGGTGATTAAACAGGGTGGCTCGGATTTACATCTGGTGGCAGGTAACCCGCCACGAATTCGTCTGCATGGTATTGCCTATCCGGTAAAATACCGCGAATTATCCGCCGATGAAGTCTATGACCTGATTAAAGATCTCATCCCGGCCAAAAATCATGACGAATTACGTGTCAAAGGCAACACCGATTTTGCTTACGCCTATAACGAAGCCATGCGTTTTCGTGTTAATGCCTTTCAACATTTAGGTGGCATGGGCGCGGTATTTCGTGCCATTCCGAATCGCATACCTGCTTTAAACGAACTGAGTCTGCCTCCGGCAATTAAAAATCTCACGCGGCAACGTCGTGGCTTGATCCTGGTTACTGGCCCGACGGGTTCAGGTAAATCCACCACCCTGGCAGCGATGATCGATTACATCAACAATGAGCGCAAAGGCCATATCGTCACGATTGAAGATCCGGTTGAATATGTCCATACACAAAAGAATTGCCTGTTCAGCCAGCGCGAAGTCGGTACCCATGTCCCCACATTTTCACGCGCACTGCTCTCAGCCTTACGCGAAGATCCAGATGTAGTACTGGTGGGTGAAATGCGCGACGCCGAAACCATTCATCTTGCGATCACCGCAGCCGAAATTGGTATATTGGTGTTTGCCACCTTGCACACCAACGGTGCTGCGGCATCGATCGATCGTATTGTAAATGCCTTCCCGGCCGGTGAAGAACCCTATGTACGTACCATGCTGTCTACATCATTAGTCGGCATAGTTTCCCAGGAACTGGTCAGACGTACCGACGGTAAAGGGCGTTTGCCGGCCGTTGAAATCATGATCAACAATCCCGCAATCTCCAACCTGATACGCGAGAACAAGGTTGATCAAATTGAAAATGTCATTCAAAGCGGTGGCATGCAAGGTATGCAGCGTATGGATACCGCATTGCGTCGATTGCTGGATGCGAATTTAATCACCATCGATGAAGCGTATGCAACAGCCCGAAATAAATCCGAATTCGAAAAACAATACGAATCCTATATGAGTGAGCAGGCAGCGCAAAGAGTCAGCCCGCCATCGACGGATCCCGCAAATATCACTTCATGAACTTAGCAAAAACACAGGTGCACTATGGCTAAACTAATAATGACTCTTGATGGCGCAATCATACGAGAGTACCCCATCACCAAAGAAAGCTTGAGCATTGGCCGCAAACACGGCAATGACATTCAGCTCAACGACTTGACTGTCAGTGGTCGACACTCCATGTTTACCATTGTGGGTGAAAATACCTTTGTCGATGATTTGGGCAGCACCAATGGCACCTTGCTCAATGGCGGACGTGTCGCCAAGTCACCGGTAAAACATGGCGACATTATCCAGGTAGGCAACTATCAGTTTACCTATTACGACAATGATACCGCTGAATATGAACCCACCATGTTCATCCGTGCAGAAATCGAAGATACCCAGATCATGCAAGTGAATCCGCCCAAGACTTCGGATGCCCGCGGCGAACCCCTCGCCGCCGTACGCATCATGAATGGCCCGCTGGCGAAAAAAGTACTGGAACTACGCAAACCGTTCAATACTTTGGGATTCAACGGCATCAAAATGGCCATGATTGCGCGCACTGCAACCGGTTATACCATCACCATGATCCAGAATAATAAATTACGCCGTTCCAATGACACACCCATGGTCAATGGCAAAGCCGTTGGTTCGGAAGCGATTCCACTAAAAGATCATGACATGCTCGAACTGGTTGGTACGCAGATGGAGTTTTTCTATTTCACTTGAGACACGCATTAACGTCCTATTCTCTGATGAGAATTACTTGGCTGATTCAAACAATTACTTAACATTCGTGTGCAACGCACACGAATGCTTCTCCAATCACCGATTGTCTATTTTGTTTTAGAGTTACAAATTTACGGTTTAATATCTGAAATCCTGCCAAATGCACTATTTTAATGCGTAGATAAACTTTATTGCACCAAAGTAACCATGTAAAAGTCTAATATTGTTTCTATCTGATTGATTTATTGAGTGGCATGGTCTGTGCAGACCTTAGATGAAGCACAAAAGGACATTAACGGCACCGCTTTGGGCCGTTGCATGTATTTATCAAATGGATGGCTAGGGTTCCGACTCATTACGAGTGCTGGTCCGAGAGCCATCGACCTGTGAAGGGATGTTCCATTCGACAGGTTACACGGCGGGATAAAAGCCCGGGAGATCAACAGCGTTGCGTCGTTGATTCCTCCTGTGCCAAAACATTGCCTGTAGCCAATTGGGAGCCCTATCATGAAAATATTCATCTCGTTACTGTTGTTGTCGGCCATCGCCTTGATGCCGAACAGCGTGTTTGCCAAAGATCATTTTAACGTTTGCTGGACCATCTACGTCGGCTGGATGCCATGGGACTATGGTGCTAAAGCCGGCATCGTGAAAAAATGGGCTGATAAATATGGCATTACTATCGATGTAACGCAAATCAATGATTATGTCGAATCCATTAATCAATACACCGCGGGGAAATTCGATGGCTGCACCATGACCAATATGGATGCATTGACTATCCCTGCCGCAGGCAATGTCGATTCGACTGCACTTATTGTTGGCGACTTCTCCAACGGCAATGATGGAATAGTCTTAAAAGGTAAAAAATCACTCAATGACATTAAAGGCCAAAAGATTAATCTGGTGGAATTAAGCGTGTCACATTATCTATTAGCACGTGCCTTGGGTACGGCCGGAATGTCAGAGAAGGATGTTTCAGTCGTAAATACATCCGATGCCGATATTGTCAGCGTCTATGGAACAGCAAGTGTCTCCGCTGTGGTCACGTGGAATCCACTGCTTAGCACGGTCCTCGCCACACCAAACAGCTATAAAGTATTTGATTCCAGTCAGATACCAGGTGAAATTATCGACTTGATGGTCGTCAATACCAAAACATTGCAGGAGAACCCCAAGTTAGGTAAAGCATTGACTGGTGCCTGGTATGAAATCATGTCAACCATACAGGGTAATTCACCCAAAGCCAAAAAGGCCCGCACTGAAATGGCGGCCGCTTCGGCAACCGATCTGAAGGGTTTTGATGCGCAATTAAAAACGACCAAAATGTTTTATAAACCTGTAGATGCTGTCACTTTTTCCGCCGGCACACAACTAAAACAAACCATGCAATATGTTGCTGAATTTAGTTTTGCACATGGCTTGTTGGGCACAGGCGCACCTGATGCAAAGTTTATTGGTATCGAAACACCCACAGGCGTTTATGGCAATCCCGCCAATGTTAAACTGCGTTTTGATCCGACGTATATGAAACTTGCGGCTGATGGCAAACTATAATCCTGCGGCCCTCCTCACGGAGGGCCATTTTCTTTGTACGATACGTAAACAACATGAAACGTTTAATTAACATCCGACCCAGTCCTATTACCAAGGTCATTCTCGGGGCATTACCTTTTGCGCTGACATTACTCGTCTATTTATGGGCCTCGGATATACGCCTGGCGGAAAATCCCAACGACAAACTCATGCCTGCGTTCAGCAGCTTCTTCAGTGCCATGGGTGAACTTGTTTTTGAACCGAGCCAACGCAGTGGCGAATATTTATTTTTACAGGATAGTATTTCAAGTTTACGTCGCTTGTTACTGGGGGTGATACTCAGTGCCAGCGTTGGCTTGGTGCTTGGCGTGCTTAATGGGGCGATCCCAGTGCTTCGTGCCAATTTATCACCTTATATAACTATAGTATCGTTAATACCACCCATGGCGGTTTTACCGATCCTGTTTATCGTCTTCGGGTTGGATGAACTCTCCAAAGTCATGCTGATTTTTATCGGTATCACCCCGTTTCTTATTCGAGATTTGCAAAGCAAGACCCTGGAATTACCGTCAGAGCAACTGATCAAGGCACAAACGCTCGGTGCCTCCACCTGGCAAATCATCATACGCGTAATGCTGCCGCAGGTGTTACCTCGGTTAATTGAGGCGCTGCGTTTATCTCTTGGACCTGCCTGGTTATTTTTAATCGCTGCTGAGGCGATAGCCGCACAGAATGGTCTGGGCTATCGAATTTTTCTGGTACGCCGTTATTTATCGATGGACATCATCCTGCCCTACGTCGTCTGGATTACGCTGCTAGCGTTTCTGTTCGATTGGCTTTTGCATGTTTTCTCGGAACGTGCCTTCCCCTGGTTCCATACCTCACGATGAGTTTTATCAACATCAATAACATCTGGAAGCAATACGATCAGACAATTGTTCTGGAGCGCGTCTCAGCCAAAGTCGAAGCAGGCGAATTCATTACCCTCGTGGGCACATCCGGTTGCGGCAAAACGACTTTCCTGAAGATGTTACTAGGCACGGAATCACCCAGTCGCGGTAGCATCACGATGGATAACATACCCATACCGCAAGAGCCAGGTGCCGATCGTGGCATCGTATTTCAAAAATACTCCGTGTTTCCACATTTAACCGCATTACAGAATCTGATCCTGGCACGTGAATTTGAACGCGCTCCTCTGCTGGGTAAACTATTCGGACAGTCACGTAAAGAAGTTACCGAACAGGCTCAGGCGATGTTGACGCTGGTTGGCCTGGAACATACGGACGATCGTTATCCGCAACAATTATCCGGTGGTATGCAGCAACGTCTTGCAATTGCGCAAGCCTTAATGAAACAACCAAAAATATTATTATTAGATGAACCTTTTGGCGCACTCGATCCAGGAATTCGTGCCGATATGCATCAGTTGATTCTGAAGATATGGCAGCAAACCAGGGTAAATATTTTCATGATCACCCATGACCTCAAGGAAGGTTTTTACCTCGGTACGCGTCTATGGGTGTTTGACAAGGTGCGCTACGATCCACAGGCACCCAATGCCTATGGTGCAACCATTACCTATGATATCCCTTTAGGTCATACTGACCGGAATACCTACAAGGAGATTAACGAATCACTACACCACAGCGATACACTTGTGACGAGGACTGAGCATGAATAACACAGGCTTACTCTATACCGATACATTGGCCGGTGGTTGTCACTGGTCGATGCGCATGCGCCGCGGCACGTCGTTGCGATTGATCGATACTGACGGCGGCGCGAACGTGGGCATGCTGTTTTATAATCCGGACAATCAGCTGGAGCGTTACAATGCACCAGACACATTAAAATGTCAGCACACCTTCAAACTCACCAAAGGCAATTGCCTGTACTCGGATATGGGTCGGATATTCTGTTCCATCATCGACGACAGTCTGGGCTGGCATGAAACTATTTGCGGTAATAGCACGGCCGCCATCGTCAAACATCGTTGGGGTGAGCACACCTATCAGAGCCACCGCAATGATTGGTATCAAAATGGCAACAACAGCTTTCTGATTGAATTGGCAAAATATGGTCTGGGCAAACGCGATATGGCCGCAAATGTGAATTTCTTCAGCAAGGTTGAGGTTGCCGATAGTGGTGAGTTACGCTATGCACCCAATCACAGTAAGGCTGGCGATTATGTGACGCTACGTTTTGAAATGGATACCTTGGTGGTATTTCATACCTGTCCGCATCCATTAAATCCTGCTACTGATTATCCCCGCAAACCGATACAGTATGAAATACATACTGCCACTGTACCGGGTGATAACGATTTTTGTAAATACTCTCGGCCTGAGAACCAGCGGGGATTTGAAAACACACGTTTGTATCATCTCAATCAGGGGACATGCACCCATGATTAAGGCCAGTAATCTGCAAGCTGAACTGGCGACCTTTCGTAAAATCGTCCCCGCAGGAGACTATTTCATGCAAGTGATGAAGCAGGGTCAAACCATACGCATCCTGGACCTCGAAGGCAATCAGGCAGCTGATACATTATTTTACAATGCCAATGATCCGACTGAACGTTACAGTGCTATGGATACGATCCGCGAACAAGGTAATGTCTATCTGACAGCAGGGACGAAGTTACTTTCTAACGAAGGAAACCTGCTGTTGGAGATTGTCGCCGATACCTGTGGTCGACATGACACCCTCGGCGGTGCCTGCGCAACGGAAAGCAATACCGTGCGTTATGCCCTGGAGAAAAAAAGCATGCACGCCTGCCGTGACAGCTGGATGCTGGCCGTAGCCGAGAACGAACAATTTGGCATGAGCAAGCGCGATATCACCCATAATATTAATTTTTTTATGAACGTACCCGTCACCTCTGACGGCGGCTTGACATTCGCTGATGGGATTTCAGCGGCCGGCAAATACGTCGAATTACGTGCAGCGATGGATGTCATTGTGTTAATCTCCAACTGCCCACAATTGAACAATCCATGTAACGGCTATAATCCAACACCGATCGAAGTTTTGATCTGGGATTGATCGGTAACGAATAACCACATCAGCGGGACGACTCGCATGATGCATGATAATGGTGAGACGGCTCACCCGTAAATATATTGGGCACCATCCCATGTTTAATAAAGTCTTGATTGCCAATCGCGGTGCCATCGCTACCCGTATCATTCGCACCTTGCGGCGCATGGGCATTCGTTCCATCGCCGTGTATGCCCAGGCCGATATCGATTCGTTGCACGTCACCCAGGCCGACGAAGCCTATTCACTCGGCGAAGGCCGTGCCAGCGATACGTATTTGAATCAGGATAAATTGTTAGATATCGCCAAACGCACCGGTGCAGAGGCAATTCACCCGGGTTATGGTTTCTTGAGTGAGAACCCCGATTTTGTCAGCCGTTGCGAAGCCCAGGGTATTTGCTTTATCGGGCCAACACCGGAACAAATGTGTGCTTTTGGTTTAAAACATACTGCACGCACACTGGCACGTCAAAATAATCTGCCGTTACTGCCCGGTAGCGAACTATTAACTGATATTGCCGAAGCCCTGCAAACTGCAATTGAGATCGGCTATCCGGTGATGCTCAAAAGTACCGCCGGCGGTGGTGGAATTGGTATGCAGCTCTGCCGCAACCCCGATGAATTATCCCGTGGATTTGATTCGGTCCGCCGCCTGAGTGAAAACAATTTTTCCAACAGTGGCGTATTCCTGGAAAAATTTATCGGACGGGCGCGTCATATTGAAGTGCAGATCTTCGGTGATGGTCATGGTCATGCCGTCGCACTGGGTGAACGCGATTGCTCATCACAACGCCGCAACCAAAAAGTTATCGAAGAAACTCCGGCGCCGGGACTCACCGCAGCCGCACGTGCCGAATTACACGCCACGGCGGTGCGCTTGATGCAAGCCGTCCAATACCGAAATGCTGGGACCGTTGAATTTGTTTACGATCAGCAAACGCAACAGTTTTATTTTCTGGAGGTGAATACTCGTTTACAGGTTGAACATGGTGTTACCGAACAAGTATATGGTGTTGATTTAGTTGAATGGATGCTGCAATTAGCCGCTGATGATATGGCCACGTTACCACCAGTGCCCGAACCCACAGGTCATGCAATCCAGGTTCGCCTCTATGCCGAAGATCCCTTCAAGGATTTTCAACCCTGTGCAGGATTACTCAGTCATGTCTGCTTCCCGCAACAAGAAAATCTACGTGTGGATCACTGGATCGACAGTGGCAGCGAGATATCACCCTATTTTGATCCGATGCTGGCAAAAATCATTTGTACCGGCATGAATCGTGAGCAAGCACGCCAGGAGTTGGTCGGCGCACTAACCGCAACGCAACTGTATGGCATCGAAACCAATCGTGAATATCTTTGCGCTGTGCTCAACAGTGATGAATTTATGCACGGTCGCATCACGACCCGATTTTTAAATGGCTTTACCTATCAGCCGCAAACATTCGACGTGCTTAGCGCAGGAACCATGACCACGATACAGGATTATCCTGGCCGTACAGGTTACTGGCATGTAGGGGTCCCGCCATCTGGCCCCTATGATCCGTATTCATTCCAACTGGGCAATCGTTTACTGGAAAATCCGGTGAATTGCGCAGGGCTGGAACTGACCTTGAATGGACCGACCTTGCGTTTTAACACCGCTACGCAGATCGTGCTAACCGGTGCAAGCATGCAGGCAATGCTGGATGAATCAGCCATACCCTTCTGGGAAGTGATTTCTATCCGGGCAGGACAAACGCTAAAACTCGGCAAGGTCAGCGTCGCTGGTGCACGGGCCTATCTGTTGATTAAAGATGGTATTCAATGTCCAACATATTTAGATGCGCGTGCTACTTTCACCTTGGGGCAATTTGGTGGTCACACCGGGCGTGCCTTGCGCGCCGGTGATGTATTACATCTGCAGAGCAGCACTACAACCGCGCCAACATCGTCGCTTCCTGATGCACTCCGACCCGATATTTCTACCGACTGGACCTTGCGGGTGATCTATGGGCCCCACGGTGCACCGGAATTTTTTACCCCACGTGACATCGAGATCTTTTTTGCCAGCATCTGGGAAGTTCATTACAATTCCAGCCGCACCGGAATCCGTCTGGTTGGACCCAAACCGCAATGGGCGCGCCGCGATGGTGGTGAAGCCGGTATGCATCCGTCGAACATTCACGATAACGCCTATGCGATCGGCGCGATTGATTTTACCGGTGACATGCCAGTCATCCTTGGGCCCGATGGTCCCTCACTGGGTGGTTTTGTTTGTCCTGCCACTGTGGTGACAGCAGATCACTGGAAGCTCGGACAACTCAAGGCCGGCGATAAAATCCGCTTCGAGCCGATTAGCATCGCGGATGCGGTGGCACTCGAACAGGCACAGTGCCAACAAATTCAAACATTACAAACCGTCAAATGTCATACCACCACCGCTCCCCTAACGTCGCCTGTCGTGAAAGAAATTTCGGCGGATATCCACGGTGTGCAGATCACCTATCGACCGGCGGGTGATCATTTTCTGCTGGTCGAATATGGTCCCATGGTACTGGACATTGCATTACGATTTCGCGTACACGCCTTGATGTTATGGCTGCAGGATCATAAACCGGGTGGAATGCGTGAACTGACACCGGGAATTCGTTCGCTACAAATTCATTACGACAGTACCACGCTGCCGATTGATGATTTATTAGACTTATTGCAACAAGCAGAATTAAGTTTGCAGAACATCGATGATTTGGAATTGCCTTCACGTATCGTGCATTTACCGTTGAGCTGGGATGATGCGGCCTGTCAACTCGCAGTCAACAAGTACATGCAGTCGGTCCGCAAGGATGCACCCTGGTGTCCGAGCAATATCGAGTTCATCCGCCGCATCAACGGCTTAGAGAGTATCGACGCCGTAAAACGCATTGTGTTTGATGCCAGCTATCTTGTCATGGGACTGGGTGATGTCTATCTCGGCGCACCGGTCGCAACACCGCTGGATCCACGTCACCGCCTGGTCACAACCAAATATAATCCCGCGCGAACCTGGACCGCGGAAAACTCGGTTGGCATCGGCGGATCGTACTTATGTGTGTACGGCATGGAAGGCCCAGGTGGCTATCAATTCGTCGGTCGGACCCTGCAAATGTGGAATCGCTATCACCGCACCGAGGCATTCGACCAACCCTGGCTGTTGCGCTTTTTTGATCAAATAAAATTCTATCCAGTCAGTGGCGAAGAACTCCTGCAGATCCGCACGGATTTTCCCAAGGGACGTTATCCACTGCAGATTGAATCTACCACCTTCAAACTCAAAGACTATCAGGCGTATCTGGCAACACATCATGACAGCATCACGCAATTCACCCAGCAACGGGAGCAAGCCTTTGCGACCGAACTGGAACGCTGGATTCAATCCGGCCAGATCAACTTTGAATCGGGTCAGGAACTGACCATTGATAAGGCTGAAGAACACACACTGCCGGATAACTGCACCGCCATCGAAAGTCCCGTGGCGGGCAATATTTGGAAGCTGCTGGTCAACCAAGGTGATAAAATCAGCGCAGGTCAACCATTGGTGATTCTCGAATCGATGAAAATGGAAATTGAAATTACCGCACCCCATGCCGGCAGTGTCTATGCCATTACCCGGCAAGAAGGCAACCAGGTCAACGCCGGTCAAGCGCTACTCATTGTGCAGGCAGATGAATGATGGACATGACCATTACTGGTTTACTGCATGCCTATCATAGCGGACAAGCAACTCCGGATTACGTAATTGATAGCCTGTTGTCACGTGCGGCGCAATTTGATGATCACAACATCTGGATTCAGCGTTTAACCCGAGCACAACTCGAGCCCTATTTAGCGCGGCTACGGCAATGCGCGCCTGAATCGTTGCCCTTATACGGGATTCCGTTTGCGATAAAAGATAATATCGATCTCGCCGGTATTCCTACCACGGCTGCCTGTACCGCTTTTGCGTATACACCAACGGAGTCCGCCTTTGCGGTACAACAATTGATTGACGCCGGCGCGATCCCCCTGGGTAAAACCAATCTGGATCAATTTGCGACCGGACTGGTTGGGACACGCTCTCCTTATGGAGCATGTCATAATGCATTCGATCAAGGTTTTATTTCCGGTGGTTCGAGTTCCGGTTCAGCCGTCGCAACCGCTTTAGGTTTGGTGGCATTTGCATTGGGTACCGATACCGCCGGTTCGGGGCGAGTGCCTGCCGCCTTCAATAATTTAATCGGTGTTAAACCCAGTCGCGGAATAATTAGCACTCGCGGTGTGGTACCGGCCTGTCGTAGTCTGGATTGCGTCAGTGTGTTCGCACTGACCACCGATGATGCCAATACTGTATTACAACACATAACAAAGTTTGATCCGCAAGATAGTTATGCCCGTCCGAATCCTTTCGCTAACAATCATCGCCATTATGGGTTGCACACCGGTGAATTCACCTTTGGCGTGCCGGTTGCCACCCAATTGGAATTTTTTGGCGATAGCAACGCACAAAAACTTTTTGCCAAATCGATCAGCCATTTGGAAAGTCTGGGAGGATGCAAATGCGAGATCGATTTCACCCCTTTTCTGCAAGCGGCACGCTTGCTGTATGAAGGACCCTGGGTAGCTGAGCGCTTTGTCGCAACTGAATCCATCATTACCTCACAGCCCGACGCACTGCTACCAGTGATCAACGCCATCATCGGTTCGGCACGCGATCTCTCCGCTATCGATGCATTCAAAGCCATCTATCGGTTGCAAGACTGTAAGCGTCACGCTGACACACTGATGAATACGCTCGATTTCCTGGTAACACCGACGGCAGCGACGATTTATACCATTGTGCAAATCAATGCCGATCCGATCCGCCTGAACAGCCAGTTGGGTTATTACACTAATTATATGAATCTGCTGGACTACGCCGCCGTCGCGGTACCTGCCGGTTACTTGGAAAATGGTTTGCCGTGGGGCATCACCTTGGTCGGTCCAGCCATGTCGGATCGACGCTTATTAAGCTTTGCCAACCGTTGGCAACAAACCTTGCAGTTACCATTAGGCGCAACACAACAAGTCTTGCCAGCATCACAAACGCACCGCATCACAACGCATGCTACGATTCCGGTGGTTGTCGCCGGTGCCCATTTGAATGGCCTGCCACTCAATTGGCAATTACGTGAACGCGGCGCCAGTTTCGTCATGACAACAACAACATCCAAGGCCTATCAGATGTATGCATTGGCCGGTGGCCCACCCTATCGTCCTGGTTTGATTCGCGATACACAACAGGGAGCCGCGATCGATGTCGAAGTCTGGGAAATCCCGGCGGCAGAATTTGGCGGCTTTGTCGCCGCAATTCCCGCACCACTGGGAATTGGTAAAATCGAACTGGCCGATGGACGCTGGTTAACCGGTTTTATCTGTGAAGGCTATGCGATTGCAGATGCAAAGGAGATTACCGAATTCGGTGGCTGGCGAAAATATATAAAGTCGTAATCTTTCAGCGCCGCCGCCGCGGATGTTTACGCCGATATTGTTCCAGTTGCGATAACGTCACCGTCCGCGCAATATCCTGACTCTTGCGAATATGCGCAATCATCGCCTCTTTGGCCCGGGCAACATCCCGCTGCTGAATAAAACAAATAATATCGAAATGTTCCTGATAGGTATCCCGGATACTTTTTTCATCGGGAAAACCCAGCATGCGAACCGGTCGAATACGATTATTCACATTCTGCAAATATTCCAGCAATACCGGATTGTTACTGCCTTTGGCGATAATTGTATGAAAACTTTCCTCTTTGTTTTTGATGTGGTCAAGCTCATAACGCATGGTTTTGAGATTTGCCGGATACCAGTCATCCGCGAATTCCTGTAACTCCTCATCCGTCATGTGCTCACAGGCCAATTCCACTGTCATGGCTTCCAGCGCAACACGCACCGTGTAATAGTCGCTGATTAACCCAATATCGACTTGTCGGACATAACAACCCTGTTTGGGTCGAATCGTGATCAAACCTTCCACTTCCAGGCGTTTCAATGCCTCACGGATCGGCGTGCGGCTAATCTTGTAGGTCTCTGCCAATTCGGTTTCCGTCACACGTGCACCCGGGAACAAATCAAAGTTAATGATTTGTTGCCACAGATCCTGATAGATCTCTTGTGTATTTAAACGTTTTTTACGCAACGCTGCCGACTCCCTAATATCAATACTCTAGTGCAAATTGATAACACTGTAACGCGCTATTGCTGTTTATCAAGCATTGCACACTCACGCAGCATGGCGCTGCCTGTATGTACCAATATAGTGCGATTTTTATCGCTATCGCAGCAACCTGGCTTGACCTGATCAAACCCCATATCATAATTTATTCCATATATTACAGTTAGTTACAAAATATCAGGTGCCCACAGAAGCGATTGGGGAAAATTGGCACATGCCATGCAACGTTGTATACAACAGCAACATGGCGCAACACACATGTTACCCATTTTTTGACTCGTCTATTTACAACAACCCAGTTTGGAGGATCTCCTGTGAGCAAAGATAAAATCAATCTCAGTCGGCGTAATCTGTTAAAAGGCATTACCGCTGCGGGTGCCGCCAGTGTGATGGGTGGCTTTGGTATGTCCACGGCCTGGGCTGCGCCCAAGAGCGTCAATATGGGTTTTATCTATGTCGGTCCGCGCGATGACTATGGTTATAACCAGTCACATTTCGAAGGAAAATCCGCCGTCGCCAAACTGGATTGGGTCAAGGCCTTTGATGAAGAAAATGTTCCGGAAACCATTGAAGTAGTGAAAACCATGGAAAGTATGATTAACCTGAACGGCGCGCAAGTATTATTCCCGACGTCGTTTGGTTATTTTGATCCGTTTATTCTCAAAACCGCCGCCAAATATCCCCAAGTGATGTTTCTGCACTGCGGTGGTTTGTGGGATGCCAGCAAGCATCCGAAAAATGTCGGTAGTTATTTTGGCTATATCGATGAGCCGGTCTATTTATCTGGCGTGATCGCCGGCCATATGTCAAAAACCGGGAAGTTAGGCTACATCGCCGCGATTCCTATTCCACAGGTGTTGCGTAATATCAATAGTTTTACGTTGGGGGCCCGCAGTGTCAATCCAAAAATCACGACTCACGTTGTGTTCACCGGTGGTTGGTCAAATCCGGTCAAAGAAGCTGAAGCCGCCAATAGCATGGCCGACCAGGGTATTGACGTATTAACCTGCCACGTCGATAGCCCCAAGGTCGTGGTACAAACTGCCGAAAAGCGTGGCATCATGTGCTGCGGTTATCACACCGATCAATCTGTATTGGCGCCAAAAGGATTTTTAACCGGTGCAGAATGGAACTGGAGCAAAGTCTATTCTGACTATGCCGAGATGATCAAAACCGGCAAGACCATTCCCAATCTGGTTCGTGGTGGATTAAAAGAAGGCATTGTAAAAAGTTCGCCCTATGGCAAAGTTGTCACGGCCAAAGCCAAAGTGCATGCCGACAAGATCCGTAAACAGTTCATGGATGGCTCGATGGTAGTCTACAAAGGCCCACTCAAGGATAACACCGGCAAAATTGTCATCCCGGCAGGCAAGCAACACACGCAAACTGACATCGCCCTGGAAAGCATGAACTGGTTGGTCGAAGGTGTCATCGGAACGACCAAGAGCTAACAGCGGAACGCTTGACACGCTATGTGGAGTTATATTGAGTCAATCGCCATTCCCGTCGCGGCGCTGTTGCTCTCCCTGGTTATTTTTAGCGTCTTCATTTTATTTTCTGGCGCTAATGCCATCGACGTCCTGGAAGCAATTTTCCGGGGCGCGTTTGGTAGCTGGTTTTCCTGGCAAAATACCCTGGTGCGCGCAGCCCCGTTAATGTTAACGGCAATATGCACTGCACTCCCCGCGCGTATTGGATTGATCGTGATCGGCGGCGAAGGTGCCATGGTTGCTGGGGGACTGGCTGCGGCCATGATCGGCATCGCCCTGAATGGGTTACCCCCGCTGTTGGTCATATCGAGCATGGTGCTCACCGGGTCACTCATCGGTGGCTTATGGATTGCCGCAGTCGGCGCCTTCAAACATTATCGCAACGTCAACGAGACCATCAGCTCGTTGTTATTAAATTATATCGCGATTGCGGTGCTGAATTTCCTGGTACTGGGAATCTTGCGCGACCCCGCCAGTTTGAACAAACCCTCTTCTTATCCAATTGGCGATGCCAATATGATCGGCAATATTGGTGACACGTCGATCCACGGCGGTTTAATCTTTGGTGTCGTCACTTGTTTGATTTTATGGTTTGTCATGCGTCGTACCACGTTTGGATTTGCAGTCGACATGATCGGCGGGAATCGCCGTGCGGCACAACTCTCCGGTCTGGCCGTAGGTAAACTGGTGATCGTGACCTGTTTTATTGCCGGTGCAGCAGCTGGCCTCGCCGGTATGATTGAAATTGCTGCTGTACAAGGTCGTGCCAATACGTCATTGAATGCGGGTTACGGCTACGCCGGTATTCTGGTGGCATTTCTGGCACGACATAATCCGCTCGCCATTATTCCCGTGGCATTGTTACTCGGCGGTATTCGCGCCAGCAGTGGCTTGCTACAACGCAATTTCGATCTGCCTGATGCAACGACACTGGTACTGCAAGGTATTATTTTTATCGTCATTCTCGCCAGCGAAGCCTTCTATGGCAAATTGAATTGGTTTAAGCCCAAGGTGGTCACGGCGTGAACGAGACCGAGATGGGATACATGGGTGTTGTGATTGCGGTGCTGGGAGGTGCGATACGTGTCGGCACACCGTTCTTATTTGTCAGCCTCGGCGAATGTCTTACTGAAAAAAGTGGCCGCATCAATTTAGGTCTGGAAGGCAATCTGATCATGGGCGCGATGTCCGGCTATGGCGTGGCTTATTTATCGGGCTCAGCCTGGTTGGGTGTCCTGGTCGCTGGCATAGCAGGCATGTTGCTCGGTTTGATCCACGGTTTATTATGTCAACAGCCACGTGTAAATGACATTGCCGTGGGCATCGCCATGATGTTGTTTGGAACGGGTTTAGCGTTTTATCTGGGCAAAGCATTTATTCAACCGGTTGCACCTCGCCTGCCTGCGCTGGCGTTAGGCAGCTGGAGTGATTCTTCGGTATTGCGTGCGGCACTGGATATCAATGTATTGTTTATTGTTGGATTAATTCTCGCCCCGGCCATGGCCTGGTTTTTTCGTAACGCCAAATGGGGCTTGATCGTGCGCACGGTTGGTGAAAGTCGTGATGCCGCATTGGCAATGGGATTGAATGTAAATCGCGTGCGTCTGTATGCCACGATGGCCGGCGGATTTCTGGCGGGCGTCGGCGGCTCGTTTTTATCGTTATATTACCCGGGTAGCTGGAACGAAGGTTTATCCAGTGGCCAGGGTTTAATGGCCGTGGCCTTGGTCATCTTCGCGCGCTGGAATCCCATTTACTGTTTATACGCCTCATTAGTGTTTGGTGGTGCCGCCGCATTGGGTCCCGCGTTGCAATCGGTGGGTATAACGGGCGGATATTATTTATTTAATGCCGCACCTTATGTGTTAACACTGGCGGTCATGATTCTGACCTCATCGTCCAAACAACGCTTTGCCGGCATGCCCGGTGAATTGAGCAATCGCTAAGAATGGAGATGTCACTGCATGCCTACTTATGTAAATGCTGATCCGTATCCCTGGCCCTATAACGGCAAACTACTGGCGCAAAATACGGCGTTGATCATCATCGACATGCAAACTGATTTTTGCGGGCCCGGCGGCTATGTCGATAAAATGGGTTATGACTTGTCATTAACCCGCGCACCGATCGAACCCATCAAGAAAGTACTCCAGCTGGCACGAAAAAAAGGTTTTACAGTGATTCATACCCGTGAAGGTCATCGGGTGGATCTGAGCGATCTCCCTGCAAATAAACGCTGGCGCAGTCAACGCATCGGCGCCGGCATCGGTGATCCAGGACCTTGCGGACGTATTCTGGTTCGGGGTGAACCCGGCTGGGATATTATTCCGGAATTATCACCCATCGCAGGCGAACCCATTATCGATAAACCCGGTAAAGGTTCTTTTTGCGCAACCGATCTGGACATGATTCTACGTCTGCGCGGCATCGAGAATATTATTCTCACCGGCATTACAACCGATGTGTGCGTCCATACCACCATGCGCGAAGGTAACGATCGCGGCTATGAATGTGTATTACTGGAAGACTGTTGCGGTGCCACGGACAAAGGTAACCATGACGCTGCGATCCATATGATCAAAATGCAGGGTGGCGTATTTGGTGCCGTCAGTTCATCAAGCCAATTGCTCGCCGCCTACCCATGACGTCAATCTCGCCTTATGTCCTGGAAGCCGTCAACATCAGCAAACGCTTTGGTGAATTGCAGGCTTTGGCAAATGTCACGTTAAAGTTACGTGCCGGGAGTTTTCATGCGCTGTTAGGCGAGAACGGTGCCGGTAAAAGCACCCTGGTGAAATGCATCATGGGATATTACCAGCCTGATGAAGGTGACGTTTTGTTTGGTGATCGTCAACAGGCTATTACCAATCCCAATGAAGCGATGCTGCTCGGCATCGGCATGGTGTATCAGCATTTCACCCTCATCCCCAATATGAGCGTCGCAGAAAATATCATTCTATCCCGACCACGTCTGCCCGCAATCATTAACTGGAAACAGGAAATGACGCAATTGCGTGAAAAGATGCAGGCCATGCCATTTCAAATTCCACTGAAAGCGCCGATCACGTCTCTGGCTGCCGGTGAAAAGCAAAAGGTCGAAATTATCAAACAACTGTTGCTCGACACCAAAGTATTGATCCTCGATGAACCCACGTCGGTACTCACACCAACTGAAGCGGATGAAGTGCTTGGACAAATTCGCGCGATGACACGCAGCCAGAATCTCAGCGTGTTAATCATTACGCATAAATTTCGTGAAGTGATGAATTTTGCGGACGAAGTAACCGTGCTGCGCAAAGGTCAATACGTCGGCTCGGCCAAGGTCAGCGATGTCACTCCGCCCATCCTCGCCGAAATGATGGTGGGCCGCGAGGTCATCAGCACGCCGCTACAGCGTGAACCGACCGCTGCGCAACAACCTGTCCTGACCATTACCAATCTGCACGTCAATGACGACAGCGGCGTTCCAGCACTATCCGGTTTATCCCTGTCGATTAATACCGGTGAAATTGTCGGCATTGCCGGTGTCTCGGGTAATGGTCAACGTGAGCTGGTACAAGTCCTGGCCGGACAGCGGGAACGCATGGATGGCACCATCACGGTACATGATCACGACTACAACGCCACACGTGCGCAGATGCGCCAGCATAAATTTCATTGCCTGCCCGAAGAACCTTTACGTAACGCCTGTGTTGCCAGCATGAGCGTAGCCGATAACCTCGCCTTCCGGCGTTTCGATCGTCCGCCATTTGCGCGTAATAACGGGTTGCTGGATCGTAAAGCCATACGCAGCCGCGCCAAAGAATTAATTGATCGCTTTAACATCAAGACACCCGGGCCATCCAATCCCATTGGTAATTTATCCGGTGGCAATGTACAACGTGCCGTATTAGCCCGCGAACTGGCCGATCCAGTTGATGTACTGGTCGTGGCCAATCCCTGCTTTGGTCTGGATTTTGGCGCGGTTGCGGATATTCATCAACAGATCATGGCGGCACGCAATCGCGGTGCGGCGGTATTACTGATAAGCGAGGATCTCGATGAGATTCTGGAGCTCAGCGATCGACTGTTAGTGATCTCCAATGGCAAACTGGTGTATGAAACCACGCCCGCCCAAGCCGAGCTGGCGACCATTGGTAAATACATGGCCGGACATTAAACGCGATGACACATACCATTCCTGGTGCCAAGCCCTATGCGTATACCCTGCCCGCCATACCGCCGGCATTAATCCTTATCGACATGCAACGCGATTTTATCGAAGCGGGCGGTTTTGGTTCGGCGTTAGGCAATGACGTAACACTATTACAAAAAATTGTACCGACGGTGCGCAAAGTACTGGATATGGCGCGTCGTTTAGGGATGGTGATTATCCATACGCGCGAAGCACATAAAGCGGATTTGTCCGATTGTCCTCCTGCCAAACGGGTGCGCGGTAATGCAGCAATTAAAATTGGTGATACAGGACCGATGGGACGTTTGCTGATCGATGGTGAGCCCGGCAATGACCTCATTGCGCTGTTACAACCATTACCCGGTGAATATGATCTGGCGAAACCCGGTAAAGGTGCCTTTTATGCCACACCACTGCAGGACATTCTGCAACGTCATGGTATTACACATATTCTATTTGGTGGGGTAACAACCGAGGTTTGTGTGCAAACCAGCATGCGTGAAGCCAACGATCGCGGTTATGAATGTTTGTTGATCGAAGACGCAACTGAAAGTTATTTTCCTGAATTCAAACAGGCCACCCTGGACATGCTGACCGCTCAGGGTGGTATCGTGGGTTGGACCGCACCCAGTGCTGCGGTGATCGCGGCACTGGAAAACACCTATGCAAAATGACATTAACGTGACGATTCTGCGTGATATCTTTGCGCTTGAATCCAGTTCCGAGCACCTGGCCTGGCAGCCATTTCGCGAGGGTATCGATATCTTCCCTATATATAAGAGTACAACCGGCAGCTCCGCCGCCTTACTGCGTTACGCGCCAGGGTCATCTGTCCCCAGTCACGAACACATGGGCTATGAACATATTCTGGTACTTTCCGGTGCACAAGCCGACGAAAACCACGAGTACCCCAAAGGCAGCCTTGTGGTTAGCACACCCGGAACAAAACATTCCATACGCAGTCCGAATGGCTGCATTGTGCTGGCGATATGGGAAAAACCGGTGCGATTTATTTAAAGCGGGTTTTGTTCATCCAGTAACGGTGTGATGACTTTCGCCGGTTGACGTGACTTCAGCCAGATGACGGCAACAAGTATTATTCCGATCAGAGGCAATACACCGTAATTAATCGCACGCCAGCCTAAATGGTATTGCAGGGCACCCGCCGACAAACTCGATACGGTGACTACCGCGAAAATAGTAAAATCATTCAGTGCCTGGACTTTGGCTTTCTCTTCAATCCGATAGGTTTCGGTTAGCAAGGTGGTGGCGCCGACAAACAGGAAATTCCAGCCAATGCCCAACAATAACAAGGCTGACCAGAAATGGCTTAAATCTGTACCGGTCAGGTTTATTACGACACAGCCAATATACATCAGTGCGCCAGTGAGCATAATCGTCAATACGCCAAGACGACGAATCAGATGTCCTGTAATAAACGACGGCGCAAACATACCCAGGACATGCCATTCAATCACAAACGTGGTATCGGCAAAGGCGTGCGCATGATGATGCATTGCCAAGGGTGTCGCGGTCATCACTAATGACATAATACCGTATGACAATGCGGCACCCAGTGCCGCGATCACAAAGTTACCTTGCTGGATGATTTGCTGTAGCGGCCGGCCTCGATCATGTGCTTCGTGCGCTTCCGGTGGTGGTATACGCAAAAATAACAACGCGATGAATGTCAGAATATACAGCACCGCCAGTGCCATATAACTGCCCGCAAAATCTGCTGTGCCGTAAATCCCTCGCGCCCAGTTCGCCAGATTCGGACCCAGAAATGCCGCAA
Organism: Gammaproteobacteria bacterium; assembly: GCA_024641475.1. Lineage (GTDB taxonomy): Bacteria > Pseudomonadota > Gammaproteobacteria > UBA6429 > Thiohalophilaceae > JACQBC01. The sequence goes on from JAHECZ010000001.1 coordinate 48,685, forward strand.
TCACCCCACCGGCCATCACATAGGAAATAGCCGCAGGTCGGTAGTCATGGCTGGCCACATCGGCCGCAGCGAAACGATAGTAGGTTGCAAAGCCGTTATAGGCACCAATCAGTACTGTACCGACACAAAATAAAACAAAGGATTGAACAATGATGGCACTCCCTGCCAGCGCGACGCCACTGAGGCCAACCAACACACCGATAATAAAACCGGTACGGCGCCCAAGGTGTTTCATCAGCATGGAAGCGGGAATGGTCAACAACATCGTGCCGAGAAATTGCAAGCCCAGCGGCAAGGTCGCCAGCGATTTATCCAGCGCTAAGCGATAGCCGACCAGAGAAGACGTTGTGACTAACAGAACATTGGCGGAGTTCATCATGGCCTGACAAAACGACAGTAGCCAGACGTTAGTTTTCATTTTATCCATACACCCCATCTTTCTTTAGTAGTACAAACAACAAGTGATTCTGCCTGTAAGCAAATCGCATTACGCCGATAATTCTGCATCCTACATTGATTTACCCCAAGGATTTAACTAACATTTCAGAAATATTTTCTTGAAATACATAGATTTAAATTGATAGTTAATTTACATGTTTATCTTGGCCAGATAGCCCGATCCTAATGACCAATATTTAGCCACATCAACTTGCCCTGTCTCAATCTATATATATAGGTATTGAGAAAACCTTGGCATAACCGATAAATACTGACTTAGCAGGAAAATGAACCGAGCAATGCTTCCGCCAAGACCATTTTACAAGAATTACCGGGATTCGATCGCACTGGCTATCCTCGTCGGACTTGGTCTGCTTGGGACCAGTTTAAATATTCCATTATTTTTTGGTATCGATTTTTTACTCGGTAGCATATTCATCTTTATTGCGCTGCTACGTTTTGGTTTGTTAGCCGGCATCATTGCAGCTGTCATCGCAGGGAGCTATACCCTGATATTGTGGCACCATCCTTATGCATTCGTCGGATTAATTTTGGAAATTCTCTTTGTTGGTATTGCGGTACAACGCAACCCGGACAGAAACCCGCCCAGCTGGGTCATGATTTACTGGCTGACCATCGGACTTGTAGTCATTGCGCTGTCCTATCGATTCTTGCTTGATGTGACCTGGCATATGGCATTGATGGTGGCATTTAAACAGGCAGTCAACGATATTTTCAATGCATTGATTGCTACTTTGATATTGCACTATCTACCTGCCAACCAGTTGTTTAGCGTCCCTGCACAGCGTTTAAAGAAAATGCATCATATTCAAACCAATCTGCTGGTTGCATTTGCATTTCTTCCGGCATTGACAGTCATTCTAATCAGTGCCAGGCAGGCCGTGACTGATTCCGAAACCTCCATCAAACAACGTGTTGTGGCTCGATCTGCGTATGTTTCTGCCCAACTAGTCACATGGCAAAATGAAAATATTCAGATGCTGAACGCGTTAGCCAGACAAGAACCTGCTGCGACATTACATGACCTCCAGCTATTACAACTGGCAAACCCTGACCTGTTATTCCTGCATCGGGTAGATATCAGCGGCAAGATACGTCTTTCGACACAAATTAATTCTGATGCACTAAAAAATATCAATTTTAGTGACCGGGGCTGGTTTCGCACACTAGTCGCATCCGGCAAACCGGTCTTTTCAGATGCCATTGTCGGCAGAACATCCGGATTGGCCACTATCGCCATGGCTGTGCCCATATTTAAAGGCAACCAACTCAGCGGCATGATGTTAACCTCAATCAAACCCGAGGCGCTGCTTGCCCGCATTTCTGCAGGCAACAGTGTCTTAGGTACTCGCATTACCCTGGTGGATCGCAATGGCATAATATTTGCCAGTACAGAGCCTGATTTTAAACCAATGATTTCGTTTGAAAAAGCTCGCAATGGCATCATCAAGGATCAAGATGGACTGCTCTATCGTATCCAACCACGCAACAACACTTCTGCCATGCAGGCCTGGGGGAGTTCTTACTATGCGCAGAATAATCCACTTAGCCAAAGCGGCTGGTCAGTCATTGTCGAACAACCACTACACCCGTATTTATTGGCATTAGAACAAACCCACCTGCTCAGCTTCATCACCACGTTTCTTCTGGCAGTTATTGCCTTCCTGTTAGGATCGCGCGCAGGACGGATGCTATCCGATCCGCTTATCAAATTAAGCCTGGCAACGAACAATCTGAGCCGTAAGATTGACAGCCAGGAAGATTTATTACTGCCCGAGAGTGATGTGCAGGAAATCGCATCATTGTCCAACGACTTTGAGAACATGACACGGACACTACGTAACTATTACGCGGATCTGACCCGCGCACGCAATGAATTGGAACAACGCGTCGCAGAGCGAACTGCTGAGCTACAAGGCGCCGAACAATTACTGCGTGAGAATAAACAGCTTGTCGAGTCTGTCGTCGAAAACATACCCGCCATGATTTTCATGAAGCGAGCTGACGACTTGCGGTTTGTGCTTATCAATAAAGCAGGCGAAAATTTAATTGGTTTTTCACGCCAGGAATTAATTGGAAAAAATGACTATGATTTTTTCCCGAAAGAACAGGCGGATAATTTTATCGCAAAAGACAGAGAAGCGCTTGCCAAAGGTTTTGAAGACATCCCCGAAGAGCCTATCAATACGAAAACACATGGTCAGCGCATTCTGCATACCAAGAAACTCGCACTGCACGACAACTTTGGCAATCCGCAATTTTTACTTGGCATATCCCATGATATTACTGAACACAAACAAACCGAAGTACAATTAGTCACGGCAAAAGAAGATGCCGAACAGGCCAATCGTGCCAAGTCTGACTTTCTTGCCAGCATGTCTCATGAATTGCGCACCCCCATGAACGGCATCCTGGGTTTCGCACAACTGCTGGAATATGATCCGAATCTTCAGCAAAATCACAAAGATTCCATTCAGGAAATCCTACGTGCCGGCAAACACTTGTTGGCACTAATCAACGATATTCTGGATTTGGCACGCGTTGAAGCAGGTACAATTGCGTTTTCCATCGAACCGGTCAATTGCAATGACCTGGCAAACGAAATTGTTGCCTTGACACAACCGCTGGCCATGCAAAGAAAAATAAGTCTAATATTACACAACACTCTCCCGTCTGACTTTTTTATAATGGCTGACCACACCCGCCTACAGCAGGTACTGCTTAACCTGCTATCGAATGCCATAAAGTATAATCGTGAGGGCGGCAAGGTAGATTTATTCCTACGCAAAGTCACACAACATGTCTGTTTTACAGTGAAAGATACAGGAACAGGTATTCCTGTAGCACGCCAGCCAGAGTTGTTCCAGGCTTTCAATCGCCTTGGCGCTGAAGGCGGCACCGTGGAAGGAACCGGCATAGGCCTCGTCATCAGCAAACAACTCACGGAATCGATGGGTGGCACGATTGGTTTCAGCAGTAACCCAGGGATTGGTAGTGAGTTTTGGGTCAACATTCCCCTGGCGGAAAATAACCCGCAGGTTCTCAGCAATGACAATTATAAAAAACCGTTACCTACAATAACGAATTCAACCGGTACAATTTTATATATTGAGGACAACCCCTCCAACCTGCGCCTGATGACCAGTTTAATTGCACAACGTCCGAAGTTGCACCTGATAACTGCGCATGAACCACGATTGGGGATCGATCTCGCCAGTGCGCATTTACCCGATATGATCTTACTGGATATCAATCTTCCGGGAATGAACGGATTCGAAGTGTTACGACTTTTACGTAATCATCCGGTTCTGGCAAGCAGGCCAATCATTGCCGTCTCTGCCAATGCCATGGAGAAAGATATCCAAAAAGGCATCGCTGCAGGTTTCAATGCCTACGTTACCAAGCCAATCCATATCGAGTCTTTCTTTCAGATGTTAGATAAGTTCTTGTCAGCATAATCAACGTTACACAAATACCCGGTAATTCACCTGTTTTTTTAATATATTTAATCTATTCCCTACCAAACCACTCAAGTTTATTGAGGGCATTGCCGATTTATTGAATAGTGATATTTTCAATTAAGGTGGCAATTTGTATGGAAAAGTCGATTGGGTTGCAATTATTAACGCGTAGCAAACCCGGCAAAGCTGCTTTTGATACACGCCCGCGTGCCGTACAAGAATGGATTGAATCGCTACCCCGTGCCAGTGTTGGCCGCTGTGCGCAAATGATTTATGCCATGTTGCATGAAACCAATAAGCTGGATATCCGCTTTCAGGATCGCATAGCCATGTTGGAAGCATTGCGTGAATCTGTGCAATACGTTGCCTTAGGCATGCAAAAACACTATACCAGCGTTGCGTTTCCCCTGCCGGACAAATCCATAAAAATCGCCAGCGCAACCCGCGAAATCTACGCCATGATGGCAACTGGATATCAAATTGGCATTGAAGACTTGTTATCCAACAGCATGCTTATGCTGGATAAAACCAAACTAACCACGTATCTGCATCGTGCTATTTCGTATCTCAGCCATGTCTTGCTGACGACCTACCAGGTATACGCACCACTACCAAACGGCATCTGGTTGAAATTAAATAAACTCTATGCATTTGCCGAAGAAAACAAACTTCAGTGGACCCAGATTACCGACAACCAGCATCAAAACATCAAGAAAACCACGATTAGCGGGGAATATATCCGCATATTACTATTATCCTTGGCATCGCCGTATCATTTGCGCCGTGGTGAAGTCGGCAAAGTTTACATTAATCTTGAACGTTGGATGCACATGCCGACGTTGAATAAAAACAAACCCGGCGAGAGCGTTATCGGGGACTTTAGTGTCGATCTCAGCAAAGACAAACAACCCGGTTATCTTGCGATAGCGGGCGATGAATTATTTAATATCAATGTTCGCACTCTTGAAACGTTTGCGTTAGCAGAGGCATTATTCGGTGAGTTACAGCTAAGCGAAGAAATAAAATCAAAAACGCTGATAAATATTAATTTGCCACAAGCGCAGCTGTCGCATAACTTGATACGCAGGCTTGGCCGTACCTGGGGTGCTATTCCAAAAAGATCACATGACCGGCGAGAATGCCAAGAGAAAATTCAGGTCGCATTTGGAATGAGCACAATACATAAAACAATCATGGATAGCATTCATCGTGACAATAACACTTTGAATTCTGAACGACGTGTCGAGAGCAGGCTATTGAAAGTCATTTCCGCCAAGAGTCATTACGAAGAAAAGATTGTTTCGCATGTCAATGACGTACGGGCTGATGTTTGGGACATGGTGTATGACAACAGTAAACTTCGGCTGGTGAGTGACAACACGCCACCCAAAGTGGAAAAACAGCCTGACCCACCCCTGCAAAGTTGCTTGAGCAACAGCTGGCAATTATTAAACATGAGTGATGGTGGATTCTGCATACAATGTACGGGCGATTGTGGCGCAAATGTCCAGGTAGGTGAACTTGTTGCTTATCTTCCTGTTACAACCCAACCAATCAAACGTTACTCGATTGGCGTAGTGCGCTGGATGCGTTCTGATGGTAAAAATGGCATGACACTGGGTGGTCAGCTGCTAGGACAAAATGCTATTCCGGTTGGAATTAGCATTGCCGCTGCCGGTGTTGAAAACAATACCGTGCAACGCGCGATTCTTTTGCCGGCATACAAAACACTCGGCAGACCCAGTGCTTTAATCACCCTCGCCACACCTTTCCGTGCCGGTGCGGTTGTAAAACTGCATATGGAAACCGGAGAAATCACGGTTAAATTAAATGACGAACGTGAAGGCGCCGGGTTATATGATGAATTTGAATATCAGCAGCTCAATAAACCGGCATCAGATCTGCAAATCAATAACAAACCGGCAAACAAGGGCAATACTGATTTTGAAGATATCTGGTCGAGTATATAAACTAACGCGAAGAAATAGCGAATCAACTTGCGTCGATCGCCAGCTCCAGTTCCAGCCAGCTTTCTTCCAGCTCGGTGATTTTTTGTTGCAGGCTGGCATGCGTTGCTATTATCTTATCGACTTCACTGCGGGGTTGTTTTTCGTACGTCGCTGGATCGGCTAGTTTATCGGTCACCGCACGTAACTCGGCTTGAGTGGTAGCCAGCGCCGTACTGATCTTCGCCTGTTTGGATTGCAGAGTTTTGCGATTCGCCTTAGTAGCAGGTGCCTGACGAGGCTTGTCTGCTGTTTTAGCCAGACCTTCGAGGGGACGCCGTTGCTCAATCCAGACTTTATAATCGTCCAAATCACCATCAAACAACTTTGCTTCACCATCGGCGACCAACCATAATTCATCGGCAACCGCACGTATCAGACTGCGATCATGTGATACCAGGATGACGGCACCGGTGTATTCCTCTAGCGCAATCGTCAAGGCATCGCGCATATCCAGATCCAGATGATTGGTGGGCTCATCAAGTAATAACAAATGTGGTTTTTGCCAGGCTATCAAGGCAAGTGCCAAACGACTTTTTTCGCCACCCGAAAAACTGGCTACCGGGCGGTCTTCACTATCGCCACCCAGTCCAAAGCGTCCCAGAAAGCTGCGCAGCACCAATGATTTCTCTTTGGGTGCAAGTCGCTCCATATGTTGCAATGGGGTTGCCACACTATCGAGATTTTCCAATTGGTGTTGTGCAAAATAACCGACGCGAACATCGGCGGTGAGTTCCAGCTTGCCCTGCGTCGGCATCAGTTCGCCAACCAGTAATTTGATCAGCGTGGTTTTGCCGGCGCCATTGGGGCCAAGTAACGCAATACGGGCACCGGCGCGCAATGCCAAGTTGATATTTTTAAATAAGGTTTTTTCGCCATAGCCAAATCCCATTTTATCGACGCGCAACAATAAATCGGGACTGCGTTCTGGTGCCTCGATTTCCAGTTCAAAATGACCGTTGGCCATGTGCGCCGGCGCAATCCGGGTAATGCGTTCCAACGCCTTGATACGACTCTGCGCCTGCTTGGCTTTTGTCGCCTGGGCGCGAAACCGCCGTACAAAATCTTCCAGATGCGCAATCTTGGCCTGTTGCTGATTGAAGGCCTGGTTCTGTTGCTCGATTTTTACTGCACGGGCACGCTCGAAGTCATCGTAATTACCGGCATAACTGTCAATGATGTGATCATGCACGTGCGCGATACGATTTACGCAGGCATTTAAAAACTCGCGGTCATGCGACACGACTAACAGGCTGCCGGGATAGCGCGCCAGATATTGCTCCAACCACAGAATCGCTTCCAGATCCAAATGGTTGGTGGGTTCATCCAATAACAGCAAATCGGCACGGTGCATCAATGCACGCACCAGATTCAAACGCATGCGCCAGCCGCCGGAAAAGCTACTGACTGGCCGTTCCAGCGTGTCGTTGGCAAAACCCAATCCGTTCAATAACTGGGCCGCTCGCGCTTTGGCCACATAGCCACCGATCGCTTCAAAGCGGTGTTGTGCCTCAAACCAGGCCGCATCGTGATTTTCCTGTGCCAGGGTTTTTTCGAGCTGGCGTAACTCGACATCGCCATCGAGGACAAACTCAATGGCCGGTTGATCGGAGGTTGCTATCTCCTGCGCGACTGACGCAATCGTCTTGCCGGACTGCAAGGCAATCTCGCCACTCTCCGGCTTGATCTCACCACGGATCAAACGGAACAAGGTGGACTTGCCACAGCCGTTCTTGCCAATCAGGCCGATACGCTGACTGGCGAACACCTGCAGATTGACATCCTGTAACAACGTGATGCCGCCTTGCAGGTAAGTGAGATTCTGAACAGTGAGCATGGGGCAATAATACCAGAGGTGGTAAGGCAGGAATTACTGCTATCGACTAATTTCTTGGCTGACTTTACTCTTCGTCAATTCCCAGATAGTTTTGAAGTAGCGATCAAAGCAATGCCTGAATGCAGATTCAGTCACGACAGATCATTAATGTTTAATCGGTTTGGTACTTGAATGTCGTATTTCCGGCTCGCTTACCAGCGAAGTTTGACTTGGCGGGGTAACCGGGTCGGCTGCAGCGGTGTTACCACGCAGATTTGAATTGATCGCATCCCAACCATAGGCACGGGATAGCAACTGATCGAGCCGCTTGAACTTGACCGGATCAGCGACATTAAAAGTTACTGCATTACGGCTAAACCGTTCAAACACCGGTTTGGCAACCTTCATGGAATCAGGATTCGTCAGCAAGGCGATTAACGCCTTGCGCTGTTGTGCAGATACTTTGTTATTGGCGGTTATTGCATCATTGGGTGCAAGCGGGCTCTTATAAATTATCTTGTAACCGGCGCGTTGTGCCTCAGACAGTTTATAAAATGTTTTATCCCGCAATACCGCTGCCGTACACTTACCCGCGCTAAAATCAGCGAAGACTTTATCCTCACCCTGCACAAGGTGTAAGGTAGGTTCAGTGGCGCTCATGTCATAATTATGCAGTAACATTAAAGTCCCTAGCTGGGGAGTCAATTGCGCGCAAACCTGTTCATAAACCAAATCATGCATCGTATTGACCTTAGTCCTGCCTAGCGGAACGACGACCAAAAACTGCAGATTTTCCGGCAAATTCACCAGTAATGTGTGATTGAGATTTTCGACTCGCCATTGTGAAAAATGCGGACCGTCAAACACGATATCGTAGTGCCCTTTTTGCATGGCAACGGAGTAAGTAAGGAAGTTTTTTGGATGTTCGTAGCTTATTTTTTCACCAATTGCACGACTCATTGCCTGCACAAGCGGTTCATAGGTCGCACGCTCATCTGCTTCATTCCCTCTGGGAGGCGCGCTAAAGATTAAATCGGCTAGTACATTGGTATTAATTGAAAGAAACAGAGCTACAATGATGAAAGTATGCAATTTGATCATAAGTCCATTTATCTCTAGTTATAATAATACTGTGGGTTGAATAATAGATATTTACACTTGGGATGGCAAGGAAAAATATCCTGATTCTCGGCTACGATTCAACCACTTGCGACTTGAACCTGCGAATCATATGATTGGCGCAAAATAAGGAATATAAATCACATCAGATAACCATGATATGGCCAACCAAATTTGCCAGCCTTACTCTACCAGATGAAAAACCACAGCTCTCGGACTTCAATTTTGTATTACCGACCTGACTACATGAAATCACTACTGCAAGAATAACCCTGTTGTCACATTTACTATCCAGCAAGCCAGTTCGAGTGATGGATAATGTATAAAATCTCAATCCGAGTAACTCCCCGTTCTTCAAATACGTTGCAATTTTGTCGACGATTTTGTTGGGAACAAAATCGAACAAGCTTTAGCTTGCCCGTAGAGCGAAAACCAAGGATGGTTTTCGTTAACCCCGCTCCTACGTTCGAATTCCAATGCAAAACCAATAAAACAAAAAGGCCCGTCTGAAAAACCAGACGGGCCTTTTTGTTTTATATGGCGTCCCCAAGGGGATTACTCGGCTTCGCCTCGCCCTCCGGGCAGTGTCACTTCGTGACACTGTTCGACTTTGCTTACGCAAAGTCGTCGACGATTTTGTTGGGAACAAAATCGAACAAGCTTTAGCTTGCCCGTAGGGCGAAAACCAAGGATGGTTTTCGTTAACCCCATTTCCGATGTTCGAATCAACATTTGAAAACCCAATAAATAAAAAAGCCCGTCTAAAAATCAGACGGGCTTTTTTATTTATATGGCGTCCCCAAGGGGATTACTCGGCTTCGCCTCGCCCTCCGGGCAGTGTCACTTCGTGACACTGTTCGACTTTGCTTACGCAAAGTCGTCGAACCGCTGATTGATGTAACAGGGGTTCGAATACTTTTGTAAACCCAATAAATAAAAAAGCCCGTCTAAAAATCAGACGGGCTTTTTTATTTATATGGCGTCCCCAAGGGGATTCGAACCCCTGTTACCGCCGTGAAAGGGCGATGTCCTAGGCCGGCTAGACGATGGGGACGCAGACGTGCTCTTTACTGCTCTTTATCAGTGGGTCCACTTAACAGAATTCCGACCAATCCCGTCAGTACACTGATAAATCCGATTGGTATCAAACCTAACCAACCAATGGCGGTGTTATCCCGGTTCACAAACATGACCGTGAATCCCACCAGCATGCCCACGACAATCAGGGCAATGCCGACGTATACCATCATCCGTCCAAATCGTTTCATGTCAAAAATAAAAGGGCCGCAGTACTGGCCCTTTCACGAACCTGGTGGAGCTAGCCGGGATCGAACCGGCGACCTCTTGCATGCCATGCAAGCGCTCTCCCAGCTGAGCTATAGCCCCGAAAAAACGGAACGCGAACTCTACGCGAGTCATGCGGCCCTGTCAATATAAATTCTGAGGCGCCGTGATTTTTTTTGCTGTGATATCAATATGTTAGGTGACATTCACTTGCCCGCTTTGGCCCAGGTATCACGTAAAGTCACCGTGCGGTTAAAGACCCGCTTTCCCAGTGCCAACATCTTCTCGTCCAGACAAAAATAGCCTTCGCGTTCGAACTGAAACCGATCCGTGGCTGTTGCTTCAGCCAGCGCAGGTTCCAACGCACAGGCAGTCAAAGGCTGTAACGAGCCAGGATTCAGAAACGCGGTGTACTCCTTGTTCTCTTTGCTGCTGGCAGCATCGGGATTCGGTACGTTAAATAACCGATCATATAAGCGCACTTCGGTACGCACGGCATGTCTGGCGCTGACCCAATGGATCACCCCGCCGACTTTGCGACCTTCGGGATTCACACCCAGTGTGGCGGCGTCATAACTGCAGCGCAATTCGGTAACATTACCTTGTGCGTCTTTTATGACTTCATCGCAGCGCATCACATAGGCATTACGCAAACGCACTTCGCCGCCGGGTATCAACCGTTTGAACCCTTTGGGTGGTTGTTCCATGAAATCATTGCGATCGATATAGAGTTCATTCGTAAACGGAATCTGCCGATTGCCCAACTCCGGTTTTTGCGGATGATTGGCTGCATCGAGATACTCAATTTTATCTACCGGACAATTCGTTAACGTCACTTTCAATGGATTCAATACGGCCATACGACGGATTGCCCGTTCATTGAGATCGGTGCGGATGCAATCTTCCAGCACACTCATTTCAACGACATTATCGGATTTGGTCACACCGATGCGATTACAAAAGTCGCGCAACGATTCCGGCGTAAAACCGCGACGACGCATTCCGGCAATGGTTGGCATACGCGGATCGCTCCAGCCATCGACCAATTGCTTCTGCACCAGTTCAGTGAGCTTGCGTTTGCTCATTACGGTGTATTCGAGATTCAAGCGCGAGAATTCGATTTGCTGCGGATGACACGGCGTCTTTAAGGTATCCAATACCCAATCATACAAGGGCCGATGATCTTCGAATTCCAGTGTACAGATCGAATGGGTAATGCCTTCGAGCATGTCCGACAGACAATGCGTGTAGTCATACATCGGGTAGATGCACCAGCTCTTGCCGGTCTGGTGGTGGTCGGCGTCTTTCTTGATGCGGTAGATCGTCGGATCCCGCAGATTGATATTCGGTGAGGTCATATCGATCTTGGCACGCAGTACCCGCGAGCCATCCGCGAATTCGCCTGTGCGCATGCGATCGAACAAACCCAGATTTTCGGCGACGGTGCGATTGCGATAGGGGCTATCCTTGCCGGGTTGCGTCAAGGTGCCACGCAATTCACGCATTTGTTCGGAATTCAGATCACAGACATACGCCTTGCCAAGCTTGATCAACTGCACCGCGAAGTCATACAACTTGTCGAAGTAATCCGAGGCGTAATACAGATTGGTCCATTGATAACCTAACCATTGCACATCCTGTTTGATCGACTCGACGTATTCGATGTCTTCCTTGGCCGGATTGGTATCATCAAAACGCAGATTGCAACTGCCGTTGTAGTCCTGCGCAATACCAAAATTCAATACAATGGATTTGGCATGACCAATGTGCAGATAACCGTTAGGTTCGGGCGGAAAGCGCGTTGCCACCCTGCCCTGATTCTTGCCGGCTGCCAAATCCGCATCGATGATCTGCCGGATAAAATTAGTAGGTCGTGGCGTGGTGGTTTCGTCGTTCATACCGTTTCCTGTCGAACTAGGCATTTGCGCCCAGATATGCAATGGCTTTATCCAGACGCACTAATGTTGCATCGCGTCCGATTAAATAGAGTGTGACATCAATCGAGGGCGAAACTGAACCACCGGTTACCGCAATGCGTACCGGTTGGGCAATCTTGCCGAGTTTCAGGCCCAACTCTTCGGCGGTATCCTTGAGCGCCTGATGCAATGGTTCCTTTTGCCAGTCAGTTAATGCGGCGAATTTTTCACGCAATAAACTAAAGGCAGGCACCAAGTCCACAGAAAAATGTTTTTTCACATCATCCGGGTTATAACCATCCAGCGGCCGGTAAAAGCAGGCACTGGCCTGCGCCATTTCCACCAGCGTCTTGCAGCGCTCCTGCTGTACCTTGATTACTTCGACTATATCCGGTCCCTGGGTGGGATCGATATTGAGTTTGGTAAAGTGATGAGTCAAATGCCGTGCGAGGTGCTCGGGTGCCGCACTCTTTATATAATGCTGGTTCACCCACAATAATTTACTTTTATTGATGCTGGACGCGGAATGATTGATGTCGGTGATATCGAATAACTGAATCAATTCTTCCAGCGTAAAGATTTCCTGATCGCCATGTGACCAGCCCAGCCGCGCCAGATAATTCAGCAAAGCCTCCGGCAGATAGCCTGCGTCACGGTACGCCATCACACTAGCGGATTCACCATGCACACGCTTGGAAAGTTTGACGCCATCCTCCGCCAGGATCATCGGTGCATGGGCATACACCGGAATCGATGCACCCATGGCGTTTAACATATTGATCTGACGTGGGGTGTTATTCAGATGATCATCACCACGGATCACATGGGTGATTTTCATGTCAAAGTCATCGACGACGACGGTGAAGTTATACGTCGGAGTACCATCCGACCGCGCAATGATCAAATCATCGAGTTCGCTATTGGCAATCACGACTTTACCGCGCACCACATCGTTGATCACCACATTACCGTCGAGTGGATTTTTAAACCGCACCACCGGTTGCACACCCGCAGGCGCTGGTCCCTGCCGGTGCCGACAACGGCCGTCATAACGGGGCTTTTCCTTGCGCGCCATTTGCGACTCGCGCATGGCGGTGAGCTCGTCTTTGGAACAATAGCAATGGTAGGCCTTGCCTTCCTGGAGTAACTGCGCAATGACTTCTTTGTAGCGATCAAAACGTTTGGTCTGGTAAAACGGGCCTTCGTCGTAGTCGAGCCCCAGCCAGGTCATGCCTTCCAGAATCGCGTTCACCGACTCGGCAGTGGAGCGCTCCAAATCGGTATCTTCTATTCTTAATATAAAGGTGCCGGCGTGTTTGCGGGCATACAGCCACGAAAACAGCGCCACACGGGCGCCGCCAATGTGCAGATAACCGGTGGGACTGGGGGCAAAGCGGGTGCGAATCGTCATAGGGTCGGTATTTTACCCGTTCGGGATCAAAAAGATAGCCACACCAGCGGCGGTTTGACCCTGTGGATTACCGCTTTTAGAATAACCAATGCGCGGGCGGTTAGCTCAGCGGGAGAGCACTGCCTTCACACGGCAGGGGCCACTGGTTCGATCCCAGTACCGCCCACCAGTTTCACAGTAACGAGTTATAACCAGTTGTTCAGCATGACTCCCATACCAATGCGACGCGTTGAGTGGTTGTAGTCGATCAGGCTTTCGCCGTAGCCATTGAAGATCTGCACATAGCCCTGCAATTTGCTTTTGATGGGAAAACTGTAATCGATCTGCAATGCGCCACGATTGTTGCCCTTGAAGTTCAAATTATTGCGTAGCATCAGTCCCATGCGCTTGCCGTCGTTGCGCGCCCACATGGCGGTTAATTCGAACGATCCCAGGTATTGGCCGATATCCGGATTATCGTCACCGGCCGGATCGAGCGGATAGCTTTTGCTATCCTCCGGAATGCGATACCAGGGTTTTAAACTGAAATAAAACTTTTCATATTCAAAAATAAAATTGGCGTAAACCCGATTCCAGCTGCGCGACCAGGGCTGGGAACGGCCATTGGACTGGTGACTCACGCCGAATACCATGGCGCGAGTGTAAGGATGTTGCTCGTCGTGCGGTAACACGAACTGCCACATGATCTCCGGTTCATAATTGGTTTCGCGAAACGGACTGGAGATGGCTTTGTTAAACATTTGCCAATTCGACTGCTGGGTGTATCCAAATAATACATCGCCGCCCAGCAAGCCATCGTAGACATCGACCTTGAAACTGATCTGAAACTTGATCTCCCAGGGTTGCAGATGACCTTCAGCCTCATAGGCACCGGCAACATTGCTCAGCATGAGATAATTGGGTTTATGCGGTGTCAGCGCAAACAAGGATGCACGCGCCTTGCGTTCCTCGGCAAGCCGTTGTTCAAAAGCCGTGTCGGGTTCTACTACCGCTGGTGAAATCGGTGCAGCTTCTTGCACATGAGCAAGTGAAACATTGCTGCCGCATATAACGAATAGCGCTATATGACGCCAGGTCATTTTATCCTTGTGCTTTACTATCAATAAATTTAGCCACTTCGTTGACCGTCTGATATTCAAACAGATCGGTCACGTCGACGACGCCGGGATAGATTTCGTCGATACGCTGATGAATTTCTGTCAAGGTCAGTGAGCTGATGCCGACTTCAAAGAAGTTATCATCCGCGTTTAATGCCTTGTCTTTAATGAATTGGTGGAAGACATCCAATAGCGCAGCTGCAGTGGTGCCGAGGCCATGACTGGACTGGGCATGCGCTGCCACAATGAGTTGATCTATCTGTGCCAGTGCTGCGTCGAATTCACCCTGTAAATAGGCATCGCCGAGGATACGACGTTGTAACTTGCCGCTGGTGGTTTTGGGAATACGCTGCACCGGAACCACGTGTCGCACTTCCAGACCGGTTTGCTCATTGATATGCCGATTCACATCGCGGGCAATACCGACAAAATCTTTCAGATCAGCACGGAATAACACAAACACCACCAGCTCATCGGTATCACTGTGATCACGCCGCACACCATAGGCCACCACTTTGCCCAACTCGAGTTCGGGAAGATGTAATGCCACCGCTTCGATATCATGCGGGTAATAATTCAGACCATTGGCAAAAATAATATCTTTATGGCGGCCGGTGATGATCAACTCACCGTCCTTGCTGAGAAAACCCAGGTCACCGGTATTCAACCAGCCATCGCCGGTGAGCGCATCGCGATTGGCTTCGTCATCCAGATAATACCCGGCTGTCACGCTCGGTCCTTTGATCTGGACTAACCCAATCGCATGATTGGGTAACGTGGTGTTGTCTTCATCGGTGATCTTGATTTGCATATCACTGACCGGACCGCCTTCGATGGCGAACCCCACCGCATCGGCGGAATCAGCCGACACAAATTTAACCTGATCACCCAGCCGCATCGCGTGGCGATCCACATAGACCGCACGATAGGGTTTACCGACCGGTGGAAACGCCACGGCCAACGTCGCTTCGGCCAGACCATACACGGTAAACATCGCTTCACGCGGTAATTTATATTTCGCCAGCGTCGTCAGGAATTGTTCGCATAAATCGACCGAGATCGGTTCCGCGCCGTTATAGATAACCCGCACATGCGACAGATCGATACCGTCGAGCGCCTTGTCGCCCAAGGCTTTCAAATAATGTTTGTAACCAAAATTGGGTGAACAGGTCACGGTGGCCTTATGTTCACTTACCTTCTCCAGCCACAACAACGGCCGACGACTGAACAGATCCGTCGGCATTAAACATTGGCTCATGCCGGCGGCAATCATATTCAAATGAAATCCCAGCAAGCCCATGTCATGCGTCAGTGGCATCCAGCTCAAGCTGATGTCATTGGGTGTATAGCCCGCACCAACCGCAATCGCGTTCAAATTCGTCATGATATTACGGTGCGTCAGTACCACGCCCTTGGGTTCACTGGTCGAGCCGGAAGAAAACTGGATAAAGCCCACGTCGTCCGGTGATGGCGAATGCAATTGGCCACGTTGGCCATGCGCTTCCATCAAATCCGCCAGCAGGGTTTTGGTTTTTAACACCGCAAATGACTCATGCAGGCTGTGTTGATCGGCATAACGTTGCAGACGCTCGAGATTTTCTTCACTGGTATACAGATGTGGCCGTTCCAGTTTGCTGAAAATACGGAAAAGTTTGGCGCGGTGCTCGTCGCTGATTCCCACCGCCACCGGTACGGGTGTGATACCGCCAAAGACACAGGCCCAGAATGCTTCGATGAAAGTTTGATTATCTTTATGCAGCAGGATTAATTGATCACCGGCCCGCATGCCCGCTTCCTGAAAATCGAACAACAGCATCGTGGCGCGATCGTATAAATCGGCATAACTGAGTTTTTTCTGCTCGTGCTTGCCTTCGATAAACAGAATATGCCGATCATTATTTTTCTGATCGAGCAAAGCGGCATTTAGTGTTGGATAGTGAATCATGGTTTAACGTTCTCGAATGCGCATCAATAAAGGATGTTTACTGCGTAAATTGACTTCAGGCGCCAGCTCTGCCGGAATCTGTCCCTGGTATTCCATTTTAAAATGGCGCCCCATCAACCCAAAGTGCAATTGGGCTTCAACCATCGCGAAGAAATCACCGATGCAACGGCGCGGCCCGGCCGAAAACGGAATATGCACGAACTTGTGGCGTGCCTTGACGGCGGCTTCGCTGAAACGTGTCGGATCAAACTGTTCGGGTTGCGGCCAGAATTCCGGATGGCGATGCAGATAATACGGCGAGATAAATATATCCGCACCCGCGGGAATCGTATAAGCCCCAAGTTTATCTTCACCCAGGGCCTTGCGGGTATACAACCAGACCGGCGGATAGATGCGTAATACTTCTTCAACGATCTGACGGGTATAATCCAGTTCTGCTAACTGTGTAAAACCGGGTGAATCGGTATAACTGCCCGCATCCACCTCGGCATAAAATCGCTCGGCCACTTGCGGATAAATCGCCAGTGCATACCAGGTCCAGTTCATTGTCGTTGCCGAGGTTTCGGAACCGGCCACGATCAACGTCATCACTTCATCGATCAATTCCTTATCGGCCATCGCCGCACCGGTATCTTTATCCTGCATCGACATCATGATGCCAAGGAAATCGCGGGGTTGTTCCGTGCGCTGGCGGCGTTGCGTGATGATTTCTGCCACCAGTTTGGACAACGCGCGAAACCGCACGGCGAGCTTGAGATCGCGACTGCTATCGTCGACCAGAAAAGCAAACGGATTACCCTGATGTTCGGCGAGGATACGGGCGTAATCTTCACTGAAAATTCCGCGCAACACAATTTCCAAAGCCAGATCATTGGTCGCGGCGGTGATATTAATGATCTCACCGGCACGCGCCTGCGCCTGCCATTTCGGCAACAGGCGCAAATTAATCTGATTAATTTCCTCGGCCATCCCGGCGATCACACTGCGGTCGAATGCCGGTTGGACCATGCGGCGCTGCCGGCGCCAGAACGGCCCGTCACTGACGATGATGCCATTGCCGAGCAACATCTTGACCCGTTCAAAACCGACACCTTTATGATAATTCGCGTGATTGCTGACCAGAATGTGCTTGATGAAATCCGGATGGTTGACCACAAAGGCCGGAGCTTTACGCACTTGCGGTGATACGTGGATTAAATCACCGTAGGCGGGAATCCAGTCAGCCAGGCGGTCAAATGTCATGGCATCGGTTTGCATGTCATAGGCATCGACCGGACCGGGTGGAATTTGCATAGCTGTGTTTTCTGTCACGCTCATGAAGGATACTGTGATTGCCCTGTGCGGCTGATTCCGTCAAACTTGGCGCCAAGTTTACACCAGCTGGGATCGCCTGAACATTGATATGCGGACGCTGACACGCAAACGCCAACTTCTCTATGCCCTGGCCATGCCATTACTGCGACTCATTTTGCGCAGTCTGTGGGCAACCTACCGTATCGAACACATTCGTGGCGAGGAACAGCTGCTGCACATCGCCGGCACCGATAAACCGGTTATCCCCTGTTATTGGCACCAACATCATTTTATCTGCGCCCAGTACTTGCGGCGTTTTATCCCGCGTGGGATTAAACTCGGCTTTCTGATCAGCCCATCCGTCGATGGCGAAGTCCCGGCCCGTGTCGCCCGACGTTGGGGTGCACAGGTGATCCGAGGCTCGACCACTCGCACCGGCGCCCAGGCCATGCGTGACATGTACAATCTCATCGTCAAGCAGAAGGTTTCGCCCGTCACCACGTCGGATGGACCTCAGGGGCCACTGCATGTGTTCAAGATTGGTGATATCTTGCTTGCCCAATTGACTCAGGCACCCTTAGTGCCACTGTCCTATGCCGCCGATCGCTATTGGCAATTACGTTCCTGGGATCACTTTATGATTCCCAAACCATTTGCACGTATCGCGATTTGTGTTGGTCAGCCCTTTGCTGTCGCCAAAGGCATTCCCGCCGAAGATCTTGAGCCGCAACGGTCGGCGATGCAAACAACATTATTGTCACTGCAGCAGGATGCACAACATCTGCTGCAGCCACCGCTAACAATAAAAAACTGACCCCGATGACGACATCTACCGATGTGGAAGCACAATTACAGGCGATTCGCCAGTCATATTGCGCCTCACTACCGGATAAACTGGCGCGAATTGAAGAATTGTGGAAATTGTTACAACCGGATGGAACCGACAAACACAATTATGACGAATTTTATCGCTTACTGCATAGTATTGCCGGATCGGCTGAAACCTTTGGTTTGCCCAGGCTGACACAAGTAGCTCGCGCAATTGTGCAGCAACTCAAGACAGGCAAAGAAATGACGGCACTAGCAAATATCGCTGCGCCACTCGCGGAATTATCCAGGCTGATTACAAATATCACTCAAAAGTGAACATGCGATCGAAATGTGCTATCGTCAGCACCATCCGAATCTTTGGATTGATATTGGTTAATTTTATCTTGGTTGCACCCATAGTCTCACGCAGCAACAGCAACATGCCCAATGCAGAACTATCAACATAGATAGTCTGACTTAAATCAACCTCAATCGAAGTAATTCCACTTGTGTCACGATAGGCGCCACGAAAATCGCGATGCAGTAAAAAATCAAAGCGGCCTTCCACCCATATCTTCAAGGTCTTGTTCTCATCGGCAAGACTGGTGCGAATTTTCCCATCCATATTTATTGCTCCATTACGCTGAAATTAAAATAGATCCACTTCGCCGGAATTCACATTGTGCTGACTAACGGCACTATTGGCGTTCACTGTTATCTGATGCGCCAAAGCTTGTATTTGCATGGCCACTTCTGCAATTTCTGTCACGCCCTCACCTGATAAATGCGAAGACAATTGATAAATTTGCTGGATTGACTGATCGAGTTTAGTCAACCGCAATTGGCTATGCTCTATCAACTGCCTGAGCATATCTTCAAACTGCAGGGAACGCACTGCTGCGCCAACATTCTGGTCTATAACCTGGCTTAACTGGGTGACATTCCCCAATCGGTCAGCCATCACCTGGTTAACCTCTTCTGCCTTGTGTAGCATGCTATCTACACGCTGCTTCGATTCGATGGCCACATTCATATCACGCGATGACATCGTCGCAACGGTGTCTTGGGCAAACCGGATATTTTCATCGACTTTATTGACTACTGCTTGAATCTGATCGCTGAATTTATTGGAGTTCTGTGACAATTTACGCACTTCGTCTGCTACTACCGCAAAACTACGCCCGGCATCACCGGCACGTGCTGCCTCGATAGCCGCGTTTAGCGCCAGCAAGTTGGTTTTGTCCGCAATGGATTTAACATCGGTTAACAGACGCACGACATGCTCAGTTTGTTCTGCAACATCGTCAACAATTTGCATGACCCGCATGCTGTCCTTGCTTACATCCAGTATCTGCTGAACAAAACTTTCCAGTACCTGCTGGGTTTGTACTGCGAATTCATGGAAGCTGAACGATTCACCATTTGTATTCGATTGCTGTGCATCTTGCCCATTTTCGGCAATCATGGAAAAAACCAGGTGTTTTAATTCACCGGTTGTCGTGTTCAGACCGGTAAAACTGTTTTGCAGGTCAACAACAGCCGTTGAGGCGATTCCCTTGGTTTGCTGAAGTTCGTTACGCAGAAATTCATGTTCGGATTGGAATGCCTCGGCAACTTGCCGGATGGATTCCTGCAATAAATTTTTATTCTGTCGCATGCTATCCATATCAGATTGCAGGCTCTTGCGTACTGCTGTTGTCCAGCGTTTATGATGCAGCAACCATATTGGCAGCATTACACCCACTGCCAGCAGTAAATTTGCTGTGCCTGGTTTCCAAATTGCCAGACCAGCAGCGCAAATGCTGGCGAAAAGTGGTAATCCCAGCCCAGGTGATTTGATTGTTATTAATTTTTCATCGTGCACTGGTTATGCTCTTCATTTACTCGGTTAACGGTATGAAATAGTTGCTAAATTTAGCGTCATAATTACCAAAAACTTGATGTATATAAGCTGTCAGTTACTGGCAGACAAACGTCCAAAAAAATGCCCTGCATAAGCAGGGCAAGGGTGTGTTGCGCATCGCTGCGCAGGGGGAGGAATCATCATGAAGCCTCATGCATGAGACAACATAACCTAACTATTATTGGTTTTCGGCTCATGGGATTTTTTCTTTAGATTTATTTAGTGTTTTAGCCGGTTATTCCTCGGCCTGTCTTTTCTGCTTGTAACCAATTGTTTTTTATGATAATTTTTACATTGTTTAACTCGTCTATATCATCGGGGTTGGGATGCGGCATAGAAAATGGTTTATCTCCTTGTTTTGCCTGTCAGGATTGCCGGTCACGGCTGTTGCCGCAGAAGCAGCGATCCCCGATCTCAGCGCCTCGCCCTATGCCATCGTGGCCTTATTGGTATTTTTGCTGGCTTACCTGGTCGTCATAGGCGAAGAATTCCTGCACTTACGCAAATCCAAACCGGTTCTGATCGCCGCTGGCATCATCTGGATCCTTGTGGCCATGGCCTATGCCGCGGTGGGCCAACCGGCCATGGCGGAACATGCTTTTGACGAGAACCTGCTGGAATACGCCAAATTGCTGCTATTTCTGCTGGCAGCGATGACGTTTATCAATACCATGCAGGAACGCCAGGTATTTGCGGCATTGCGCAGCTGGCTGGTGCGACGTGGTTATTCCTTGCGGACTGTCTTCTGGATCACGGGTCTGTTGGCCTTTTTTATCTCGCCACTGGCGGATAACCTGACCACCGCCCTGTTGATGGGGGCGGTGGTGCTGGCAATGGCTGGCAATGAACGCCGCTTTACCGTAGTGGCCTGTGTCAATATCGTCGTCGCCGCCAATGCCGGCGGTGCATTCAGTCCGTTTGGCGATATCACGACCTTGATGGTTTGGGCTGCAGGCAAAGCCAGCTTCTTCGATTTTTTCAAACTGTTTATTCCCGCACTCATTAACTGGGCGGTGCCGGCATTGTTCATGTCATTGGTGGTGCCGAAAACAATCCCGCAAGTATCGGGGGAAAAAGTTACCGTATTGAATGGTGGTTATATTGTCATTGGCTTGTTCCTGTTTACGATCATACTGACGGTTAGCATCCATCAATTCATGCATATGCCGGCAGTACTGGGCATGATGACCGGTTTTGGTGTATTGAAAGTCTATGGCTATTTCATTCGCCGCACCGAAGTGCGCAATCATCGCGATGAATTGATGGCGCCGCCTGATTTAGCCATTGAACGCGAAACCCTCGACAAATATTTCAAACCCCGCTATCGCCCTTTTGATATTTTCATCAGCATCAAACGCGCCGAATGGGACACGTTGTTATTTTTCTATGGTGTGGTGTTATGTGTCGGCGGCCTGGGCAGTTTGGGTTATCTGACACATGCCTCCGGATTATTGTATGGCTCACTTGGAAATACCTGGGCGAATATTGTCATCGGCATGCTCTCCGCCATTGTCGATAACATTCCAGTGATGTATGCGGTGTTGAATATGCATCAGGAAATGTCCTTGTCACAGTGGCTGCTGGTTACCTTGACCGCGGGCGTAGGCGGATCATTGCTCTCAATTGGTTCGGCAGCTGGTGTTGCATTGATGGGTCAGGCTCGCGGTATTTATACGTTCTTTGCTCACCTGAAGTGGCTCTGGGCAATTGCGCTTGGTTATGCGCTGAGCATTGCTGCTCATTTATGGTTAAATGGAATTTAACAGAATTCTTAACCAACAATTAATTTGCAAGTTCAGATCCTGGTCGCAGTAAATTGCTGCGGATGTGGTATTTTAGCGCACCGGTTGGCATCCCCTTTTCTGCCTGAGAATCATCATGTCGCTAAAATACGCTGTCGTTCTGATGCTTGCACTGTGCAGTTTTCCTGTCAATCTCTATGCCGCAGAAACAACTCCGTTGGATTTAACCGGTAGTGGTTATGCCATATTTGCCCTAATCATATTCATTGCCGCCTACTTGTTAGTGGTCAGCGAAGAATTTCTGCATCTGCGCAAATCCAAACCGGTGATGATTGCTGCCGGCGTGATTTGGTTACTGGTCGCACTGGCGTATTCCGCGCATGGGCAACCGGATTTCGCCGAACATGCCTTACGCGCCAATCTGCTGGAATATAGCGAGCTATTACTGTTCCTGCTGGCTGCCATGACTTACATCAACACCATGCAGGAACGACGGGTGTTTCTTGCTTTGCGTACCTGGCTAATCTCTAAAAAATTATCCATGCGCAACATCTTCTGGCTGACCGGTATCCTGGCGTTTTTCATTTCTGCCGTCGCGGATAATTTAACAACCGCGCTGCTGATGTGCGCGGTAATCATGGCAGTGGCCGGTGATAATCGTAAATTCATGGTGTTGGGTTGCATCAACCTGGTAGTCGCGGCCAATGCCGGCGGTGCCTTTACACCCTTTGGTGACATCACGACGTTGATGGTGTGGCAAAAAGATAAAGTACAGTTTCTGGAATTCTTCCGTTTATTTATCCCGTCCTTGCTCAATTGGTTCATACCGGCATTTTTTATGTCGCTCACCATTGCGCACACACAACCGCAATGCTCTACAGAAAAAATCAGCATGGCCAAAGGTGGGCAAACCGTCATTGCCTTGTTTGCACTGACCATTTGTATGACCGTACTGGGGCGGCAATACCTGCACTTGCCTCCCGTACTGGGCATGATGACAGGGCTGGGATTATTAAAAATTTATGGCTACTTTCTGCGACGCCGCGAATTACGGCTTGCTTCCGCCGAGAATAATAATCTGCCAATGCTCGAAATTGAAACACAAACTTCGCAGATAAAATCATCCACGCATTCTGAACCGTTTGATATTTTCACCAGTATTAAACAAGCTGAATGGGATACCTTGCTGTTTTTTTATGGTGTGGTGTTAAGCGTGGGTGGCTTAGGTGCATTGGGATATCTGGCCTACGCATCGACGGCATTGTATGGCGCGCTGGGTACGACAACCGCCAATATCATTATCGGCCTAATCTCTGCCATCATCGACAATATTCCGGTTATGTACGCCGTATTGAATATGAATCCGGATATGTCAGTAAATCAATGGTTGTTGGTGGCATTAACTGCCGGTGTCGGTGGTTCTATTTTATCGATCGGCTCCGCCGCCGGCGTGGCCTTGATGGGACAAGCCCGTGGCACTTACACCTTTTTTGCGCATTTGCGCTGGAGCTGGGCCATTGCATTAGGGTATGCCGGCAGCATTGCTGCTCATATTTGGTTGAATGGTGTTTAATTCAACTTTTCTGATTCCGTTGAGCTGAGTTGCTGCCACACGCTGCTACCGCCAGCATTTTTGGCAATCGCTTGTAAACGTTGTGCATGTGCCGCCAATTCTTCAGCGGTAGGTTGAATAACTCGCAGGCTTGGACGTTGACTCGAAATCGGTGTGATGGGTGTGGTTTGAGTTTGTCCCGGTTGTGGTACTGAACTGTCCAGACTTAATTTCGCCTGGCCACCGGTCATCGCCAGATACACATCGGCAAGAATTTCCGCATCGAGCAATGCGCCGTGCAAGGTGCGTTGCGTATTGTCTACCCCATAGCGTTTACATAAGGCGTCGAGATTATTCTTCTGTCCCGGGTGCATTTGCCGGGCAAGTTGCAATGTATCCAGCACGCGGCAGTGTGTACTGATACCAGACCAAGCTGATTCGACTCGGGCAAATTCCGCATCGAGAAATCCGGTATCAAACGGTGCGTTATGGATAATTAATTCTGCACCGCGCAAAAATTCCAGCAGATCCTGGGCGATTTCAGTAAAATGGGGTTTATCGAGCAAAAATTCATTTTTAATGCCATGCACTTCCATGGCACCTTCATCGATCTTGCGATCCGGATTCAGGTAATAATGAAAGCGATTTTCCGTTAGACGTCGGTTAACCAGTTCAACACAGCCAATTTCAATGACGCGATGACCTTCCTGCACTTCCAGTCCGGTTGTTTCCGTATCCAATATGATTTGTCGCATGCCCCACCCTTGTCATGATTAGCCGCCACGGATTTGTTCGATACCGCGACGCGCCAATTCATCCGCTAATTCGTTTTCAACGTGCCCACTATGCCCGCGTACCCAGTGCCATTCGACCTGATGCCGCCCCACTGCGACATCCAGCCGTTGCCAAAGATCCACATTTTTCACCGGTTTCCTGGCGGCGGTGCGCCAACCCCGCTGCTTCCATTGTGGCATCCACTCGGTAATGCCCTTTTTGACATACTCCGAATCCGTGGTCAAACGCACCACACAACCACGCTTGAGCGATTCCAAGGCCTGAATCGCGGCCATCAACTCCATGCGATTATTGGTCGTATCGGCTTCGCCGCCAAACAGCTGCTTCTCGTGACCACCGTAGCGCAAAATCGCACCCCAACCACCCGGGCCGGGATTGCCAGAACAGGCACCATCGGTATAGACCAAAACGATGTCACTCATGCCGATGGTATGTCCGGTGGCGGTTTTGGGAAGGCTCTAACCCGGCAGCTACAATTCGCTGCGGTTTCCAGCTCGGTCGAATCGGTGTGAGGGTGGTGACGCGTTTACGTGCTACCAACAAATTTGAAGCCCCTAAAATTGGCCAGCAGCGTTGGCCGGCTCGTTCCCATAAGCCCTGCCGTGGTTGCAAGCTGTCGCTCTTGAACGGAGGTCGATAAAAGTATCCCTGATTCGTCAATACGTCAAAACCCAGTAACGCCAACCAATCCTTTAGTCGTGTGGCGGATAGAAATCGTGCGCACCAGGGAGCAGTCTGACGCTGCCAGGGGATGAGCTGGCGTCGCACACCCCATAGGCTCCAGGGATTGAACGCCAGCAGTACAATATGCCCTTCGGGAATCAGGATTCGCTCAACCTCACGCAGTACCTCATGGGGGTACTGCGAAAATTCCATCACATGGGGCAAGACCACCACATCGACGCTATCTGACTGTAACGGCAGTTGCTGCGGTTGGCCGATGAGGCTCGGCAGTGACATCATGACCGCGTTATCTGCGGGAAAATCCATGACTAAACGCTGTGAGATACGGCTGGTCGTCAGCCAATCTTCGGCATTCAACCGGCCAATCTGGACTAAATGATACCCAAACAGGTTCGCCAGGGCAGTTTGCACCAGATCTTGCTCATAGGTAGCCAGTTGTTGGCCGATACCCGTGGCATACCACGCCTGCAATTCTGGCCAGACAACGTCCAGTTCTGCACAACGATTAATGCGTTTTTTTCCAGGTACCCATGACATGCCACGCGAGTATGCCCGATGCAGTGAACTTATCAAGGGACCGGTTTCCCTTGACCGCTTGGGGGCTTACTTCTACCATTGGCATTGGTCAACAGAAGAAAGTAATAATGAACCGTAACATATTGATTTTTGCCGTATTGTTTCCCTTACTGGGTTGCTCGACACTAGCCCCATTGACGTCAGCACCACCGACACCGGCGACAGTTGCCAGCACCGCCACCACAACTCCTGCCGATGCGTCTGTATCCGGTGATCCGATTGCAAAAATTATTCAATCCGACGCTACCGCCGCAACGCCAGCACCAACTGAAGTAACTGCTACTGCCAGCGAAGATTCATTAAGTCCGAATATTGATATCGCCGAAGAAGATCCGGGCAATATTTGGGATCGCATTCGTGGTGGCTTTGCGATGCCCGACATCGATAACCCGCGTATCGATCAACAATTACAATGGTACGTACGTAACGAAGAATATCTGGACCGTGTGGTGGAACGCGCCGGACCCTATATGCACTTTATCGTTGAAGAACTCGCGAAAGAAAAAATCCCATTGGAGATTGCGCTGCTGCCAATTGTAGAAAGCGCCTTCCAACCTTTTGCTTATTCGCACGGCCGCGCATCCGGTATCTGGCAATTTATTCCATCGACCGGCAAGCGCTATGGTTTGCAACAAAACTGGTGGTATGACGGCCGCCGTGATATCTATGCGTCAACCAATGCCGCCATCAAGTTACTTGCCGCGTTACGCGATGAGTTCGACGGTGACTGGATGCTGGCACTCGCCGCGTATAATTCCGGCAGTCATAATGTCAATAAAGCGATTCGTTTAAACAAGCGCAAGCACAAACCGACTGATTTCTTTTCACTGAAACTCCCCAAAGAAACACGCGCCTATGTGCCCAAATTACTGGCATTGAAAAAAATCGTGGCTAATCCGGAAAAATACAAACTGGATCTGAATCCGATCGCCGATGAACCCTATTTCGAACGTGTCGAAGTGGATTCACAAATTGATCTGGCGCTGGTATCACGTCTGTCAGAAATCGATCTCGAAAAGATTTATCAACTCAATCCGGGTTTCAATCGCTGGGCGACGGCACCGGAAGGACCACATTTTCTGTTGTTGCCCATTGAGCATGCCGAAACCTTCCGCTTGAATCTGGCGCAATATCCGGCCGACAAACGCCTGCAATGGGTACGTCATCAGGTAACGAAAGGCGATTCGCTGAAATATATTGCCGCCAAATATCAGACCACCACCGAAGTCATTAAGACCGTCAACAAACTATCCAGCAATCGACTCAGCCGCAATCAGAATCTGATGATACCGGTGGCCAGCCAATCGCTGTCCAGTTACAAGCTCAGCGCCACAGAGCGTTTAAACGAATTACAGAACACCCCGCAAAACGATGGCGTGAAAGTGACGCATACCGTGAAATCCGGCGACACCTGGTGGAATATTGCACGTCGGCATAATGTCGGCGTCAAACAACTGGCCCGCTGGAACGGATTGGCACCACGTGACAAATTAATGCCCGGACAGGAACTGGTCATCTGGTCACGTGCCGATCACAAGGAAGAAGCCACCAGTCTGTTGCAGATCGATAATATTATGATTCCGGATCAACGTCGCATCATGCAGCGCATTGGTTACCGGGTACGCCGCGGTGATTCACTGGCGCGGATTTCCCACAAGTTCAATGTCAGTGTCGCGCAACTGCGCCGCTGGAATCGCCTCTCTGCCAATCCGCGATTACGCATTGGACAGAAAATTACATTATTCGTCGATGTGACGCAGACATCCAGCTGATTCGCTATGCCGCTCGCTGCGGCTTGTACCGCAGCGGCATCTTCTGCTTAGCATTTACTACCATCCATCACCGCGTATTACTTCGTTTGTTGTCGTGCCACGTCAGAATATAAATGACAGCTAACGCGATGTCCTTCAGCTTGACGGGTTGCAATGGGATAGTGCGTACGACAAATCGGCATTACCTGTGGACAGCGGGTATGAAAGTGACATCCGGCCGGCGGTGCAATGGGCGACGGTATCTCGCCTTCCAGAGCATGCAGTTGTTGCTTACCCTGCTGATCAAATACCGGTGCTGCGGCTAATAATGCCCTGGTATAGGGATGCAGCGGCTGGTTTAATACTGATTCAACATTGCCGTATTCGACCAGGCGACCCAAATACATAACAGCCACCTCATGAGCCAGATACTCCACGACTAAAAGATTATGGGTAATGAATAAATAACTCAAACCCAGTTTATCTTGCAATGATTTTAACAGATTCAGAATCTGCGCCTGCACCGACAAATCCAGCGCACTGGTCGGTTCATCACACACGAGCAACTTCGGATTCACGGCCAACGCCCGGGCAATGCTGACACGTTGGCGCTGTCCGCCGGAGAATTCGTGCGGATAACGGGATATCGCCTCATCCGGCAACCCAACGTGGGCTAACAGTTCAGCAATCCGTTGCTGGCGTTGCGCTGGCGTGAGCGTTGGTTCCTGTACATCCAGACCTTCGGCAATGATTTCACCGACCTGCATACGTGGGTTCAGTGAAGAATAAGGATCCTGAAAGATAATTTGCACTTCGCCACGAAAACGCCGTTGAGTGGCTTTGTCGAGTTGTCCGTACGGCATATCGGCATAATGTACTTGCCCGGCAGAGGTTGTCACTAACTGTAAAATCGCCTTGCCCACCGTGGTCTTGCCACAACCTGACTCCCCCACCAATGCCACGGTACGTCCCGTGCCGATCTCCAGGCTAACTCCATCAACAGCAAAGACATGCCCGACGGTTTTTTTGAACAAGCCTTTGCGAATGGGAAAATGGACTTTTAAATCGTGCACCCGCAGCAATGGCGCTTCAGTTGTCGATGTGAATGTTGCTGATGCTGATGGAGTTGGCGACGCGATAGCTGGATTCAATTCAGCAGCTTTCGCGACTTTCGGATCATAGAGATGACACCGCACACCCTTGTCGGCTTCTGCCAGCCACAGTGGTGCTGCATCATGACAGGCCTGCCACGCAAAATCGCATCGATCGACAAACCGGCATCCGCTGAAAATACGATTCAGTCGTGGTACGCTGCCTTTAATAATTTCCAGAGTCTGACCACGTTTATGGCGTGTCGGTAGTGCGGCAAATAATTTCTTCGAATAGGGATGACGTGGATTACTGAAAAATGCGTCGCGACTTGCCGTTTCAACTATCTGTCCGGCATACATGACCGCAACCTGATCAACATTGTCAGCGACGATTCCCAAATCATGGGTGATCAATAATACCGCCATGCCTGTGTCACGTTGCAGATCCTTGATTAAATTCAATACCTGCGCCTGAATGGTGACATCCAGTGCCGTGGTTGGTTCATCAGCGATAAGTAACTTGGGTTCACAGGCCAGAGTTAACGCAATCATGACGCGTTGTTTCATGCCACCGGAAAGCTGGTGCGGATAATCATGGATGCGCGATTTGGGTGCCGGAATACGCACCGCATCCAGCAATGCCAGGGTGCGCTGCAGTGCGGCGGCATAATCCATTTGTTTATGCTGTTGGAGAGTCTCGATGATCTGTTGCCCGACCGTCAGCACCGGATTGAGTGCCGTCATCGGCTCCTGGAAGATCATCGCGATTTCATTGCCGCGCACTGTACGCATCTGCGCTTCGGAATAGCGCAAGAGATCCTGTCCCATGAAATTGATGCGGCCACGTATGATGCGGCCGGCCGGCGCGGGTACCAATTGCAGTAACGATAAGGCGGTCATGGATTTACCGCAGCCGGATTCGCCCAGCAAGGCGAAGGTTTGGCCTGGCGCAATGGAAAAACTCACCCCATCAACGGCACGCACCGGCTTATCGACGTGTCCAAAATACGTGGCAAGATCGTCAACCTGCAAAATTGGCTGAGTCATGTTATACCCTGCCCGACAAACGTCGCAGTTTGGGATCAAACGCATCCCGCACTGCATCAGAGAATAAATTCGCGGCCAGGACCAGAATAAACATCAGCACGAAGGCAGACAGCAATGGCCACCACACGGCCGGTTCACGCGCCAACTCCAGACGTGCAGTGTTGATCATATTGCCCCAGCTATTGGTGGATTGATCCACCCCGATACCCACATAGGACAACACGGCTTCTGCCAGCACCAAGGCACTGAAATCCAGTACCACCGCAATTAACACGATATGCATGACATTTGGCAACACATGCCGACTCAGAATCCGAAAGTGACTGACGCCTAACGCGGTGGCGGCCTGGATGTAATCGATCTCGCGGATCTTGAGGGTTTCACCGCGCAGCAAGCGACATAAACCGGTCCAACTGGTAATGCCCAGAATGATGCATAAAAATACCAGTCGCAGATCCGAATGTTTTTCTACCAACGTATAGGTATCTTTATGAGCAGCAATATAGAGTTGTATCGATAAAATTGCTGCAGCAATCAGCAGAACACCCGGGATAGAACTCAAGGTGGTATAAATGTACTGAATAATGTCGTCGATAATCCCGCGAAAATAACCCGCCATCATGCCCAGCAACACTGCGAAGGGCAACATCACCAAGGTCGCCAGCGTGCCGATCAATACACCGGTGCGAATACTCTTCAGCGATAAATACAACACATCCTGACCGACCTTATCGGTGCCAAACACATGATAGTCAGCGCTCAAAATGATCAAGGAAGTAATAATGAACAGCACAACGCCCCAGGTTGCAAACACCACCCGCCACGGCACAATGGTTTGCTCACGCCATATCTGTTGCCGTTTTTCATTCCAGCCTTGCCCCTGCTGCCATGCTAATAAATAAATACTTGCGGCGACCAGCACAATCCATATTACAAGTGTAATCAGACCGGCCTTGGCCAGACTGCGCGCCACATCGGTCAGCGTTTGCGAATTGGGATCAGACAGATGCGTGCCGCCATATCGTAGCCGCGGATAATCCCGCACTTCGCGCCCAGCGGCTAATTCCAAAGTCTCCTTGGCCAGACCGTAACTGGCAAAAGGTGCGGAATAACTGTGTTCGACACGCTTTCGTAAGGGCATGACCAAGACATCAAACAAACTCAGGACCCTGGTTTCGTATTGCGCCTGTTCAGTGACCGTGTTTTTTTGCAACGGCAGCCGAAAGTGGATGGAATCGATCAATGCGATAACGAGGTACACGCTGATAAAAATCAGCGCAATCATGGCGAGTTTACGATGAAATACTTCGCGCCATGGGGCGCGCAAGTGTTCTTTGGTGCGGATATAGGCGATCAGATAGATCACAAAGATCACCAGCAACGTCACCAGCTTGTCCGAAAT
This sequence comes from Gammaproteobacteria bacterium, assembly GCA_024641475.1. GTDB lineage: Bacteria > Pseudomonadota > Gammaproteobacteria > UBA6429 > Thiohalophilaceae > JACQBC01. The sequence goes on from JAHECZ010000001.1 coordinate 79,845, forward strand.
CAAATACACTGGATCAACTTGATACATGGCTATAACAACTAACCAAAGTATCGCCATAACTCCAGCAAGCACCGTCGGCCATACCAGCCAATGTCGTTGTATTTTTTGTGTCATTCGAGTCGAATCCGGGGATCAACCAGCGTATAGGAGATGTCCGTCAACACCAGGCCAAGGATATACATCGCCGAACCCAAAAACACCATGGCGCGGACGATGGAAAAATCCTGCTGACGAATGGCATCGATGGTATAACTACCCAATCCTGGGATACCGAAGAATGACTCGGTAATTAAACTTCCCATAAACAGAGATGGAATCACCACGACCACACCGGTCAGTATTGGAATCATCGCATTTTTTAATACATGTCGAAACAATACACGAAACTCTGACAAGCCTTTGGCTCGCGCGGTACGCACATAATCCTTGCTGATTTCTTCCAGAAAGATGGTTCGATACCAGCGCGTGCCCGCGCCTATACCGCTAATCACGCCAATCGTCACGGGAAGAATCAGGAATTTGATAGCGTCTATCCCGTGGTCATAACCCGAAATTGGCACCAGATGCAGCAGTTTACTCACCAGATACTGTCCTCCAATGATGTAAAACATCCCGGAAACAGACATCAGAATGACACAACTGATCACGCCCCATATGTCCACATAGGTTGCACGGAAGAACGCCAGTAACATGGCAAAAGTGATATTGAATAATAACCCAATGATGAACGTCGGAATCGCAATCGCCAGACTCGGCCACATACGTTTTTGTATATCCCGGTTGATATTGCGATCGTCGTCGGAATTGCCAAAATCAAATGCAAACAAGGTAATGGTCTTGTTATAAAATACCGTATCAGTGAGTTGTTCAATACCGGATGCCTTGGGATTAAATAGCATGGGTTTGTCATAACCGCGATCCTGTTTCCATTTGACGATTGCGGCTTGATCGACACGCTTCATGCCCAGGTGCATACGCGCCATGTCATCGGGACTGTTTACCCAGAAAAATAACGCGAACGTCAACACATTAACGCCAAGCAAAATCGGGATGGCATACAGTACGCGACGGATGATATAGGCGTACATATTATTTCACACCCTGCCCGCTGCTGACTGCAGGTCGGTGTTCCTTATGACGATACGCACGAACTGCCGGGATCAAACTTACCACGCCCACGACAAATAATATAAAAATCGGCCAAAGCCGGGGCTGGTTCCACTCATGGCGTTTGAGCATTCGCAGTTGCGGATCCAGCCGACGGTATTTCAACGTATTGTGTGCCATATGGTTAGGCTTGGCGTTGTACAGCCATTCATGATGCAATACAAATTCTTTCGGGTAATATCCCCACAGCCACGGCGCATCGCGCCTTGTTATCTCCAGCATTTGTTGAATAATGGCCTGACGCTGCGGCGTGTTCGCCATATTTTTCATTTTATCAAACAGTGCATTGAATTGCGGATTATCATAATTCGATGCGTTTTCACCATCGTGTTTGGCCTTGGCATTCGGTCCGTATAACAGAAACAGAAAATTCTCCGGATCCGGGTAATCCGCGTTCCAGCCCCACATAAACATTTGCGCTGTGCCTTTACGCATCTTTTCCTGAAAGCGATTGTAATCGGTATCGCGTACTGACATTTGCAAATCAATTTTTGCGAATTGCTTGCGGAACCAATCAAATACCGCCTTGTCTTCCGGACCACCCGAAGAATAATCCAGATAAATGATCAACGGCTCACCGGTTTTGGGATCGCGACCATTGGGATAACCGGCCTCTGCGAGTAATTGTTTGGCTTGCCGGATCGATTGACGTCTGGGTTGATCTTTGTCCCATTCATAGACATACGGATTAATCCCCGCTTTACCCGCAAGATGACCAAAAATATCCGGCGGTATCGGGCCCTGTGCACCGATGCCACGACCATTACGGAAAATCGAAATAAATTCCTCGTGATCGATGGCAATGGAAATGGCCTGCCGCAATTTTTGCCTGGCTGGCGTATAACCACCCACGACATCGTCGAGCATATTAAACCCGGTGTAACCGATCGTTGGTTGTACAGTGGTGGAAAGTTGAATGCCTTGCGCCTGTAACTCCGGAGTCAGCTGCACATCACCTTGCGAACCAAACTGTATCGCCTGGTCGAAACTGTCTGAGCCTATTCCCGATGAATCATAGTAACCCTGCAAAAATTTATTCCAGTACGGAATGGTTTCCTTTTCCAGCTTCAAAACAATCCTGTCAATAAACGGCAACTGCTTACCCGCGTCTTTTAAGTACCCGTGTTCAACATCGCCTGGTTCGCCTTGCTGCGGATAAAAATCCGGATGGAAGTTGGGATTGCGTTCCAGCACCATTTCCCGATTCGGATCATTGCGCGTTAACATATAAGCACCGGTACCAACAGGATACCAATCGGGCACAATGTTGCGCTCGGCCATACCCGGCTGTTGATAAAATTGATCGGCCTCCGCTGGGAATGGTGCAAAAAATGGCATCGCGAGCCAGTATACGAATTGCGGATATTTCCCGTTCAAGGTGATTCGATAGGTATAACGATCGACAACTTCTGCGCCTATTAACGGATAGTTTCGCAAATCCAGAAACTGATTGGCCGGATTCGTTTTGATTTGTGCCGCGTAGGCTTGTTTGAGGGTTTTTGGATAATCTTTCAAACCGACAATATAGTCACCCATGAAACTCAATAACGGTGAATGCAGTTTTGGATGAGCCAGGCGTTTAATCTGATACACATAATCTGCTGCGATGAGTTCGCGCGTTCCGGTTTGGGTAAAATCCGCCAGGGAATTTACCTGCACAAGCTCAGTAGCACCAAGCGACAGATAGCGTGGGTGTCCCTGCACATCTGTCGCAAAAGCAGGATGCGGTTGATAACGAATCCCCGGTTTGATGTGAATGTCATACACGCTAAATGCCACGTGCGCAGATGATTCCGCCACAGGCTTACCCTGCTTATCCAGATAGTACGGCTGCGGCATGACCTCGGCAGTCAAGGGTTCAAGTGTGTAAGGCCGCTTCAGATAGTGGTACTGTAACGGTGGTTCATAAATTTGGCCCAGAATGGCATATTCATTGGAGCTGTATGATTGGACAGGGTCCAGATGTTTGGGCCGCTCCGAAAATGAGGAATATAAGATGTTTTGTCCTGCCTCACCGGCAGGATACGGATTATTCCAGGGTGATTTGCTGCACGCGGCCAATAGTAATACGGCCATGGCCAGACTTGGCAACGTTATAATCATTCGCGACAATTGCTTTACCACCGTGTTATATAAGCACTCTATTAAATAGTGAGTTTTGTTATGGCGCAGGCGCGAATATAATACGTCAGCGTCATCAATACCAACTGGGCAAAAATTCAACAAAAGGGAACCACATGGGCTTTCTAGCAAATAAACGTGCACTGATCGTCGGACTGGCCAGCAACCGTTCCATCGCCTGGGGCATCGCCCAAGCCATGAAACGTGAAGGCGCTGAATTGGCTTTTACCTACCAGAATGAACGATTACAGGATCGTGTGGAAAAAATGGCAGCGGAACTGGGTTCCGAGATCATTGTACCGTGTGATGTCAGCAGCGACGAACAAATTGATAAAGTCTTTGACCATCTGGATAATTATTGGGATGGACTGGATATCATCGTACATTCCGTCGCCTTTGCGCCGAAGGAAGAACTGGAAGGTGACTATCTTGATTCCGTAACCCGTGAAGGATTTCGGACTGCCCATGAAATCAGCTCCTACAGCTTCGCCGCACTGGCCAAGGCTGGCCGCAACATGATGGAAGGACGGAATGGTTCATTGCTGACATTGAGCTATCTGGGCGCTGAACGCACCATGCCCAATTATAATGTAATGGGACTGGCCAAGGCCTCGCTAGAGGCGAATGTACGTTACATGGCTTACTCGCTCGGACCGGATAATATCCGCGTTAATGCGATCTCAGCCGGTCCTATCAAGACGCTCGCCGCCGCCGGAATTAGTAATTTCCGCCGTATGCTGGATGAAGTGGAACAGTCGGCACCGCTACGCCGCAATGTCACGATTGAAGATGTCGGCAACACGGCTGCATTTCTTGCCTCAGACCTGGCATCAGGTATTACTGGTGAGATAATTTATGTGGATTCCGGCTACCACATTGTCGGCATGCGACCATTGGGTGAACCGAACAAAGCCTGATCACACAAAAGCCTCTGATTGAATAACTCAATCAGAGGTTCTTTTATTCGTTATTCTGCCGCTTTAGGTAAATTCAGCTGAATCTCGCTGTGCTTGCGCTGATAGGTCAATAATGCCTGTTCGTCAGATTGACCCTGTGCCTGGATCAGTTGCTTTTGTAACGCGGCCTGCTTATCAGCCGAATCCGCTGTAACAGAATCACGCACCGCAAATACACCAACTACCACGCTATCGCCATTGCCTAAACGCTCCAGAGTATATGCTGGCTTATTCACGTCACTGGATTTGGGTATACCAAACGCCATACGGCGGACTTCATCGCTAACCGGATTGACTGCTTTTTTATCCGGTGTGGCAGGCGGTGCATTACGTGTAACAAATCCGGCACGCTGCCAATTACGCGAAGGTGCAAATGATTCGGGTTTTTCGCCTGCTTGCATTTTTTCGTAAATGGTTTTAGCCGTTGTATAGGCCTGCTCACGCGCCTTCTCGCGACGTAATTGATTGTCGATAATGGGGCTGACTTCTTCAATTGGTTTCTGTTTTGCTGCCTGATGTTCCTTAAGACGCAGCACCATCACATGATCTGCACTTAGCTTGATCACTTCACTATTCTGATTACGTTTCAGCACCGCATCACCGAATGCCGCAGCGATCACCTGGGGATTGTGGAACTCTTGTGGTCCTCCCTGGCGCGTAAAAAAGTCTGATTCACGAATCTTCAGGCCCAATTGCTCCGCTGCTGGCTCCAGTGAATCCTGGTTTTGATAGCTCAACTTATCCAGCTTGTCAGCTTTGTCAAAAAAGTTTTGTTCGGCACGTTGTTGTTGCAAATCATGCCGAATCTTGTCCTTAACCTTGGCGAAATCGGCAGCCACTTTTACCGGCTTAATCAGAATATGACGTGCACGGCGTTGATCGCCTTTTATTTCTTCCAGTTTGATCAAGTGATAGCCATATTCGGATTGCACGGGTTTGCTCATTTCGCCAACCTTAAGCTTGAATACCGCGTCATCAAAAGGCTTCACCATGGCGCCATGACCAAAGAAACCCAAATCACCACCGTTTTTCGCCGAACCCGGATCTTCGGAAAATTGCTCAGCTAATTTTGCAAAACTTTCACCCTTCTTCACGCGCAATGCAATGTCTTTAACTTTTTTCTCGGCAGATGCAAAATCGTTCTGAGAATACATTTGTGTGTTTTTATCGAAGTAATCTTTTAACTCTGCATCATTAACAAGGGTTTTTTCCGCAAGATCCTTGACGCTCATTTCCACATACTGAACCTTGACAGCCTCTGGAGTCATGAATTGATCTGCATGCGCACTATAATAAGATTTAATATCTGTAATTGACACGGCCACCGCTGCCAGCAAATTTGCGTGCGGAATGACCATATAACCGATATCACGTTGTTGATTTTCCAGACGTAAGCGTTCGGCGGTTTGATAGTCAGTAACAAACGCACTGCGTGCTACACCCTGCTGCAGCAGCTGGAGTGAAATATCATAGGCAATTTGCTGTTCAAATGCCTGTGGTGTTAAGCCAATCCGTTGCAATGCCTGCTGATATGTATCAACAGAGAACTTACCGGTGGCGGCATCCTGAAAATACGGCGCGGATTCTATCTGCTTGCTGATCTGCGCAGTCGCGACACGAAACCCGGCTTCATTGAGCATTTGATGTGCCAGTTCACGGTCGACCAGACCATTTACAATGGTTTGCTTTACATAATTCTGAAATTGCGGTTCGGTGGAAAAATTCGCGCCCATACGCTGCTGGAATTGATTGTAAGCTTGTTGATATTCGCGCTGATTGATTGTGTCGCCATTGACCTTGGCAACATAATTTTTTTCTGATTCTGGAGAATATCCGTAGAGTATGAAAGAACCCAGCGACAGAATAACCAGGCCGAGAATAAACCAGACGATAATGCCCTGGGCACGTTCACGAATGAGTTGCAGCATGAATTGACACCACCCTTTTCTGTTTCTTAAATGAAAAAGGCGCAGTTCTTATCGATACCGCGCCTTTCTCTTTATTCAAATGGCGGAGCGGACGGGACTTGAACCCGCGACCCCCGGCGTGACAGGCCGGTATTCTAACCAACTGAACTACCGCTCCGGTATTACCAATATCAAGCCCAACGCAATCGTCGGCAGTCACCTTGGCGAATTCGGTGTACAGACGAACTGCGAACACCTAACCAACTTGAAAATGGTGGGTGCTGTAGGGATCGAACCTACGACCCTCGCCTTGTAAGGGCGATGCTCTCCCAGCTGAGCTAAGCACCCGAAAGGCGCGCTAGTTTACGGCATCCTTAAGCGCTTTGCCAGCCTTAAAACCGGGGACATTGGAGGCCGGGATGTCGATAGACTGCCCGGTTTGTGGATTACGGCCTTTACGTGCGGCTCGGGCTTTGACAGCAAACGTACCAAAGCCGACGATGACGACTTGATCACCCTGTTTCAACGTCTGAGTAATTTTTTCAATCACAGTATCAACTGCACGTGTTGCAGCAGCTTTAGAGATATCTGAGCCTTCAGCAACAGCATCGATTAATTCGGCTTTATTCACGGAAATTCCCCTTTTTTGATTCGGTATACATAGACGCGCCGCAGCAATTTTGCGTCGCTGACATATTTCTCACAAAATTATACCACCCCCCATACGGGGTCAAGCGCGCCAATTCGCATTTATTTAAAAACAAATTCTTGACTAATGAGGCCGTATGGGGTTGTTCGTTGCAACATCCGCTTTTTCCGGAGTAGCAACAGGTTTAGGTGGTAACGCTTCAGGCATATGCTGTAAAGCAACTTCCAATACTTGATCAATCCACTTAACCGGACGGATATCCAGATCAGATTTAACATTATCCGGCATTTCAGTGAGATCACGTTTATTTTCTTCCGGGATCAGTACGATCTTAATACCACCACGTCGAGCCGCGAGTAGTTTCTCTTTCAAGCCACCAATTGGTAATACTTCACCGCGCAAGGTAATTTCGCCAGTCATCGCTACATCCGATCGTACCGGGATACGCGTCAATGCAGACACTAAAGCAGTGCACATTCCAATGCCCGCGCTTGGACCATCTTTAGGAATTGCACCCTCGGGCACATGCACATGGATATCGTTTTTCTCGAATATTTCCGGTTCGATACCCAATAGTTGTGAACGGCTACGAACAACGGTAAGTGCAGCCTGAATAGACTCTTTCATTACATCACCTAACTGCCCGGTGACGTTATGCTTGCCTTTACCTGGCATTACCGCGGTTTCAATCGTCAGCAAATCTCCACCAACTTCGGTCCAGGCCAGACCGGTAACCTGGCCAACCTGATCTTTTTCATCGGCGCGACCGAAGCGAAAGCGTTGCACACCCAGATATTTTTCCAGATCCGGAGCACGCACCACAATTTTCTGCTTTTCCGTATGCAAAGAAATTTCCTTGACGACTTTGCGACAGATTTTGGCAATTTCACGTTCCAGATTGCGCACACCAGCTTCGCGGGTGTAATAACGAATTATATCGCGCACAACTTCATCGGTAATTTCAATCTCGTTATCATTGAGGCCGTTGTTTTTCAGTTGCTTCTTAACGAGATAACGCATGGCAATATTAATTTTTTCATCTTCGGTATACCCGGACAGACGAATGACTTCCATACGATCCAGTAATGGCGCTGGAATATTCATGGTATTCGACGTAGCCACAAACATCACATCGGAAAGATCGTAATCCACTTCCAGATAATGATCATTGAAGGTGTGGTTCTGTTCTGGATCTAACACTTCCAACAATGCAGCCGCAGGATCACCACGAAAATCCATCGCCATTTTGTCAATTTCATCCAACAGGAATAGCGGATTGCGCGTACCAACCTTTGCCAGGTTTTGTACTATCTTGCCCGGCATTGAGCCAATATACGTGCGCCGATGACCGCGGATCTCCGCTTCATCACGTACGCCACCCAGAGCCATACGAATAAATTTGCGGTTGGTAGCGCGCGCGATAGACTGGCCTAACGAGGTCTTACCAACACCTGGAGGACCTACCAGACACAGAATCGGTCCTTTGAGCTTTTTCATACGTTGTTGCACGGCAAGATATTCCAAAATACGTTCTTTGACCTTGTCGAGCCCAAAGTGATCTTCATCCAGAACGGCTTCAGCATTGGCTAAATCGTGATGGATTTTGGTGCGTTTGCGCCAGGGGACATTCACCAGCCAATCAAGATAATTGCGCACCACCGTGGCTTCCGCGGACATTGGTGACATCATCTTGAGTTTATGCAATTCATTCTTGGCCTTGGTCTTGGCCTCCTTGGACATACCAGCCTTTTCAATTTTTTTCTCGAGTTCTTCGAGTTCATTAGGCACGTCATCCATGTCACCCAGTTCTTTCTGGATGGCCTTCATCTGTTCATTGAGATAGTACTCGCGCTGACTTTTTTCCATCTGGCGTTTCACGCGCCCGCGGATGCGTTTTTCTACCTGTAACAGATCGATCTCCGATTCAAGCACACCCATCATATGTTCGAAGCGTTCACGCAAATCTGCAATTTCCAGTACTTTTTGCTTCTCGTCGATCTTCAAAGACATATGTGCTGCAATCGTGTCGACTAAACGACTCGGTTCATCGATATTCGACAAGGAAGTCAGTATCTCAGGAGGGATTTTGCGATTGAGTTTAACGTATTGATCAAATTGGGAAGTCAACGATCTGATTAATACTTCTGATTCACGATCGACCAGAGATTGCTCAACAATATTGACGACTTGCGCCGTGATATAACTCTCACCTATAGCAAAGTTGATAATACGGGCGCGGCGATTACCTTCAACCAACACCTTTACTGTGCCGTCTGGTAATTTTAATAGTTGCAGAATATTGGAAACCGTGCCGATTTCATAGATATCATCTGGCTTGGGATCATCGTCAGCCGCGCTACGTTGCGCAACCAACAGAATCTGTTTGTCACTCTCCATGGCGGCTTCCAGCGCCTTAATGGACTTTTCCCGGCCCACAAACAAGGGGATTACCATATGCGGATAAACCACCACATCGCGCAAAGGCAGGATGGGAATACTACTAACGGGTTCTGTAACGATTTCCGATTCTGACATGGTCGATACCCTGTGGTTACGTTTCAGACTCTGACATAGTGTCAGCCATCGGCCGTTTCAATTGGTCTGGCTAAAACAAATGGCACAAATTGCCTGCCCTACGCTGCGTCATTTAGAGCGGTCGTCTGCCGTTGCCTTGAGCTTATCGGAACCTTCGTAGATGAAAAGTGGCTTGTTATTACCAGTGATAACTGACTCATCAATAACCACTTTTTCAAGATTCTCAGCTGAGGGCAATTCGTACATCGTATCAAGCAAAACTCGTTCTAATATTGAACGTAAGCCACGTGCGCCGGTATTCCGTTCTTTTGCCCTGCGTGCGACGGCATGGAGTGCTTCATCACGAAATTCCAGCTCCACGTGCTCCATCTCAAACAACTTATGGTATTGCTTGGTAATCGCGTTGCGCGGTTCGGTGAGAATTTGCACTAACGCGGTCTCATCCAGTTCTTCCAGCGTAGCAACCACAGGCAAGCGACCAACAAACTCCGGAATCAACCCAAATTTGATTAAATCTTCCGGTTCAACCGTATGAAGTATTTCATTGATGTGCTTGTCATTCTTGCTGCTGACTTCGGCAGAAAATCCTATACCGCCCTTCTCGGAACGGTTACGAATAATTTTCTCCAACCCTGCAAATGCACCGCCGCAGATGAACAAAATATTGGAGGTGTCCACTTGCAGAAATTCCTGCTGCGGGTGCTTGCGGCCCCCTTGTGGTGGCACTGAGGCAATCGTTCCTTCAATTAACTTCAGCAGTGCTTGTTGCACCCCTTCGCCGGAGACATCGCGGGTAATAGAAGGATTTTCTGATTTGCGTGAGATCTTGTCGATTTCATCGATATAGACGATGCCGGTTTGGGCTTTTTCAACATCATATTCACATTTTTGTAATAGCTTCTGAATGATGTTTTCAACGTCTTCACCTACATAACCGGCTTCGGTCAGGGTGGTGGCGTCTGCGATCGTAAATGGAACGTTCAGCAACCGTGCCAGTGTCTCAGCCAGGAGGGTCTTACCACTTCCGGTTGGACCAATCACCAGGATATTGCTCTTGGCTAATTCAACTTCATCCTTACGCTGTACAGTTTCCAAGCGCTTGTAATGATTGTAAACAGCCACCGAGAACACCTTTTTGGCATCGCTCTGACCAATTACATATTCATCGAGGATAGCGTTGATTTCACGCGGAGTTGGTAACTTTTTACCTGTACCGGTATTGGATTGTTCCTGCACTTCTTCGCGGATAATGTCGTTGCAAAGTTCAACGCATTCATCGCAAATGAATACCGAGGGACCGGCAATCAGCTTGCGCACTTCGTGCTGGCTTTTGCCACAGAAGGAGCAATACAACAACTTGCCGCCTTCACCAGAACCTTGTTTATTATCAGCCATTCTCGTACCTCATCTTACTGGGCGATTACCTTAACACCATGCACGCAACCAGACCGATTTTCAAGCCCATATCCGTATGGGCTGTCACATAAGCATAGACGAAATCAGGCTGCCTACCGATCACGTTTTTGGTTTATCGGCCTGAATTCGCTTGAGCAGAACCTGGTCAACCAGACCATATTTCACTGATTCATCCGCACTCATGAAAAAGTCACGGTCGGTGTCCTGACCGATTCGATCCAGAGGCTGGCCGGTATGTTTGGCCAAAACCTGGTTCAATCGTTCCCGAATTTGCAAAATTTCCCGGGCATGAATTTCGATATCCGAAGCCTGGCCCTGGAATCCACCCAGTGGCTGATGGATCATGGTGCGTGAATGTGGCAATGCAAAGCGTTTGCCTTTGGCACCAGCTGTTAATAACAGCGCGCCCATGCTCGCTGCCTGACCGATACACATGGTGCTGACATCAGGTTTGACGAATTGCATGGTGTCGTAAATTGACATACCGGCAGTAACCGAACCGCCTGGCGAATTAATATAGATATGAATATCCTTATCCGGATTTTCTGACTCCAGAAACAACATCTGCGCCACAACAAGATTTGCCATGTGGTCTTCAATTGGACCAACGATGAAAATTACCCGTTCTTTCAGCAGACGGGAATAGATGTCATAAGCGCGCTCACCCCGCGCCGTTTGCTCAACGACCATGGGAACGAGCTGGTTATGGATACTGCTAGGCCAATTTGTCATAGTGTCTCTATCGGTCACGTTAGTCCTTCCTTTAAAAACTGATTCCGAATCTGAAAAGCCCTGTTTATTTCTGTGGGTTCATTACATCATTGAAAGATAAGCTTTCCTCACTAACCTTGGCCTGGGACATAATAGTGTCCACCACCTGCTCTTCCAGCACCAAAGACTCAATCTCTCCCAACCGTTGTTTGTCGGAATAGTACCACGAGATAACTTCCTGGGGACGCTCATAGGGAGCCGCAATGGCTTCCACCTTTTTACGCACCCGATCGGCCTCAGCCTTCAGCGCTTGTTTGCTGATTATTTCAGCGAGAATAAGTCCCAAACCCACACGACGCTTGGCCTGTTCGGCAAATACGCTAGGTTGTAACTGTACCTGATCTTTAGGCATCCCCTGTCGAATCAAATTATTGGCCATTTGCTCCGCCAAATGCTGTGACTCGGACTCCACTAACACCTTTGGTAATTCCACCGGATTTACCTTCAGCAGCTCATCCATGACGACCTGCTTAAGTTTCGATGCCAATGTACTATCCAGTTCGCGCTGCATATTTTGACGGATTTCCTGGCGCATTTTTGTCGCATCGCCATCATCGATCCCCAATCGCTTTGCTAACTCAGTGTCATCTTTGGGTGGCACAGAAGCTTCTACGTGATGGACTTTGATGTGAAATTTAGCCGGTTTTCCTGCTAATTCCTTGGCGTGATAATTTTCCGGAAACTGCAGATCCAAATCTTTTTCATCTTTAGCCGCAACACCAGTTAACCCCTCTTCAAAGCCTTTAATCATCCGGCCTTTACCAAGTTCCACAGGATAAGATTTACCCTGACCACCCGCTATCGGCTTGCCGTCAACCATCCCGTTAAAATCAACGACAACTCGATCGCCTTCTTGCGCGGTACGGTCCACGATTTCCCAGGTATGATGTTGCTTACGAATTGTCTCGATCATTGCATCGACATCCGCATCGTTGATGACGGCGACCGGTTTTTGTACGGCAATTTCTGTTTTGACGCTAGCTAGCTCCGGATAAACCTCAAAGGTGGCGATATATTGGAAAACATCTCCTGGATTTGCCGCCGTTGCCTGAAAATTTGGATAACCAGCGGGACGCAGTTTTTCCTTGGTAATTGCTTCATAAAAACTGGATTGCATGACTTCACCCAACACTTCCTGACGAGCTTGTGGGCCGTAATGCTGTTGCACCATTTGCATGGGAACCTTACCGGTACGAAAACCTTTCATTTTCACCGTGCGCGAGAGTTTTTTGAGACGATCCTGAACTGCTGCATCAATGACAGCATTTTCTACCGTAATGGTTAGACGGCGTTCCAGTTGACCGGTCGTTTCGACAGAAACTTGCATGCAATAGCCTCACTTACTTGTTGAGTTGTCGTAATTTGAAATCTGTATACTGGTGCGAAAGGTGGGACTCGAACCCACAAGCCTTGCGGCGCTAAGACCTAAACCTAGTGTGTCTACCAATTCCACCACTTTCGCGCTAATAAACCGCAGATTATAAATTACCCGAAGATAATAAGGCAGGTTTTTGCGCTTGAAAATTCTTGGATGGAAAAATAATTTTGTCAGACCAAATCAGATAATTGTTATCAAATACATTGAGTTAGCGAATTTTTGGTAATCTAGTGCTGGAATCGATTTTGATGAAACATCAATGCCTGCTGATAAATTGACTCTACCTCGTGTACTTCGGTTGGAAAATGCCGCAGATAGTCTGCGTGTCCGGATCGTACCGAGGTCAGGACACTCTCTATGTTTTGCGAATTCAATTTCACACCAAAATCTGCCCAGACAGTTCGTTGCGGTGAATGGTAGTCATATATGCGGTCCAGCAGGTATTCACCGAGTGCTTCGGTGTAATGTGAGTCTTCCCAATACCATTGCATCTGGTGATCGACATCTCCAAATATTGGCACAGGCTCCATGGTGACGGCGTTATATCCACTGAAATCCCACAATGGAAACACATCAGCATGCGCCCGTTGCGCCTCTTCTTGCAGTATCTGCACTAGTCGATGTTTCCATGCGTCGATCCTGTCCCACTTTCCAGTTAAACGCCACACTTCCCATAACCGCGCATGCGACGGCGAGATAAAAAATCGGATATCGATATGTTGCGCATAGGCATAACGTAATAATTCACGAAAAGTTTGGGTGCCAGCTGTATCATCACTCGACTTTAGTTGTTGTGGCACTGAAGTGAAAGATTCCGATGCCAGAGTTAGATTCTCGAAATCACGGAACATGGCGCGATTTCCATTTCTATCGCGGATGCGCTGGTTTTTACGCTGTGCAGACAACAATTCCAAATCCAAACCGTCAGGTTGCGAACGCCAAGTGCTAATACTGGCACCCAATGCTTCATTGGACCAAAGACTTGGCAGGATATCCTGAAAATACTGCTTCAGGTTAAACAACTGGCGACTGCCGTCAGAAGCAACCTGCATGCGAGATTCAGCATATTCGCTATTGGATATGCTATCCGCAAACGCAAACCAATCCAGGCCGATTACAACTTCGTGAACCGTGGCATCAGCATTCGCATGTTGCAAATAACGATACATCTCGTAAAGGGTCGCACTTGCTAATGCAAGATTATAGACTTTTTTAGACTTCCACACGGGGTGATTTGTCGCAATCGCCATAGCACGTGAGGTTCCCAAAATAACTACCGTCGGCCGGGAACGACTCACTCCATAGGCCTTACTCATTCGTTGCCGATCATCAGCATCCGGTTTTACCATATTGAAACCCGCCACTTTTGGGCTGGGAAACATATTGTAGGGATCGATGCCCCAATTAAAGGCAGCAATTATCGCCATACCACCAAGCCATATGCTGAAAAATATAATAAGGTAACGGCGTGGCATAGAATTTTAAAATCTAAAATACAAAAATTCACTGACGTGAGACAATCGCAGCATCGCTACAATTCCACCTATTGCAATCATAATGGCCCAAGCGATCGTTAAGCGCCAATGCGGCCAGCGTGCAACAGCAACTACTTTCTGGACGGAAGGACGGTACGCCGCCATAATCTGTTGAGTATTTGGCATCCACCAGACGAACACCATCATGGCGGTCATCATTAACAAATTTCCACGACCATCGAAATATCGCAGTGGCTGAAATTGCCATCCCCACTGATGCAGCACATCAGCTAATGGTCCCAATCCAGCAATATCATTCTCCGGCCAAACGAAACCGTTTAACCCGGCCATACCTGCTATCATACGTAATGCACTTTGATAATCATCTGCGCGGAAAAAAACCCAACCCACTACCACTGCCACAAACGTGATAAGTCGGCTAATCATTCGCCCCAGTCGGGATTCTCGCTGTGAATACCAACCTAGTTGGCTTCGTAAATATTGCCAAATGTGATTAACCACCAAATACAGACCATGTAATCCACCCCAAAAAACAAATGTCCATCCGGCGCCATGCCACAATCCGCCTAACAACATCGTGGTCATAACATTCAGGTAACGTCGAAACTTGCCATGTCGATTACCGCCCAAGGGGATGTAGACATAATCTCGCAAAAACCGCGACAGAGTCATATGCCAACGCCGCCAGAAATCGATGATATTTACAGCTTTATATGGTGAATTAAAATTTAATGGCAACCGCACACCAAACATTAATGCCAGACCAACCGCCATGTCGGAATAACCAGAAAAATCAAAATATAATTGGAGGCTATAGGCTAGCGAGCCACGCCATGCTTCAAAGAATGACAAGGCGACGCCTTGTGCGACGGCATCAAATGCCATTCCACTAAAGCGTGACAAGCTATCTGCCACCAACACCTTCTTGAGCAACCCGATAACAAATACACTCAACCCCGTAGCAAAGAGGCGTGAGCGAAACCGATACACCTGTGGACGACGAAATTGCGGAATAATTTCTTTATGGTGAACAATGGGACCGGCAATAAGTTGAGGGAAGAACACCACAAACAGGCTGAATCGCAAGAAATCATACTCGCGAGTTTCTCCTCGGTAAGCATCAACCAGATAAGCAATTTTTTGGAAGGTAATGAATGAGATACCCAATGGCAACACCACATGCAGCATTGTCCAGTGTGCGCCAGTCAACTGATCTAACGTAGTAACAAAAAAATCTGCATATTTAAAATAGCCTAACACCGCCAAATTGGCGCCAACCCCCAATCCCAGTAACCAACGACGAGAACGTACCGTCAAAGAAACGCCTGCCATATAGTTTAGGATCATCGACGGGACAATTAAGTATAAATACGCAGGATTCCACCACCCATAAAAAAATAATGACGCCAACACCAGCCATGCAATGGCAACTCGATAATGACCAAGGTCACCGATTTTATAATACATCCACAGAGTTATCGGCAAAAACACACAGATGAATTCATATGAGTTAAATAACATGTGGTTTCTGCAGCAACTCTAAAAATGATAAATTTGTCGCGATTGTACTATTAAAATTGCAATCCATCACATGATGCACCCAACTCATAGCACTGCATGGATTTCCAGAAATTCAAAACAAATCAACGAATATGGGCTATGAATTAACCGCCTTTATTTTTGGCGCGAAAATCTTGTTGAAATTATTGAAGCGACTATTGTTTGACAAAACACCACGGGGATGTACTAGCTGGCAGTCGTGGAAGAGAAAACACCTGCAACCATCTGGCGCAAATGCAGAAGATGGTGGGTCGTGTAGGGATCGAACCTACGACCAAGAGATTAAGAGTCTCCTGCTCTACCAGCTGAGCTAACGACCCTGATTGCTGGATACCGCGAAATGGCCGGGTATTCTAACCTAGTCCCGCGAAAAATTATTGCGGAAATTGGGGTGGCTGATGGGATTTGAACCCACGACAACCGGAATCACAATCCGGGACTCTAACCAGCTGAGCTACAGCCACCATTAAAATCAGTCACGAGTAACAAGGGACAAGTTACGCGTAAATCATACTTTTTTTAGTCACTCGTCCCTAATTACTGGTTCATATTGGTGTCCCGAGAGGGAATCGAACCCCCGACCTACGGCTTAGAAGGCCGTTGCTCTATCCAACTGAGCTACCGGGACGCTTGCCGAATTTTCCCGGACACCTGGAACCTTGTCCACATTACTAAATTGGTCGGGGTAGAGGGATTTGAACCCCCGACAACCTGCGCCCAAGGCAGGTGCGCTACCAGGCTGCGCTATACCCCGTAAATCTACATGCCACACGGCCTGTAAAGGCGGGCGATGATACGCGCCCTCAGCAATTGGGTCAAATAATCTACGGACTTGGCGGCTGCCTGGCCACATGCGATCATGGTGGCTGATAGGTAACTAAAAGAGTGCTATGACAGCCCAACTCCTGGATGGCAAGGCCATCGCGGCCCAGCGCCGCACCTTCGTCAAACAACGCGTACACGATTTACGTCAGCACGGCCAGCGTCCGCCTGGTCTGGCCGTTGTCTTGATTGGGAATGACCCGGCCTCAGAGGTCTATGTGCGGAACAAACGCAAGGCCTGCGAAGAAGTCGGCTTTCATTCGATCGCCTTTGATATGCCCGTCAGCACGACACAAGCAGAATTACTCGATCTGATTGAAAGTCTAAATCGTGACCACCGTATTGACGGAATACTGGTGCAATTGCCTGTTCCGATCCATATCGATACTCAAACAATTATCGAAGCCATTCACCCTACCAAGGATGTTGATGGCTTCCATCCCTATAACATGGGCCGACTGGCGATACGCCAGCCTATCCTGCGCCCTTGCACGCCCTATGGGGTCATGACGCTATTGGCGCATACGAATATTTCACTTCGCGGCAAAGATGCCGTGGTGGTTGGCGCCTCTAACCATGTTGGCCGACCTATGGGATTGGAGCTACTGCTCGCTGGCGCAACGGTGACTACCTGCCATAGTGGCACCAACAATTTACAAGCCCACGTTGAACGTGCAGATATCGTGGTGGTTGCCATCGGCAAGGCCGATTTTATCCCCGGGACCTGGATAAAACCCGGCGCGATTGTTATCGACATCGGCATTAACCGCCGTAGCGATGGAAGTCTATCGGGAGATATCGAGTTCAAGACAGCTTGTCAGCGTGCCAGCTGGATTACCCCGGTCCCGGGAGGGGTCGGGCCGATGACGGTCGCCACTCTGCTGGAGAATACGCTGGTTGCCTATGCCCATCACAACAACTGAACGGCAGCTGAGCAGTTAATGTGGAATTAAATACTCGGTGGCAGTTTCGGCTAAATTTTTAAAACACGCCTGATAAAGATCGGTTTTTGCGACGGAACTGCTGCCGTGTATGATGTCTGCAATTGCTTCTTCATCTAAATGCATTGCTATCGAGTCGCCTTGTTCGCAGCGCTCATAAAGGCGTGTGCCGAAGGCATCAAATGTACGAAAAGCATGATAGTCGCCATTGTAGACATGCAATGAGATTAATGTCTGCACCGGCGCCTTGCGCGCATTCGGCAAATAACTCGCACTATAATCACGGACCACACGACCTTGATGGTCATAAAGATGAACTTCGATGGAATGCAAATTGTCCGGACTAAGTTTCTCGTATTGCACGACACTCAACACGCGATCGGTGTTTTTATAAAAATACGTGTCTTCAAGATAAAAATTTGGGTAGTTGGCATAACCGCCTGTCCGTGTCCGTTTATTTACCGACTGTTTGGCAATTTCTTGCTGCTGGAGCTTGACCAGATTGGCAACAAAATCGTTTTTCACATTGATGCGTTGCTGGCTGACGTGCAACGTATCAGCATCTACACCCTGAATTGTCGCAAACAAGCTCAGCACCACACATAGTTTGTTAATGTAATTGCTCCACATAAAGATACTTATATACCAATACCTGAATTCAGATCGCAATAAAAAATTAGTTGCGTCGCCATGTCGTGCCACCAGGGCCATCTTCGAGCACCACACCTTTGGCCAGTAAAGCATCGCGAATACGATCAGACTCAGCAAAATCCTTGGCTTTGCGTGCGGCATTACGTTGTGCAATCAGGGCGGTGATTGCCACATCATCGCCCTGACTTGCGCCTTGCAGGAAACTGATCGGATCGGTTTGTAACAACCCCAATATATCCGCAAGCGACTTGAGTTCAAAAGCATAGGCAGAAGCCGTCACTGGATCAGTCTGACGATGACGATTAATCAGATGTGCCAGATCAAACAACACCGACATCGCCTCAGGTGTCGCAAAATCATCATCGAGCGCGGCAAGAAAACGGGTACGATAGACTGCATCTACCGCACCTGCAGCCGGCGTGACTTCCCTCAATGCGGTGTACAAGGTTGTTAATGCCGCGCGCGCACTATCCAGTTGCTGATCGGAATAATTCAGCGGACTGCGATAATGACTGGTCAAAATAAAGTAGCGCACGACCTCGGGCACATAGCGTTTCAGCACATCACGAATCGTGAAAAAATTCCCCAGTGACTTGGACATTTTTTCATTATCGACTCGCACAAACCCATTGTGCATCCACACGTTAGCAAATGGCGCATCAGTTGCGGCACAGGATTGCGCGATTTCATTTTCATGATGCGGAAATTGCAGATCCATGCCGCCGCCATGAATATCAAAGTGCGTCCCCAAACACTGCGTGGACATCGCTGAGCATTCGATATGCCAACCTGGCCGTCCAGGTCCCCAGGGCGAATCCCAGCTGGGCTCACCCGGCTTGGCTGCTTTCCATAAAACAAAATCCAGCGGATCATCCTTGGCTTCATCAACCGCAACGCGCTCACCGGCCCGCAACTCATCCAACTGGCGTCCGGATAATTTTCCATAGGGTGCGAAACGGCTGACGTCGTAATACACATCCCCGTTGGCAGCACGATAGGCAAAACCTTTATGCTCCAATTCGGCCGTCATGGCGATAATTTCATCCATATAACGGGTGGCACGAGGTTCTTGATTCGGCGACAAGATACCCAATGCTTGGGAATCTTCATGCATGGCGGCAATAAAACGTTCCGTTAGGGTATCCATCGGCTCATGGTTATCATTGGCCCGTTTGATGATCTTGTCGTCAATATCAGTAATATTGCGCACATAGGTAACCTTGTCTTTGCCATACAACTGGCACAGGTATCGATACACAATATCAAACACCACCATCACGCGAGCGTGGCCAATGTGACAATAATCGTAAACCGTCATGCCACAGACATACATGCGTATCTGCTGCGGGTTTAAGGGTACGAACGGGGCCTTCTGACGCGTGAGTGTGTTATAGATTTGCAGCATTGTATCGGAACTAGGCTATATGATGATTCTCACAAGGTTAACTGAATTCCGCGCCTTGCACAAAGCATAAGGCTCACGCAAAATAGTGTACATTGCTGTTTCACATAGGACTAACCCATGAAATTATCTCAACCCTTTCTCACCGGATTGCTACTATGGCTGGCTGCCACAACAAGTGTACTGGCCGAGCCCAATCCCCAGGTCCGCATCCAGACCAACATGGGAGATATCATCGTCGAGCTTTACCCATCCAAGGCACCCAAAAGCGTGGCCAATTTTCTCCAGTATGTCGATGACGGTTTTTACAGCAATACGATTTTTCATCGGGTGATTGAGAATTTTATGATCCAGGGTGGTGGTTTCACACCGGAATTTTCCCGCAAGGAAACCCGTGCACCTATCATGAATGAAGCGGATAATGGCCTGAAAAATGACCGCGGTAGTATCGCCATGGCGAGAACACCAGAACCGCATTCCGCCACCGCGCAATTTTTCATAAATGTCTCAAATAATCCACGACTCAATTATACTGCCAAAACGCCAGATTTTTGGGGCTACTGTGTCTTCGGCAAAGTTATCAAGGGTATGGATATCGTCGATACAATTCGTAATTTGCCCACCGGCCGTGGCGGACCCTTCCCGACCGATGTGCCGCAATCAATGGTAACCATCACATCCGTTTCGCGTGTAACCCCTGCCGCAGTACCGGCAAAAAAGAAAGGTAAATAAATTATGATACGTATGACCACCAATCACGGCGTGATCGAACTGAGCCTCGATGCTGCCAAGGCACCCGTCACCGTCAAAAATTTCCTGGACTATATCAATGACGGTTTCTATAACGGTACGATATTTCATCGCGTCATCAATGGATTCATGATCCAGGGTGGTGGCATGGAACCCGGATTGAAAAATAAAACGACTAAAGCGCCCATCAAAAACGAGGCGGACAATGGTTTAAAAAACCTGCGAGGCAGCATTGCCATGGCGCGTACCAATGAACCTCACTCGGCAACGGCACAATTTTTTATTAACCTGGTCGACAATGCTTTTCTGGATCATCGTGCACCGACACCCGATGGCTGGGGTTATTGTGTATTTGGCCAAGTCACCAATGGTATGGATGTCGTCGATGCGATTCGCAAGGTTGGCACTACAAACCAGGGGCATCACCAGAATGTGCCGCGTGAAGACGTGATTCTTGAAAAACTCGAGGTTATTGCAGACTAAGTCCCGGCGGGTGCATGGCCACGTATTTTATTTCCGATCTGCATTTACGTGGTGAGCAACCACAATTACTGCAACGCTTTGAATTCTTCACTGAGCATATCGCCCGCGATGCCACCGCAATCTATATCCTCGGCGATTTGTTCGAAGTCTGGTTGGGCGATGACATGGTCCTGCCGGATTATCAACCGGCACTGGCTGCGATCAAACGGTTAACCTCGCGTCACATTCCCGTTTATGTCATGTATGGAAATCGCGATTTTCTGATGCGCGAGGAATTTTGTCGAAACACTGGCGCATGGCTATTGATGGAACCGACGCAAATCAGCCTTGGCGATCAACCTACCTTGCTGATGCATGGTGATATCTTATGTACCGACGATGTCCGTTATCAACAATTCCGTGCCATGGTGCGCAATCCGCAATTTCAAACTCAATTTCTGAATAAATCACCGCAAGAACGTTTGACCATCGTGCGCGAATACCGGCAAATGAGCAAAACCGAAATGCAGTATAAATCTGCCGATATCATGGATGTGAATCAAGCAGCGGTGGAACAAATTTTTACTGAACATCAGGTAACCCGGCTAATCCATGGACACACTCACCGTCCAGGCATCCACAATTTCACAATAAACAGTAACCCCGTGCAGCGTATTGTGCTCGGCGACTGGGAACAGCATGGCAGTTATTTGCGCTGTGATGATACCAACTGCCAGCTGTTAACCTTCACTTGCTAAAGTGCTGTTCTCAAATGGTGTCCACTTACTACAAGCTGTACGCAAAATAATAAGTTCCACGTCATGCCGGCG
>JAHECZ010000001.1:101758-143098 GCA_024641475.1 Gammaproteobacteria bacterium
CGGCGCGCGCTTCTAGCGCCAATACTGGACACCATTTCGGAACAGTTATTTAGTCTGATTTGTGGCCTGCACAGGCGCTGGCGTCAGTATTTTGCGATTTTGCATATCGACCTGGCCATCACGTAACTGCTGAACAGTATACGTAAAATAATCCTTCGGAACGAAATAAAATTTTTCATTTACCGTTTGCGATTCTTGATAATCCTTTAACATACGTGAATATCCTGACGGTCGCCATTCTCGAAGGGGGAAACCAAATGAATATTCACGAATCGGTGAAAACGTATTGCTGGTAATTTCACACGGGGTCAGCATATCTGCCGGGATTTGATTAAATGTACGGGCACTATCGGCCGCCAGTAACAATTGATATTCCCTGAGTGCTTGCACCAGTTCCGGCAGTAATCCTGGCACACTGATGACATCCATGCATAATGTTTCATTGGATAAAAACTGATGATGAATCGGTGTAGTATTATTAATTTTTGGTGCATCCTTTAACGGCCCAAGGTCTTTAACTACGTGTGTTAGTGCAAATGGCGGCTGTAATTCGCTGGGCGGTGGCGCAACCAGCATTACTGTCTGCAACGAATTATTGATATTGATAATTATTTTTTTATGGCGATCATACAGAATATAGCCACTCGCGCCCTCCCCTTCATCAACACGCAGATAGTCCTGGTTCGCCGTCATACGAACCACATATGGATCAATACCCCGTTCTGCCTCAATAAATTCCGCACGCTGATTAATCACTGCTGAGTGATGACATGCAGTTAGCAGAAACATAGCTGTTGTCATAATTAATATTTGATACTGAGTTAACATGTCTTAACCAACCTGCCTGAAATAGTCGAGTTCGGCATCAGTAAATCCGGCTTCGCGGCGAATATCCAACGCAAATGGGCCATGCAAGTGGCCACGATAAACCTGTTGTAGTAATTCATGAAATACAGTGAGTGGATCCAGTTGGCGTTGGTGACACAAATAATTAAACCAGTGATTGCCAATTTTTACATGGCCAATCTCATCACGTAGAATAATTTCCAGTATCGTCACAATCTGATCCATGCCACTTTGCCTAAAACGCGCAATCATACCTGGCGTAACATCCAGACCATGCGCCTCTTGCACGCGCGGCACCAGTGCCATTCGTACCAAGGGATCATAATCGGTTGAAACAGCCAGTTCCCATAAACTGTTATGGCCGTTAAAATCACCATAAGCAAAACCCAGACTATTCAAATGAGTCGACAGCAATGTAAAATGGTATGCCTCTTCTGCTGCAACGCGCAACCAATCGGTATAAAACGCATAAGGCAAATCTCGAAATCGGTACACCGCATCCAGTGCCAGATTAATCGCATTGAATTCGATATGACACAGTGAATGCACCATCGCCGCGTAACCCTGAGGGGTGTTCAAACTACGTCGAGGTAAATCTCGGGGCGCTACCAATTCCGGTTTAACTGGACGTCCTGGGTCATCTAATCGAATAACCGGTGTATCATTAACGCAAGATAACTCTGT
Source organism: Gammaproteobacteria bacterium (assembly GCA_024641475.1). Lineage (GTDB taxonomy): Bacteria > Pseudomonadota > Gammaproteobacteria > UBA6429 > Thiohalophilaceae > JACQBC01. The sequence continues at coordinate 103,289 of JAHECZ010000001.1, forward strand.
GGCAGTAGTGAGTTGGTGTATTACATTCACCTCTTTACATTTTCTGGAGGGCTCAGTCTCACATAGAGCAGAATATGCCAGCGTATGGATCGATTTATTTTGTAACATGCAGATATTGTAACAAAGTCGGTGCCTGCTGTGAGCACTGATTCCTCTACCGGAGTTTACATTTTTAGGGCAATGACCAAATCCATCACGTTTGTACCAGTGTGTCCTGTGTCGATCAAATCACCGGTTTCGTGTAAATACGTCCCGGCATCCGCTTGTGCCAATGCAGCGACGACATTATAGCCAGCCAACCTACCTCGCTCACAGGAAGCACCATCCACCAGTGCACCGGCTATGCCCGATGAACCGTCGCTCCCATCGGTGCTGGCAGCAAGCAACACGATATCCTCGCGACCATCAAGGTGCTGTGCGGCAGACAAGGCCAGACTTTGACAACGGCCGCCGATTCCTGGTGATGCGGGCAATGTCATTACGGTTTCACCACCATAGAGGTAAATTCCTGCGCCTCCGGCAATAACTTGTTGAGCAATGTCAGCCCCGGCGACAATGGCATCACCGCTGATATCAATATTGCATTGCACCGTTAAATTGGTTAGTTGCGCAAACTGCACAACTGCTGAACGCGCCAGCGAGTTACTCGCCACAATTCGTGTTTGGATATGAGCATTGACTGCAGATTCATTCGGCAATGCAGGCGAATTCATTTTTAATGAACTGATCCAGTCAGGCAGGCTCGCTGGCAAAATACTATCAGCACTATCAGCAACTAATAATCCAGAACCAATATCAGCGGGACGGTCCCCGGGCACATCCGAGATTAGATACTGAGTAATGGTATGCATTGCAAACAGCGCCGCAAGTCGGCCACCTTTGATCTGCGACACAGCTTTGCGTAATCGATTCATTTCATCTATTGGCATGGCATTAGCAAGCAACCAATGATTTAATCGTTGCAGATCCTGCAACGTCACTGTCTCAGGCAGCACTTCCACCATGGCTGACGCGCCGCCGGAAATGAGAAATATAATTGGCGTCGCAACATCCGCTGCTGAAAGAAATTTTAACAACCGCTGCCCCGCAGCAAGGCTAAGTCCACTCGGAACGGGATGACTTGATTCAAACATTTCAATATTTGCCGGCGGGTTTAGCCACAACATGGCTGCATCCTTTGGAGCAATCACCAAGCCACACTCAATTAATTTTGCAGATGTTTTCCACACGCCTTGTGTCATTGAAACAGCCGCCTTGCCAATCGCAACAAGTCGATAACGTTGTTTTTCCAGGGGATATTTTTCAAGGTAGTTTGCCATTACTACCGATGCATTGACTGCATGTAGTGCAACCGCATAACTGTCGAGCACATATTTTCTTGCTGTACCAATGCTGTATATATTCATAGAGTTAGCAATTTTACCTAAAGTAAATATATAGCTTATGTAAAAACGGTTTTTGTGATCCAGTTGACAATATGGTGGAGCGGTGTAAATTAACAGAAATCATCTATTTGCCTGCCAAGCATTATTAAGGCAGCCACTGCCTAGTCAATCCAATTTCTACGGAGGTGTGCTGTGCGAATACCAAGCGTAATTTATGAAATCTATCCATGGCTGTATGTTTCCGGAGGCGCTGGAGCAGTCAGCATCGGCACCAACACGGTAGCAATATTTTCCGGTACTATATTGCTTGTAAGCGGTGTCGCCATTTTATTTTTGCGACGGAATTATCGCACCACTCAACAAATCATACATAAACTCCAGCCCAACAGTTAACGATACTCCCCCCCCATCCAGCCCGGCACGGAAACTTCCCGCCGGGCTTTTTTTTACGCGTAAAATAACGAATAATACTAACGTTTTCGTTTTGATTCAGGAAATTATCCTCGGCATGGCAAATAGCAACACACCAACTCTAGGCGTTGGCGCAGTGGTACTCCATCACGATGCCGTACTTCTGGTAAAGCGCAGCAATCCACCTAATGCAGGACAATGGGCCATACCCGGTGGCAAAGTAAATCTTGGTGAGACGTTGCAGCAAGCCGCCGAACGCGAAATCCTGGAAGAAACCGGGTTACACATTCGCGCCAACGAAGTGATATATCATTTTGAAATCATCGAGCGCGACAATACTAACAATGTTAAATGGCACTATGTCGTATTGGATCTCAAGGCGATATATCTAAGTGGAGATCCACACGCCGCCAGCGATGTTAGCGAGGCACGCTGGATTACTCGCAGTGAATTTCCAGGTTTACCTGTTAACCAGACAACACGCGAATTACTCAAAACCCATTATCAGTTTCCTTGACTATTTGCGGCGAGGTTACCCCGCAGCTGAACAATTCATTTAATCTTGGCCAAACCTCGGTGCAGATCGGCTTTGATATCACGGATATCTTCCAGTCCCACTGCAACACGCAACAGATTGTCACGTATCCCAGCCTGCGCGCGTTCAGCTTCGCTGATACGGCCGTGTGTGGTTGTCGCCGGATGCGTGATCGTGGATTTGGCGTCGCCGAGATTGGCAGTAATAGAAAGCATGCGAGTATTGTCGACTACTTGCCACGCCTCATTTTTACCACCTTTTACTTCGAATGCCAGCACGCCACCAAACGCCGTTTGTTGTTTGCGTGCCAATAAATGCTGCGGGTGTTGCGGCAGGCCTGGGTAGTATACTTTTTGCACTGCTGGATGTTCCTGTAAAAACACAGCCAGCTCCAATGCTCGCGCACTATGTACCTGCATACGTAATGACAAGGTTTCCAGGCCTTTCAAGAAAACCCAGGCATTAAATGGACTCAAACTGGGACCGGCAGTTCGAATCACACCATAGATCTCTTCGCCGACACGGTGTTTATCGCCAACCACAGCGCCGCCCAAACACCGCCCCTGTCCATCGATATATTTTGTAGCGGAATGAATTACCAGATCCGCGCCTAGTTTTAGTGGCTGTTGCAGTGCCGGCGTACAAAAACAATTATCCACTGCGAGCACACAACCGTGCGCATGTGCTATTTTGGCGATGGCCTCGATATCGGCAACCTCAATTAATGGATTTGATGGTGTCTCGACAAAAAACAGTTTGGTGTTTTTTTGTACTGCCTTTTCCCATTCAGTCACATCGGTCTGTGATACATACGTGACAGAAATTCCAAAACGCGCCAGGTATTTATTGAAAAGAATCACGGTAGAACCAAAAATACTGCGCGATGAGACGATGTGATCGCCCGCCTGCAACAACGCAAGACAGGTACTTAAAATCGCGGCCATGCCAGAAGCAGTCGCCACACAGGATTCGCCACCTTCGAGCGCAGCCAAACGCTCCTCAAAACTGCGCACTGTTGGATTGGTAAACCGCGAATAAATATTTCCCGGCGTTGTACCCTTAAAACGCGCCTCCGCCTCCGCTGCATTTTTAAAAACATAACTGGAGGTTAAATATATCGGCTCACTGTGCTCACCTTCGGCACTGCGATGTGTACCCGCTCTTACCGCCAGGGTATCAAATTCATAATCTTCAAAATCCATACTGGCCTCGCTTTAGCTAAGATTAATTCGAGCAGGCACAAAAAAACCCGCTTCGCTACCGTTTAATATCGGGCTAAAGCAGGCTCTGAGGCTCGCTTTAGCAGAATTTATTAAGCGCCCGCAAGCTGAATTCAAATCGGCGCATGAATAGATACTAGTGAACCAATTTTAAGAAGTCAATAGTCCCTGAAGTTAGGCATTATTATAAAGCTCAACAACTTCACTATCCGTCATCTGGCTGTCTTTATTACGAGCAGCATCATTACGCTGCATTTCAAGCTGGCGCAAATAATCTGCCGTGATATCGCCGGTCACGTAATCACCGTTGAATACCGAGGTATCAAAACGTTGAATCGGCTTCTTCGCCTTTTTCATGACAGCCTGAATAAGATCCGGCAACTCCTGGTAAACAAGCCAATCAGCGCCAATTAATTTGGCGATTTGTTCCTCATTGCGATCATGGCCGATTAATTCACTGGCAACCGGCATATCAATCCCATAGACATTGGGAAAACGCACCGGCGGAGCAGCTGATGCAAAATACACTTTGTTGGCACCGGCATCGCGTGCCATTTGAATAATCTGCTGTGAGGTGGTGCCGCGCACAATAGAATCATCCACCAACAGCACGTTCTTGCCTTTGAATTCCAGATGAATCGGATTGAGTTTCTGTCTTACCGATTTTTTACGTTGGGTCTGGCCAGGCATGATGAAGGTGCGACCGATATACCGATTCTTGATAAACCCTTCGCTGTATTTCAATCCCAGTGTATAGGAGAGTTGTAGTGCCGAGGTGCGACTCGTATCCGGAATAGGCAATACTACATCGATATCATGCTGTGGATACAGTCGCTGGATCTTCTTGGCCAGAAACTCACCCATACGCATTCGCGCCTTGTGTACCGAAATACCATCCATCATCGAATCTGGCCGGGCGAAATAAACATGTTCGAAGATGCAGGGTGAAAGCATGGGCTTGTCAGCGCATTGACGCGCATACATTTGGCCATCAGCATCAAAGTAAATCGCTTCGCCGGGTTCGACGTCACGTAATAACTCAAATCCCAGCACATCAATGGCAACACTTTCCGAGGCAGCCACGTATTCAACACCCAGCTCAGTATCACGTTTACCGATTACCAGGGGCCGAATTCCATGTGGGTCGCGAAACACCAGAATGCCACGACCGACAATCATCGTAACGACTGCATAAGCACCTTTACAACGACGATGCAATGCTGCCACGGCAGCGAACAGATCATCCGGGTCAACATTCAGTTTATTCGATACCTGCACATGCAGTTCATGTGCGAGTACGTTCAACAGTACTTCGGAATCAGAAGAGGTATTGATATGCCGTTTATCCGTAACAAACAACTCACGCTTCAGTTGTTCGGCATTGGTTAAATTACCATTGTGTGCCAGGGCGATTCCAAACGGTGAGTTTACATAAAACGGTTGCGACTCGGCAGAGGAAAAACACCCTGCTGTGGGATAACGCGTATGCGCGATACCCATATTGCCCTTTAAACGCATCATGTGGCGAGTATGGAATACATCACGCACCAGGCCATTACTTTTACGTAGATACATCACATCGCCATCGCTGGTCATCATCCCGGCGGCGTCCTGACCACGATGCTGCAGCACGGTCAGACCATCATATAAATGCTGGTTAACCGGACCCTTGCCTACGATACCCACAATGCCACACATAAGAACCTCGCGTGTGTTGATTGATTTATTTAAAAATAAAATTCTTCGCCATGGGTTCGGGCAAAAAGCCCGTCATCCAAATCGCGACTGACTGAAATCGACTCACCAGCAATGCATCCTGCCAACTCGTACTATGTGGTAGCGTTGTCAGACCGGCAAAAGCCACCAGCGCTACAGCAACGACCAGACCACGCACTAACCCAAATACGACACCAATCGCACGATCTGTGCTGGTTAACCCGGTACGTTGCACCAGACGAGTTGCAAAAAAGATGACCAGGGCAAACATTAGCATGGATAAAATAAACAGAATGACAAATCCTACGAGAAATTGCAGATTGGGATTGGCGATGAAGCCATGCAGAAACGTGGCCAGCCCGGCATTGAATCGCCAGGCGATAATGAAAGAGGCTATCCAGCCTGTCAGCGACAATGATTCCTTGACGAAGCCGCGCACCACGCCAAAGACCGCTGAAGTAAGAACCACACCGATAATGAAAAAATCAACCCAGGTCATGTGCCTGCCGACGCTGTGTAAAAGAGGATTCTACCAGAAGCTGTGCAATGACCACACCACTGATTAAGGGTGAGGTAGTACCACGCCCTTAAGCTTGAATTCTTTTGCCAATTTAATTGCCTGAGCATCGGCGTCCGCCCGACGCACATGTGGACCAACCCGCACCCGGTAGGCGGTCCCCTGGCCTTGCTTTACGGAGTCGACAAAAGCGGCGTATTTCTTTTTGATTAATTTATCGCGCAGGCTAATCGCATTGGATTGCTGATTAAAACTTCCCATCTGCACAATCCAGGCACGTTCAGAAGCGGGTTTAACCGCTTCTGCCACTACATTTGTAGATGTTGGCTGCGGTTCGGTATTCGTAACAGTAGCTGCAGGCGGAGCCACAGTAGCCACCGGTGTGGGTGATGCAGATTCATGGGGTGTCTCAACCGGGGGCTTACTTTCCGTATTTGCAGGTACGCCCGAACCAGCATTTGGGTGGGGCGGCATCTCCGGCATGGATTTCTCAGCCAGTGCCTGCAATGCCTTGGGTTTGTCTGGAACATTACTTCCCCAAATACCACCCGTATCATTGTCCCCGGAAAGAATCATCGGGATAAAAATCACACCTAGCGCGACCAGAACAATGGCGCCGACGATACGTTTTTTCAGATGTTCTTTATCCACAAGTCACACCGCTGAGAGACAAGGCGCAAATTATATCGAGTACTGTCTAAAAGTCGATTAATCATGTTGAATTTTTAATACTTCGGTTGCGGCGTAGAAGGAGCCATATACCAGAATCCAGTCACCCGCCTGTGCCGTAGCACGGGCTTGTTGATAAGCATCAGCAATTGAAGTTGTACAAATAACATTTGCTTGTGGGTCATTCCGGACGATGGCCGCGGCTATCGCTGCTGCAGTGCGCGAACGTGCGGAGTTCACTGGTGCGACAAACCAGCTGTCAATGAATTTGCGTAATGGCTGAATGAGTCCCTCAATATCTTTATCCGCCAGTACGGTAAACACTGCATAAATACGGCCGGTACGGGTATGCGGTTGTTCAGCCAGCGTCGCTGCCAATATCTGCGCCCCAGCAGGGTTGTGTGCCACATCCACGACAGTAGTCACTTCGCCAGGAAGCAATTCAAAACGCCCGGGCACATAGGCGTTTAACAATCCTTCACGTAAATGCGACTGACTCACCGGGTGCTGGGGCTGTAATAGTTCCACCGCCATAATGACGCCCGCTGCATTTTGAAACTGATGTTGACCGGTTAAGGCCAGACGTGGCAAACCGGGTCGTTGTGAGTGCTGTGACCACCACTGCCAACCTCCGTCAGCCACGCGATAGCCATATTCATGTCCCAAACGCCATAGTGGCGCGCCAATTTGTTGAGCGTAATTAACGATACTCTCAGGCAAGAATGGATCACTGCACACCCCTGCTCTACCATGGCGCAGAATACCGGCTTTTTCGAATCCAATACTGGCACGATCCGGTCCGAGCCATTCCTGGTGATCCACGTCAATTGCAGTTATCAAGGCGACATCGGCATCGATGATATTAACGGCATCCAGTCTGCCACCCATGCCCACTTCCAGAATAACCATGTCCAATGGAATTCGTGTAAATAACCATAGCGCGGCAAGTGTGCCAAATTCAAAGTAAGTTAAGCTCACATCGCCACGCGCATGATCAACATGGGCAAATGCCTCACATAACTCAGCATCACTCGCCGCCTCTCCCTGGATTTGAATGCGTTCGTTATAGCGCAGCAAATGCGGTGAGGTGTAGGTAGCGACTTTATATCCTGCAGCGCGATAGATGGCGGAGAGCATGGCAACGGAAGAGCCTTTGCCATTCGTGCCCGCGACAGTGATGACAGTGGCAGGAAATTGTTGCGAATAAAGCCGCTGCCAAACCAGCTTGACCCGCGTCAGACCCAGCTCAATCGTCGCAGGATGCAGTGTCTCCTGCCACGACAACCATTGCGCCAGAGTTGGGAAACGAGACATGTATCAAGCACCAGGGGAAAAGTAACGAGTAACAAGAAACGAGTAACTGTCTAGTGATTTACACGGGAAGGATTGATTACTTGTCACGCTTCCCTGGGATTTTTATGCCGCTGGACGCCGCATCAAAATTGTCAGCACTTTGGCAACACGATCACGCAGATCACGGCGATCTACCACCATGTCGATGGCACCGTGTTCGAGCAGGAATTCACTGCGTTGAAAACCTTCCGGTAATGTCTCACGCACCGTCTGCTCGATCACGCGTGGACCGGCAAAACCGATCAATGCATTGGGTTCCGCAATATGAATATCACCCAGCATTGCCAAACTGGCGGAGACGCCACCCATGGTGGGATCGGTCAGAATTGAAATATACGGCAGACCACGTTTGTGCATACGGGTTAATGCGGCAGAAGTTTTAGCCATTTGCATTAACGAGAACAGCGCTTCTTGCATGCGCGCCCCACCACTTGCCGAAAAACAGACGAGCGGAAGATTTTGATCCAGACAAGCGTTGACGGCTCGTACAAACCGCTCACCGACCACAGAACCCATCGAACCACCCATAAATTTGAATTCAAACGATGCTGCCACCAAGGGAACGCCTTTCACTTGTCCCTTGATCACAATCAATGCATCGTTTTCACCGGTGGCCTTTTGGGCTTGTACGATACGGTCCTTGTATTTCTTGATATCTTTAAATTTCAGTGCGTCCACCGGTTTGAGATTTTCACCGATCTCTAACCGCGGGGCTGGATCCAGAAAACTGTCGAGCCGCCGACGCGCATCGATGCGCAAGTGATGACTGCATTTGGGACACACATCCAGATTACGTTCCAGATCGGCGCGATACAAGACGGCACTGCACGCATCGCATTTGGTCCACAGACCTTCGGGTACGCTGGTACGTTTGGCACCTTCGGTGTTGATTTTGGTAGGGAGTAATTTGCTAAACCAGTTCATAGGGGTAAGTTTATTCTATCTCGGTTAGTTAAACACCTGCCACACGACTGGCAGCCATGGGCGTATCCATCGCAGTACGCATACCCTTAATCAGCCGGGTCACAGCTTGGGTCATCGCAACCGCATCATGCTGATTGGCTTCGATCTGCTTCACTAAGGCACTACCGACAACCACGGCATCCGCCACCTGAGACACAGCTTGGGCAGAAGCCGCATCGGCGATGCCAAAACCCACGCCAACTGGCAATGACACCATGGATTTAATATGACGCACACGTCGCTGCACCAGCTCGGTATCCAGATTCGCTGCACCGGTAATACCTTTGAGGGACACATAATAGACAAATCCCCCGCATGCCGCAGCGATACGCTGGATCCGATGATCGGTAGTCGTAGGCGATACCAGGAAGATCATATCAAGCTGGTACTTATGGGTTTCTGACAGCAGCGCAGTAGCTTCTTCGGGTGGCATATCAACAATTAACACGCCATCCACACCCGCCTGACTGGCCGCTGTAGCAAACTCCGGATAGCCCATCACTTCAATTGGATTCAGATAACCCATCAGTACAATTGGCGTAGTCATGTCCTTTTGCCGGAAAGTACGCACCATTGTCAGCACCTGGGATAAAGTGACCTTCTGGGCCAGAGCGCGTTCCATGGCCCGCTGAATCACCGGCCCTTCGGCCATCGGATCTGAAAAAGGCACGCCAATTTCCAGAATATTGGCTCCGGCTTCGACTAAGGCATGCAACAGTGGCACAGTCAGCTGCGGATCGGGGTCCCCTGCAGTGACATAGGGAATCAGTGCCTTGCGGCCGGTCTTGCCAAGTTCAGTAAACCGCGTGTTGATACGGCTCATAAAGTAATTCCTTCCCGTTCAGCCACGGTATGAATATCTTTATCACCACGACCGGATAAGTTGACTACCAGTAATTGGTTTTTGCGCATTGTCGGTGCCAATTTGGTCGCATAGGCCAAGGCATGGCTGGACTCCAGGGCTGGAATAATGCCTTCGGTACGAGTCAAATCATGGAAAGCCGCCAGTGCTTCATCATCACTGATAGCTACATAGTTGGCACGACCGGTATCTTTCAACCAGGCATGCTCGGGACCGACTCCGGGGTAATCCAGTCCAGCTGAAATCGAATGGGTCGGAATAATCTGACCATCCTGGTCTTCGATGAGGTATGTCCGGTTACCATGTAATACCCCCGATTTGCCGGCACATAAGGTCGCCGCATGTTGTCCTGTGGCAATCCCTAAACCGGCTGCTTCCACGCCATAAAGCTGTACGCTGGTATCTTCAATGAATGGATAAAACAATCCTATGGCATTGGAGCCACCTCCAACACAGGCGACTAAAGCATCGGGTAGCCGGCCTTCCTGAGCCAGTACCTGATCGCGTGCTTCCCGGCCAATAATGGCCTGAAAATCCCGCACCATCGCCGGATACGGATGGGGGCCAGCCACCGTCCCGATAATATAAAACGTGGAATCCACATTGGTTACCCAATCACGCATGGCCTCATTGAGCGCGTCTTTAAGCGTTTTCGAACCCGCTGTTACCGGCACCACAGTGGCTCCCAATAGCTTCATACGAAACACATTCATGGCTTGGCGATGGATATCTTCTTCACCCATGTACACCACACATTCCATGCCGTAACGCGCAGCGACGGTAGCTGTTGCCACCCCGTGTTGACCCGCACCGGTTTCAGCGATAACCCGCTTTTTGCCCATGCGCCTGGCCAATAGTGCCTGGCCAACGGTGTTGTTGATTTTATGTGCGCCGGTGTGATTCAAATCTTCACGTTTTAGATAAATCTTTGCGCCGCCCAAACGCTCGCTCCAACGTTTGGCATAGTACAGTGGGGACGGACGGCCCACATAATTACGTAGCTCATCATCGAATTCAGCGATAAATGCCGGATCTGTTATGCACTGCGCATAAGCGGTAGTCAGCTCATCGATCGGGGCCATCAAAGTTTCTGCGACAAAGCGGCCGCCATAAGGACCAAAATGACCAAATTCATCCGGGTAATGATAGGGATGGGATAACTGGGATTTAATTGCCGTCAAGGGCACGTACCTCACGTATGAAAGCGCGTATTTTAGCGTGATCTTTGATCCCTTTGCTCGCCTCTACACCACCACTGACATCCACGGCATAAGGATGGGTTTGGCGGACCGCACTGGCAACATTTTCCGGATTGAGGCCCCCGGCCAGGATCAATGCCCTCGCCAGGCCTTGTGGTATACGTGACCAGTCAAAAATCTGGCCCGTACCACCAGGTTTTTGGGGATCATAGGCATCCAGTAATATTCCCTGCGCTGTCGAGTAGCGCCGTATTGCTGATTCAACAACCAAATCAGGCTGCATGCGAATGGCTTTGATGTAGGGCCGCCGAAATTGTGAGCAAAATTCCGGAGATTCATCACCATGAAATTGCAGACAGTCTAGCGCGACCTGCCCCAGTATTTGTTGCACTGCCGCGGACTCAGCATTCACGAATAAACCAACTCGCGTTACAAATGGTGGAATCCGGGTTGCAATTGCCGATGCAACAGCTGTTTCTACGTAGCGTGGGCTATCTGGGTAAAACACAAATCCAAGGGCATCCGCTCCTGCAGTCACCGCCGCTTGTGCATCTTCGAGGCGGGTAATCCCGCAAATTTTAATTCGCGTGTGCATGATTCATCAATTCCGTATTCAGACAAACAGCTTAACAAAGCGGGGCAAATGACTCCATCTGTGGGATAGCAAAATGCACTGGATAATATGCTGTCATGAAGTACAAACCATCTGCTGGAGCAGTCATACCAGCCTGACTGCGATTGCGGCACTCCAGAATTTCTTTTGCCCACTGTGGCAGCTGTTCACCAGCACCAATGTCCATTAATACACCGGCAATATTACGCACCATGTGATGTAAAAAACCATTAGCATCGATATCGAGTATCACCTGATCTCCGGCACGGTGTAGCTCGAGCCTATGTATTGTGCGGACCGGAGATTTTGCCTGACAAGCCTGGGCACGATACGCACTAAAATCATGTTCGCCAAGTAAATCCTTGGCCGCTGCTTGCATACGCGCCACATCCAATGGGCGATATTCCCAGCTTACGCGCCTGGTTTGCAACCCCGGCCGAATTGGCCGGTTAAGAATGATATAACGATACGCGCGTCGTTCTGCGGCATAACGTGCATGGAATGTCTCCGGGACTTCTTTTGCCCATAATACCGCAACATTGTTAGGCAAGTTTGCATTGCAGCCAAACACCCAGCCACGCATGTCACGTTGCGCGGTTGTATCAAAGTGTACAACCTGACAAAGTGCATGTACGCCTGCATCAGTGCGACCGGCACAATGCAGCCGAATATTTTCATTGGCAACCTTTGCCAGTGCAGTCTCGACAGTTGCCTGTACGGAACGGCAATGATCCTGATATTGCCATCCGCAATACGCGGAACCATCGTACTCAATTCCCATGGCAATTCTCATAGTCTGATTCAACGCCAAGAAAAAATAACTTGCTGCAAGCCAGTCAGACCAAGCGTCATCAGCAGTGGATAAGACCACTCATACCATTGCGGTGGTGTATCGGCATCAATATTTATTTGTTGTATCGGCATTTGCATTGCCTGTTGTTGTGCGCGAATTAATGTTGTTGTGATTCGTTCAATATACGAATGAATCACATGTCCTTTTAGTTCGGTTTGCTGCAGGGTAACCTGTTGTTGCATCTCAATCACTGCCTGCATGGTCAATGCCATTCGCAACGTTACGCGTTCCGCCATCCGGTTTGGCCAGCGGATCGAGTTAAGAAGCCAGTAGATACCACTTTGCCATTGTGCAGGCGTCGTCATCAAAGAAAACAGTGCGAACAAATATAATATGACCAGCCAGCCTGACAAGCGTTGCAGTACGAGTAACACTCCTTCATATGCAGGTGACCATGGCAAAAACTTTTGCTCGAGAGGCGTACCAGGGGTAACCAGTAAATAAAGTATCGTGATGGATAAAAACAACCAGCGTAACCGCCAAAATAGTCTCCAGGTGCGAAGCAATCCATGGAAGCTATGCTGAGGGAAAATTAATACAGCGACAGTAAAAATGATTAGCGGGACATAAATCCGGGCGTGCGCTAACACGCCCAGTAATATCAGAAAAATAACAATCCGGATGGCCGGATGCATCAAGCGATGCTAGCCGATTTGTGACATCAGCTGACGTGCTTCCTGCTTTTGGCCTTCACTGCCTTCGGTAATCACTTCATCGAGGATACTACGAGCTCCATCGGGATCACCCATGTCGATATAAGCGCGCGCCAGATCCAGTTTGGTACCGACTTCATCTCCGCCAGTAGGCATATCCAGATTGATCGCGTCACTGGCATCGAGATCCATCGCCATGCTGGACTTGTTGGTTCCACGACCAGCACTACCGGGGCCAGGGGACTCAAGATCAAAATCAAGCTCACCGGTTACATCGTCATCTGAATCAAATTTAAGGTCAGTGGCAGTTGGTTCCTCGTCTTGATCCATGTTGATGCTGAAATCCAGACCATCATCGTCACTTGCTGCTGCAGGTGCTGACGCTGAACTTGACGCCTTACCAGAACCGCTATCTGTACCAAAATCAAGATTAAAATCCAGACCACCCTCAGTATTGTCATCGCCACTCGTTTGCGCTGCTTTGGGCGGCGGAATAACTGTTTTATCGTCAAAGTCGAGATTGAAGTCGAGGCTATCATCGGCTTTCGCCGTTGCAGGCTTATTCTTCGGTGCGGGTGTTGCAAAATCACTCTTACTGAAAGCTCCCGTATCCAGACCAATATCCATGACCTTGCTATCATTGAGATTGGCTGTACTGTTGGTGAAGTTGTTGCCACCACCACCGCTACCGCCTTTAAATAAAGGATTATTCGGTGCGATATCGGAACCCATTGATACCACTTTTTGCCACAACGGATTACTTCCCGTTTGACCACCCAACGCAGCGTAATAGTCTTCCGCTGCCGTCTCAAAAGCTTTTTTGTTCTTGGTTGTAGAGAATAATTCCAACAACTTAACACGCAATTCACCACGATTAGGGTCGTGTCTGATCGCTTCATTGAGACGTTCTTCGGCTGCCTCATAACGGCCATAAGCCATAAAGACGTCGGCTTCGGTCAGCGGATCAACTTCAGAATCTTCTGCTTGAATAGCACTCACGCCACTGATTGCAAAATCACTCAGGAACGATGACTCTCCACCGGTCATCAAACTGGACTGTGATGAAACTGGTGCAGATGCTGATGTGCTATTTAATTGCGAATCCATTGTTGTCGCACCACCTTTCAGGATACTTTCCTGGAAGTGGATCTTGTTGCGACGACGCACCCAAACAAACAACAAAATGATTAACAACAGCAATACAATACCGCCAATCATCAAATACATACCCAGGCCACCCAGCATACCCAGGACATTGGCAATAAAACCGCTGCCGCGTTGCTCAACCGGCTTCACAGATGTAACCGAAGGCGTCGCCTTTGGAGTTGCGGCGGGAGCAACAGGTTCTACCTTCGGTTCTTCAGGTTTGGCTGCTTCGCTAACCGGTGGTGGTGTCACCTGTTCCGGTGGAGCTGTTGCAGCAATTTCTGTTGGTGCTGGTTTTGGTGTTTCAACCGGTGCAGGTGCTACTTCAGGTTCGGGTTTAACCGGTGCAGGAGGAACTTCTGCAACTTCCACAGGCTTCGATGGTTTTGCACCAGTACGTTGTTTTTGTACTTCTTCCAGTTTGCGCTGAAGCGCGGCGAGATCGCTGTCTTTAACGGTAACCAGATTCTCCAGACGTTTTAACTCTTTTTCGAGATCTTCCACCCGTGAGGATAGTTCGGAACTCTTGCGGCGTTCCGATTCGGCATCAGCGACGGCTTTTTGAACCTGCTTACGCAACTGATCAGTATTTTGCTTTTTGGCAAGTTTGTCGCTCTTACCACTACCTGCGCCCTCTCCTTCACCTGTGGGTGGTGACAGGGTCAATTCACCGGATGGAATACTGCCGGTTGCTTCAGTACCAGTACCGGCATCACCAGCAACAATGGCCTGTCTTGGTACCTGCGCACCAACACTGGTTAAATAATCCTGCCATTCACGCGTCTGCTCTTCATAACGTTTGGAAGCCTGTTGCTTCGTCATGGCCGTCAGTAAACGCGGATCTTCGATGCGTAAGACCTGATTGGCTTTGAGTCGATGAATATTGCCTTTCACAAAGGCATCAGGATTACTTTGCTGTAATGCCATCATAACCTGGTAAATAGTGACTTCCTCACTGGGTTTGAGTTTGGAAGCTACCGTCCAGAGATTATCGCCTTTGCGAGTAATTCCATAATCCAATGATCCAGCCGGTGCCGGTGTTGCCGATACGGGCGCCTTAGCGTCACTTGGCTCAGCCGCTGTTACGGGTTCGGGTATTTTTGCCGGTTCAGCAGTAACAGGTTCAGCTGCGGGAACTGGTTCGACTGTGGGTGCTGGAATCGCTTCTGGGGTAATTTGCGCAGACGGTGTTGCAACCGGCACTTCTTCTTTATGTTCAGCCTCAGACTGTTTGATGGATTCTTCAAGAGCTTTGACATCGACATCATTATTTTCATCCAGGGGCAACCGCGGGAACAAACCGTCATCTTGTACTGGTGCCGTGGCTGCTGTACTTCCAGAAACTCCAGCAGCAGGCACAGGTGCCGTCTCAGTAGTTGCAGCTGGTTCGGCAGAAGGCAGCGGCGCTTCTGCAGGTGTGGCTGATTCTTTTGCCGCGTTTTTAGATTTCTTTTTACTTTTCTTCTTGCTTGCCTTCGGTGTTTCCGGAGCAACCGCTGCCTCTGGCGCAGCCGCAGGCTCTGCAACAGGTTCAACAGCAGGACTTACCTTAACAGGCTCAGCAGCAGCGGGAGGAGTTGCTTGAGCGGCTTCAATCGATGGTTCAGGCGCAACAGTTGGTGATACTGGCGCAGGTGCCGGTTCAGGTTGCACTGCGACACTGGGTAATGTCGGTTCTGGTGCTGCAGCGACTTGAGGTGGTTTACGATTTGGTGGATCAAGTAAGACGGTGTACTCACGTAACATCCGCCCGTTTTTCCAATTCATTTCGAGCAGGAAATTCATAAACGGTTCGCGCACCGATTGCGGTGTTTTTAGATACACATAATATTTACCGTTATGTTTGCTAACCGTAAATTTAATCGCAGTAAGCTGTGCCGAACGATCGACACCGGCACGCAAAAATGCCTCGCGTGAGGCAAGTTTGACTTCGAGATCTTTGACATCTTCATCTGTTGCCGAAAGTAATTCGATTTCAGCATCCAGCGCTTCATTCAAAGCCGATTTAACTTTGATATTTCCAAAGCCGAGGGCGTCGGCGTAAAGAGGTAATATCAGTAACGCGGCAACAATCGCACCGATTAAAATTTTTCCGCTTTTCATTGCCCATTCCTGCATGTATGAGTCTCCCGCTTCCAAAGCAAAAGGGCCAAAATAATCTTTTGGCTCATGGAGTTGGTCCTAAAAACCTAGAATGCCCTTTATAAGTGTTTGGTAACTATAGCTTATAAATAGCCTTTTACCAAAATTTCTGCAATTTGAACACTCCCCATTGCCGCACCCCGCCGGATATTATCGGCCACCAACCACATGCCCACACCGTGTAAGGGCTCAGGGAGACTGCGGAGTCTGCCAAGGTATACCTCTTCATGGCTCGCCGCATGGGTAACGGCCGTTGGTATTAACGCATCAATTTGTTTGTCATGAACCAGTCCTGGCATTCCAGCCAGTAGATTACTGGCATCTTCCACTGAAATATTTTCTTTAGTTTCAATAGTTAAGGTCTGGGAGTGCCCAAAAAAGACCGGTGCATCGATATGCCAGGGTGCAATACTTATATCGGGATCAGCCAGAATTTTTTGAGTTTCTTTAATAAATAAGGATTCCTGCCTGCTCAAATCTGCATCGGCAAATTCCGTATCTTGAGGTAGTAAATTAAATGCAATTTGTTGAGAAAATTGCTTGGCTTGCAATTTTTTCAGGTTGAGCAGCGCAATGGCTTGTTTCGACAATTCCTCAATGCCGATCTTACCGATTGATGAAACGGCCAAACAGGTGGTGACATCAATACGTTTAATTCCAACTTCTTGATATATAGGGTAAATTGCCAGCAACATTTGCGTCGTGGCACTATCCGGACAACTGATTAAATCCCCTGGTCGGCATGTCTCCAATAAATGTGGATTGATTTCAGGAATCACCAGGGGGACCGAATCATCCAGACGAAAATAATCAGAATGATCAATAACTGTACAACCCGCAGCTTGAGCAACCGGCACATAGTGCGCGGCGACCTTGGCAGGAGCACAAAATATCGCCAATTCTACCTGGCTGAAATCAAATCCCGCCAGATCACGGACGCGATGGGATTTTTCATTAAATTCAATTGGTGTCCCGGCTGATTCTGCACTCGCCAGTAAATAAATCTGATCTATTGGAAACTCACGCGCCGCCAGCAAGTTCACTACGGCGTCACCGATCAACCCGGTTGCGCCGACTATCGCCAAAGAAACAGGATTTTTCATAGGAAAAAACAGGAAATCATCGTGCGCGTATTATAGCGCGCACGATGCAGTAATATCTCGATTAAATAAAATTACTTATTGATGAGGATCCGCAAGGTACGACGTAATGGTTCAGCCGCACCCCACAGCAGTTGATCACCTACCGTAAAGGCAGATAAATAGTCCTTACCCATGGTCAATTTACGCAAACGGCCCACCGGTACTGTCAACGTACCTGTCACTGCGGCAGGAGTAAGTTCCTTCATGGTGATCTCGCGATCATTGGGTATGACTTTCACCCACTGATTGGCCTGCGCCAAAATATCGTGAATTTCGTCCAGCGGGACATCTTTCTTCATTTTGATGGTTAATGCCTGACTATGACAGCGCATCGCGCCAACCCGGACACACAATCCATCGATCGGAATAGCCTTGCTGGTACCCAGTATTTTATTGGCTTCCACCTGGGCCTTCCATTCTTCACGTGATTGACCACTCTCCAGTTGTGAATCGATCCACGGGATCAGGCTGGCTGCCAATGGTGCTGGCCAGACGTTCAATGGATATTTATCGCTGCGCAAGAAACTGGTGATCTTGCGATCGATTTCCAGAATCGCCGACGCCGGATCATCCAATAAAGTTTTGACTTCGCTGTTTATCGCACCCATTTGTTGAATCAGCTCGCGCATGTTTTGTGCGCCGGCACCCGAAGCCGCCTGATAAGTCATTGGTGAAATCCATTCTATTAAATCTTTTTGGAACAAACCGCCCAGCGCGATCAACATCAAACTGACGGTACAGTTGCCACCGACATAGGTCTTGATGCCATTTTTAATCCCATCCTGCATGACCTGCAGATTCACCGGATCCAGCACAATGATGGCATCTTTCTCCATGCGCAACGTCGAAGCGGCATCGATCCAGTAACCCTTCCAACCGGCACTACGTAATTTTGGAAAGATATCCTTAGTGTAATCACCACCCTGACAGGTGATGATGATGTCCATCTGTTTCAGCTCGTCGATATTTTTGGCATCCTTCAGCGGCGGTACCGTTTTACCGATATTCGGCCCAGCCTGTCCTGCCTGTGAAGTGGTAAAGAAGACGGGATCAATGCCATCAAAATCCTTTGCTTCCCGCATACGTTGCATCAGCACCGAACCCACCATACCGCGCCAACCAATTAATCCTACCTTGTGCATAGTTGCTTCCTCGTAAAATAGATTTGAATTCGTTAACCGTGACGCAGCGCGGCAATGATGGCATCGCCCATTTGCATGGTGCCAACCTTCGTTGTGCCATCGGTGTAAATATCCGCAGTACGATAGCCTTGATCCAACACCTTACGTACCGCACGCTCAATGTGATCAGCCAATTCCGGTTGCGCCAATGAATAACGTAACATCATCGCGACCGATAAAATCGTTGCAATTGGATTGGCAATGCCTTTACCGGCAATGTCTGGCGCGGAGCCATGGATTGGCTCGTACATGCCCTGGCCTTTTTCATTTAGCGACGCTGACGGCAGCATGCCAATCGAGCCGGTCAGCATCGAGGCTTCATCCGAAAGAATGTCGCCAAAGATATTGCCGGTCACCATCACGTCGAATTGTTTGGGGGCGCGCACCAATTGCATCGCGGCGTTGTCGACATACATGTGCGATAGTTGCACGTCCGGATAGTCCTTCGCGACCCGCGTCACCACTTCACGCCACAGTTCGGTACATTCCAGGACATTGGCCTTATCGACTGAACAAACTTTCTTGTTGCGCTTACGCGCACTGTCAAACGCCACACGGGCAATGCGCTCGATCTCGCTCTCACGATACACCATGGTATTGAACCCTTCACGTTCACCATTGGGCAAGGTACGGACACCACGTGGCTGACCAAAATAAATATCCCCGGTAAGTTCGCGCACAATCAGGATGTCCAGCCCTGCGACGACTTCCGGCTTTAAGGTCGATGCTGAAGCGAGTTGCGGATACAACAAGGCCGGACGCAAATTCGCAAATAAGCCCAGTCCGGCACGCAAGCCTAACAGACCTTTTTCCGGTCGTACCGCAATCGGCAGACTTTCCCATTTTGATCCGCCGACGGCACCAAGTAATACGGCATCCGCCGCTTTGGCTTTTGCTAATACATCATCGGGTAACGGTGAGCCTTTTTGATCATAAGCGGTACCACCAACCACATCATGTTCGAGCGTTACCTGCAAACCATGTTGTTGCTGCAGAACCGTAATCACTTTGACGGCTTCAGCCACGATTTCCTGACCGATGCCATCACCAGGTAGTACCAATATCTTTTTCATCTCAATCTTACCCTATTGTTTCCAGGCTGCTCGCCATTATTCTCAAAACAACCACGGCGCAGCTTGTTTGCGCTTGGTTTCATAAGTACGTATATCTTCAACATGTTCCAAGGTCAGCCCGATATCATCCAGCCCATGCAATAAGCAATGTTTACGGAAACCATCCACTTCAAATGCCACGCTGTGATCTTTTGGTGTGCGCACGGTTTGACTTGGTAAATCCACCGTTAACTGATAACCGGAATTAGCCTGTACTTCATTAAATAACTGATCAACCGTTCTTGCATCCATAACAATCGGGAGGATACCATTCTTGAAACAGTTATTATAAAAGATATCGGCATAACTCGGCGCAATGATCGCACGAATCCCGTAGTCCAGTAATGCCCATGGGGCATGTTCACGTGAGGAGCCGCAGCCAAAATTCTCGCGCGCCAATAAAATCTGTGCACCTTTATAGCGCGGTTGATTCAATACAAACTCCGGATTGAGTTTGCGTTTACTGTTATCCATGCCGGGCTCGCCGTGATCCAGATAACGCCATTCATCAAACAAGTTCGGTCCAAAGCCGCTGCGTTTAATCGACTTTAAAAATTGTTTGGGAATGATCGCATCGGTATCGACGTTGGCGCGATCCATCGGCACCACAATCCCGGTTAAGGTTTCAAATTTTTGCATAATATATGTTCGCCTTATTTTATGTCGCGCACATCGACAAAATGACCCTGCACCGCGGCGGCGGCGGCCATCGCCGGACTCACCAGATGGGTACGCCCACCCTGGCCCTGCCGGCCTTCAAAATTCCGATTCGATGTTGAAGCACACCGCTCACCCGGCTCTAATCGATCGGCATTCATCGCCAAACACATTGAACAACCCGGATCGCGCCATTCAAAACCGGCGTCGCGGAAAATTTTATCCAGACCTTCCTGTTCGGCTTGTTGTTTCACCAATCCCGAACCCGGCACCACCATCGCGAGTTTCACGTTCTTCGCGACTTGACGACCTTGCGCGATCGCCGCCGCCGCGCGCAAATCTTCGATACGCGCATTGGTACACGAACCGATAAACACTTTATCAATTGCAACGCTGCTAATCGGCACATTCGCCTGCAAACCCATGTACTTTAATGCGGCACTGGCACCTTCACGCTTGACAGTGTCTGCAAATGAATTGGGATCGGGAATCTTGCCATCAATACCAATCACCATTTCCGGTGAGGTGCCCCAGGTAACCTGCGGTTGGATGTCCGCAGCATTCAGTATCACCACGCTGTCAAACTTCGCACCGGCATCACTGACCAAGTCACGCCACGACTGCACGGCCTGTTCCCACATTGCGCCCTTGGGTGCAAACGGCCGACCTTTAACATAGTTTATCGTTGTGTCGTCAACCGCGACCATTCCCGCGCGCGCACCGGCTTCGATTGCCATGTTGCACAAGGTCATGCGACCTTCCATCGACAAGGCACGAATCGCCTCGCCACCGAATTCAATCGCATAACCTGTCCCACCGGCCGTGCCGATCTTGCCAATGATCGCCAGGATAATGTCTTTCGCCGTGACGCCATTGCCGGCCTGACCATCAACGCGCACCAGCATCGATTTGGATTTTTTTAAAATCAAACATTGGGTTGCGAGCGCATGCTCGACTTCCGAGGTGCCGATACCGAACGCCAACGCACCGAATGCACCGTG
The DNA here is from genome assembly GCA_024641475.1 of Gammaproteobacteria bacterium. Taxonomy (GTDB): domain Bacteria; phylum Pseudomonadota; class Gammaproteobacteria; order UBA6429; family Thiohalophilaceae; genus JACQBC01. The sequence goes on from JAHECZ010000001.1 coordinate 124,619, forward strand.
CGTCGAGGTATGCGAATCACCGCAGACCACGGTCATACCGGGCAACGTCGCACCCTGTTCGGGACCGATCACATGTACGATGCCCTGACGGATGTCATTCATCTTGAATTCGGTGATACCGAATTCGGCACAATTCTGATCGAGCGTATCAACCTGGATCTTCGAGATCGGATCAGCGATGCCTTTGGCACGTTGCGTCGTCGGTACATTGTGATCCGGTGTGGCTAAATTGGCATTCACGCGCCAGGGCTTGCGGCCTGCCATACGTAAACCGTCAAAAGCCTGCGGCGAGGTTACCTCGTGCACCAAATGCCTGTCGATATAGATCAACGCCGTGCCGTCGCCGTTATCGCGCACCACATGGCTGTCCCAGAGTTTGTCGTAGAGTGTCCGCATAAATCGTTCGCTATATCCTGATTAACATTAATTCAAGGTGAAGGCTGTGTGCCGTCGTAACCCTCAATGATGACGAGATTCACCACCGCCGCCGGTTGCCGTAATGTGATCGCATGCTGGTATTCCGCTGAGTTCCAGCAATCCAGCGCCGCCTGATAGGAGGGAAACTCCACCACGGTATTACGTGTACGGGCGGTGCCTTCAGGATTTTCAAAACGACCTGCCCGCGTTAAAAAGCGTGCGCCGTATTTATTGAGCGCAGCTGGTGCAGCAGCAAGGTAGGCCTTGAACTGTTCGGCGTCAGTCACATCGACCTGTACGACCCAATATCCCTTAACCATCAGTTACTCCCGAGTTTGTCGCTCAATGAATTAAAAGCCTGACTGAGCGCAACGATAGCGCAAGTTTTAATATAAAACTAATTCATTATTTTCATAATATGTATTACTATTAGTTATACACAATATGGCCCTCGCCCCTGTAACCCCGGAACTGGATTGATGGATATCGCCAGCCTGCACGCTTTTATTACTGTTGCCGACTCCGGCTCGTTTTCGCTGGCCTCCGATAAGCTGTATCTGACCCAACCTGCCATCAGCAAGCGCATTGCGTCATTGGAAAACGAACTGAATAACCGTTTGTTTGACCGCATAGGCCGGCAGATCAGCCTTACCGAGGCCGGGCGCACGCTGTTGCCACGCGCACGCCTCATCCTGCAAGAAATCGAAGACAGTCGTCGGGTATTACAAAATCTGTCGGGACAGACCGCTGGCGAATTGCATATCGGTACCAGTCATCACATCGGTCTGCATCGCCTGCCACCGGTATTGCGTGCCTTTACCAAACAATTTCCGGATGTCGAATTGGATATCCAGTTCATGGATTCCGAACTGGCCTGTCGTGCTGTGGAACAAGGTGAGTTGGAACTGGGTATCGTCACACTGCCGTTAAACCCGAGCCCGCTACTGCTGTCACAACGCATCTGGCCGGATCCGATGTCGATCATCGTCAGCAAGAGTCATCCACTGGCGAGCATGAGGAATGTCACGCTGACGCAACTGATGGAACATAAAGCAATCCTGCCCGCGCACGGTACCTTCACGCGGCAGATCATCGAACAGGTATTTGCCAAACAACACTTGCATGTGAACATTGGTTTGGTGACTAATTATCTGGAAACCATCAAAATGATGGTCAGCGTCGGTTTGGGTTGGAGTGTATTGCCGGATTCGATGTTGAGTAAAGATATCAAACCACTGCGCTTGAAAGGTTTACAGATGCAACGTGAGTTGGGTATCGTTTGGCACGGTGGACGTACGTTGTCGAATGCGGCGCTGGCGATGCAGAAGATGTTACGAGACAATCAGTAAGATGAGGCGTTGGTATCTCCCCATTTGGTGTGACACGCGTGAATACATCCATATGGAGAGATACCAACACCCGCTATGTTCAACATAAACCGAATAAACCGACAAATACAATGACAAATTTTTTTGCCACATGCCCCAAAGGTCTGGAAGAGTTACTGGCGCAGGAACTCACGGCGCTAGGTGCGCACAATATTAAAATTACTCGTGCCGGCGTGAATTTCGAAGGCCAGATGATCGATGCCTATCGGGTGTGTTTGTGGTCGCGCCTGGCGAGCCGTATTTTAATGCCGCTGTTATCCTGCGAAGTGTTATCGGCGCAGGCACTCTACGATCAGATCCGCACCATCCCTTGGGATCAACATGTCACGGCGTTTGGCACATTGGCGGTGGATTTCAGTGGCACCAATAGCGCGATTACACACAGTAACTTCGGCGCGCTCAAAGTCAAGGATGCCATATGCGATCAATTGCGGGATCAGCATGGCGAACGCCCCAGTGTCGATACGGTGACACCGGATCTGCGACTCAATGTGTATTTGCAACGTGACATCGCCACCGTCAGTCTGGATTTATCCGGTGACAGTTTACATCGCCGCGGTTATCGGCTGGATTCGGTCGCCGCCCCATTAAAGGAAAATCTCGCCTGCGCGATTTTGTTACGCGCCGATTGGCCGAACATCGCTGCGCATGGTGGCACGCTGGTCGATCTGATGTGTGGTTCTGGCACGCTGTGTCTTGAAGCCGCACTGATCGCTGCCGACATCGCGCCGGGATTAACGCGGGATCATTTTGGTTTCCTGCGTTGGCCGCAACATGATCGCAACACCTGGATCACCCTGGTCGATGCCGCCAAGACGCGCCGCGCCGAAGGACTGGCACGCTTGCCGACGATTGTCGGTTACGATCAGGATGACGAAGCGATTCGCAGTGCGCGACACAATGCCGAACGATTGGGTCTGGAAAATCATTTACGTTTTGTCCGCCGCGAACTGACCAATACCAGCGGTGAATCAACTGCCGCTGGTTTGGTGATCATCAATCCACCCTATGGTCACCGCATGGGTGAAAAAGACACGTTACCCGCGTTGTATCGGGAACTCGGCCAGCAATGCAAAACGCATTTTCCCAACTGGCGCGTTGCCCTCTTCACCGGCAATCCCGATATGGGACGTCATGTCGGCATCCGGCCGCAACGCAAGCACTCACTGTATAACGGTGCGATCGAATGCAAATTGCTGCATTACCTGGTCAGCGAAGAACACTACGCCATTGACAATCCCAAACCACGCGCACCACAAACTTTCAGCGCCAGTGCTGAAATGTTTGCCAACCGCCTGCACAAAAACATCCGCAAGTTCGGTGCATGGGCGCAGCGGGAAAACATCAGCTGCTATCGTTTATATGACGCTGATATGCCCGAATACAATCTCGCCATCGATCTGTATCACAGCGATCGTTTGTATGTGCACATCCAGGAATACGAAGCACCCAAAACCATCGATCCGGATAAAGCACATCAACGCCTCGCCGAGGCCGTGGCGATCACCGCCGAGGTATTGCAAGTTCCCAGTGCGGATGTGTATTTAAAACACCGTCGCCAACAAAAGTCTGGCGGGCAATATGAAAAACTGGCCGAACGCAATGAATTCCATGAAGTCAGCGAAGGTCCTGGGAAATTCCTGGTGAACTTCACCGATTACCTCGACACAGGTTTATTTCTGGATCACCGTCTCACCCGTCAGCTGATCCAGGATATGGCCAACGACAAACATGTGCTGAATCTGTTTGCCTACACCGGCACTGCAACCGTGTATGCCGCACTCGGTGGCGCGGAATCAACAACCACGGTTGATATGTCGAATACCTATTTGGAATGGGCGCAACGCAATCTGGAATTAAATGGAATTGACAATAACAGCCACGAATTCATTCAAGCGGATATCTTGCAACTACTCAGCGAACCTACTGCGCGCCGCTTTGATCTGATCTTTCTGGATCCGCCAAGTTTCTCGCGTTCCAAACGCATGCAAGGCACGCTGGATATTCAACGGGATCACGTTGAACTGCTGCGTGATGTCGCCAAGGTATTAGCGCCAGATGGCGTGATCGTCTTTTCCAACAATTTCCGTAAATTCAAGCTCAATACCGACAATCTGACTGAATTCGACATCACCGATATCACCGCCAAAACCATACCGGAAGATTTTGCTGGCAATGCGAAGATTCATCACTGTTTCTTATTATCGCGGCGCAAATAGACCGTTATCTCGTCGCGATCATGATAAAGCTGTTTTGCCGCCAGATGGTAATCAATTTTCTTTTGTTTAAACTGCTTATCGATTAACGTGAAACATTTCTGCACTTCCGCATAACGTTGCTTCATCGGCAGTTTCAGATTAAAGATACAATGCTGGCACCAGCCGTTGATAAACCATTTGGCCACCAGCTCGGCCACACGAATTGGTTTTTCGACGATATCACACACCATCCAGTCGACCGGACGTTGTGGTTTGTAATTAAACCCATCGGCGCGTTGATGCTCGACCATTTCAGTGGCCATGAGTACCGGGTCCATCTTGCCGTTATCGATGGCAATCACCAGCATGCCGCGTTTGACCAATTGATAGGTCCAACCACCGGGTGCGGCGCCCAGATCGATCGCGCGGCGTCCGGGTTTAAAGACATGCTCTTGTTGTTTGCGATCAATCAACACCAGAATGGCTTCTTCGAGTTTTAACGTAGAACGACTCGGCGCGTCCTGGGGAAATTTCAGGCGCGGGATGCCCATTTGCCAGGGCGAGCTGTTATGCCGATCCGAAATACCGATCCACACTTCATTGGTTGCAGTAAAACAGATATGCAAACGCCACGGTGAATTCTTTTGCAGCTTACCGGCTTTTTGCAGCGCCATATCCAAGGGTCGACCGATACCCCTACACAAAGGTGTCAGCACTTTTGCAATATCGGTATCCGGAGTTTCGATAAACACTTCGTGTACCCGATTCCGCATCGGTTGGCACGCTTGCACAATGGCCGTGACACGGTCATTGGTATTGAGTTCGGTCAGGTGGGCAATCACATCAAACCACTGGCGGGCAAAGATCAGATGTTGAAAGTCTGTTTGCGCCATCAGGTCCACATCGGTGTCACTATGGCATACCACCAGACCAGACAGAATTTGTGTTTGCACATTCTCAGCAGCTAATACCTGCTGGATTTCCTGGGCACATTCGGATTCGAATCCGGGGCGACAATATAGAAGTAACGACGACACAAATAATTATCCCGGTATAATATTGAGACGATTGTATAATTCGTGCAAAGGCTTGCCGGGCAGTTAACCCGCTTTTCGCAGCGACATGACATCCTGTCTTCACGCTGCGCGCTCGACTTCCCTGTCTCGCTGTCGCAGGTTAACTGCCCGGCAACCCTCGATACAATCGAGTAAAGTTTACGTTCAGCCTATTACATCTGTTGTTAATATTTTAATTCTTTCGCTAACAATTCTTCATTAATCTGACACTGCAAATACGCCGCAATACTCCGCATATCCTGCTCACCGTTCTGCAAACAACTGGTCGCACCCGGTGAGGGCGTCATGTTAAAAATGATCCCGGTGCCCGGATTGATCTTCGCCTCACCCAAATGCAATTTACGATTGGCTTTATCGACCATCACCGGTCGCACGCCACCGAAGCCTTTCGCAAACGTCAGATCACTGACCTGAATGCTCGGTACGATTTTCTTCACATCGTCCACGAATAATCGTTCGCGTACGACGGGGACCTCGAACAACATATTGCGCATCATATAGGCGCGGATTTCACTGTCCTTCATCAAATCCCACATGACACCACGCACGCCTTTACCAAAGCTGAAAGTTTCAAAAAATTCCGGAATTGTGGCCCAGTTGTGCCTTTCCAGCATCGGCAGAACGAGTGCGGTTGGACCGAAGCGGGTTTTACCCGGTACCAAAATATCCGGATCACCATGCACAGCGGCAAATGGTAATTTATCTTTTTGGATTGTATACACTTTACCGTTCAATACCTGCGGGGCAAAGTAAAAACTGCCCGCCACCGGTAAACAGGCATATTCGTTACCATAACCCATACGTTGCGCAAACAACAGGCTGTGACCACCGGTCGACACCACGACAAACCGTGCGCGCAGTTCACCGTTATTTGTTTGCACAACATAAACCGAATCTTCCTGACGGATATGTGTGACCTGGGTATTCGTCTGCACCTGCACGGATTTACTTTCTGCCACACGCGCTGCTCCCACCATCGCATCCGAGACAGCCTGAAAATTCACTGTGGTGTAATGATCCGTGGTAGCCAGCGCCAGAATACGTTCAGTGCGCCCTTCGACCAATTTCGGTTCGAGTCTGGCGATGCCATCTTTTTCCAGACATTGCATCGCGGGAAAATGTGGGCTAAACGCGGCAAAGCGTTTGTGCAGGAACTCACATTCCTGCTCACCCACACCCAGCACCATTTTTTGGTTTTTATAAATCAATTTGTCGCGTTGTGGCGACTGCAACGCAAAACGCTCCAACATGGCTGCGCCAGCTTTAACCTTGACAGCCTTCTCTAAAGTGTAATTAGTTTCGATATCACCACAATGCAATGTTTGACTATTATTGCTGCCATGCGTATTCAACGAGGCGATCGTCGCATATTTCTCGACCAGTGCCAGAGATTTCACATCGGTATAGCGCGCCAAAAGATATAACAATGCACTGCCGGAAATGCCACCGCCAATTATCAGGACATCATGTGTTTGTGTTGCCATCGACATACCTACTCTATCGTGCTTGTGCCTGGTTGATCATAGTCAGGCAATCCCTATCTTGCCAGCCAGGTTAATGTGCGGGTCGCACATATTTCCACGTAAAAAACCATCCCAGCGCGGCGAATCCGGCTGAGATCAGAAAAATAGTCGGGCGATTGATGTTATCCCAGACTAATCCGCTGTAGATACTGCCAAGCGCGCCACCCGCGCCAAAACTGATGCCGCTGTATAAAGCCTGTCCCTTACCTTGATGCCGTCCGGTGAAATGCTGATGGATTAACCGAATCGCCGTGGCGTGATAAATCCCAAAGGTGGCTGCATGCATGATTTGCGCAAGCAGCATCAATGGTAATGACGTTGGAATCAAGGCAATCAGACCCCAGCGCACGACACCGATGAGCAAACTAAAACTGAGCAGTTGCCACAAACTGAAATGCTTGTTCAATTTTGCCATGGTGAGAAAAACGCCGACTTCGGCAATGACACCCAGTGCCCAAAAACCACTGATCATACTCACGCTATAGTGGTAACTTTCCATGTAACGCGAATAGATGGCGTAATACGGTCCATGGCTGGCCTGCATGCAGAAACATGCAATCAGCAAACCCAGGACCTGTGGTTTTTTTAAAATCCTGTGTAAAGGCTCATGATCTAAAGGCAGATGCCTGGCCGCATTCTCCGGTACGATCAAGCTGGCCAGCCAAATCGCAATCAATAACGACAGGACAAACCACGGCAAGCTGCTGACACTCAACCAATGTTCAAAGGTGTAACCCAATACCACCACAGCAAGGATGAATCCAATCGAGCCCCACACGCGGATGCTACTGTACTGATGATGCTCATCACCCAGATGCGACAGCGTGGTGGCCTCAAATTGCGGCAGTGCGGCGTTCCAGAAAAAACTGAACAGAAACATCACAACCAACATCCAGAAAAAATGCTGGCCCAGCAAGATACCCGCATAGCTGATGGCAGCGAACAAACAGCCGAAGCGCACGATACGCATGTGTTTGCCGGTGTGATCGGCAATCCAGCCCCAGATGTTCGGCGCGACGATCTTGGTCAACATCACCGTACCGATGATTAAACCGGTTTCAGTCGGCGTAAACTGCAGTTGTTTGAGATACAGATTCCAGTAAGGCACAAACGCGCCGAGACTGGCAAAGTAGAAAAAATAAAAATTCGACAGGCGCCAGTAAGGCATAAGATCCAGTAGTTAATGACGAGTGACGAGTAGCGAGGAATTGCACCAAATCATTCAGGAATATGGCCGGGGATGATTGGCGTGGGTGAGGTCACATCCATATTCTGGGCGCGATGACGCAAGACATGATCCATCAAGACAATCGCTAACATGGCTTCGGCAATCGGCGTGGCGCGAATGCCAACGCAAGGATCATGACGCCCTGTCGTGATGACCTCAACCGGTTTGCCGTGCACATCAATACTCTGTCCAGGTAAGCGGATACTGGAGGTCGGCTTCAGCGCCATACTCACCACGATATCCTGCCCGGAAGAAATACCACCGAGAATGCCACCGGCGTGATTACTGAGAAATCCTTGTGGCGTCATCAGATCACGATGCGCGGTGCCCTTTTGTTCGACACTGGCAAAACCCGCACCGATCTCCACGCCCTTGACTGCATTGATACACATCATCGCATGCGCGATATCGGCATCGAGCCGATCAAAGATCGGCTCGCCCAGGCCGGGAAACAGATTGCTTGCGACGACATTGATGCGTGCGCCGATGGAATTGCCTTCCTTGCGCAAGGCGTCCATGTAATCTTCCAATTCCGCAACCTTATCGGGATCGGGAAAAAAGAACGGATTGGTTTCCACCGCATCCCAATCAAACTTGGCTGGCTTGATGGGCCCCAGTTGCGCCATGTAACCGCGAATCACGATACCGTAACGTACCTTCAAATATTTCTTGGCAATCGCACCGGCGGCAACGCGCATCGCGGTTTCGCGTGCCGAGGATCGTCCACCACCACGGTAATCACGGAAGCCGTATTTCTGTTGATAGGTGTAATCGGCGTGACCGGGGCGGAATTGATCTTTAATGTCGGAATAATCTTTGGAACGTTGATCGGTATTGTGAATCAACAAACCGATCGGTGTGCCGGTGGTCTTGCCGTCAAACACACCGGACAATATCTGAACCTGATCTTCTTCCCGGCGTTGTGTGGTGTGGCGGGTCTTGCCGGGCTTGCGCCGTTCCAGATCCTGTTGCAGATCCGCTTCGGACAATTCCAGTCCGGGTGGGCAGCCATCGACCACGCAACCCAGCGCCGGGCCATGGCTCTCGCCAAAGCCGGTGACGGTAAAGAGTTTTCCTATTGAATTTCCGGACATAGCGCGTTTTTATCGAGTGTTAGTTAGCCGCATCTGGCCCGTATTGTAGCATCCCGCCCATTCTTATATATAGAGGGAGCGGGTCTGTCCTGCTTAACCGTCCGCATCCCGCCCATTACGGTGGGTCTGGTAGATCACGCTGAGCAAATTGCGAAACAGATGCACGCGATTCTTCGACTTCGAAAATGGCCTGCCTGACCAGTTCGACCTAAGCTTCAGGTGTGCGGGACGTTTAATCATGGTTCTTCTCCCAGTGCTGCTCTGAAAACATCGTGATATTGCCGTAATAATACCGCATCAAGCAAGAACACGCCGTCGTCACCCTGTTCAAAAGCCAGCCAGGTGAACGGTACTTGCGGAAAGGTTTCGGCCAGTGCGATTTCGGAATTACCCACTTCCACGATCAGGATGCCGTGCGGTTGTAAATAATCCACGGCGTCGCGCAGGATGCGTCGTACCAGATCCAGGCCATCGCCACCGGCGGCCAAGCCCAATGAAGGCTCACGTTGATATTCCGCGGGCAACTCCGCCATGTCGTGTGCATCCACGTAGGGTGGATTGCTAATGATGATGTCATAACGTTTTGCCGGCAGTTGATCTAACAGATCTGATTTAAATAACCGCACGCGATCTTGCAGGTGATGCCGCTGAATGTTTTGTTGTGCGACCGCCAGTGCACCATCAGAGATATCGCAGGCATCGACCTGGACATTCGGTAAATAATGGGCGATGGCAATCGCAATACAACCCGAACCTGTTCCAATATCCAGCACGTGATGCATATCATTGGCATCGATCCAGGGCTGAAACTGATCGTGGATCAATTCGGCTGTTGGTGAGCGCGGCACCAACACACGTTCATCAACATAAAATGGTATTCCGGCGAACCAGGCCTCGTGCGTCAAATACGGCGCCGGCATACGTTGCTCGATGCGCGTCTGTACAATTTTTTGAATGGCCTGTTGATGTGCCGCCGTCAATACTGCATCGACATCAAACCCGGCATAATCCCACGGTACCTGCAACACATGCGCAACCAGATAGGCTGCTTCATCCCAGGCATTGTCGGTGCCGTGCCCGAAAAACAATTTGGCAGCATCAAATTGATCAGCCGCCCATTGCACGGCTTCACGTGCTGAACTAAAGGTGGTGCGTTGATTCACGGTTGTTGTACTTTATTGGGGTGACCGATCGGCCGCAGGGAAGCGGCCGGAGAACGTACATGGACGTATTCACAGCGTGTCACACCAGAAAAGTACAACAGCAGTGAATAAACAATTTTATTCTGAACGGCCATGACGCAATGTTTAAGATTTTTTCTTGGCGTGTGCCGGACGAAACGCTTTGACCATGTCTGCATCGGTTTCAATATACGGCCCTTCCAATAGATCAATACAATATGGCACAGCGGGAAACACCGCATTGAGGCAATCAGCGATAGCCGAAGGTTTGCCGGGTAAATTAATGATTAGCGTCTTGCCGCGAATCCCGGCAATCTGCCGTGACAGGATCGCGGTCGGCACAAACTTTAATGATACGGCGCGCATCTGTTCGCCAAATCCATCAAGGATCTTGTCACATATCGCTGCGGTCGCTTCAGGAGTTACATCGCGTATAGCCGGACCGGTACCGCCAGTGGTCACAACCAGACAACATTGGTTTTCATCGCACAGTTCTTTCAAGGTGGCCTCAATCACCGCTTGCTCATCGGCGATCACTCGCGTCGCGGATTGCCAGGGTACGGTTAACGCACGCTTAAACCAGTCCAGCATCGCCGGACCACCCAGATCCTCATACTCACCGCGACTGGCGCGATCTGACACGGTAACAAAACCGATACGTACGATAGAGTCTGACACCTGAATTCCCCGCCTGGCCTGTTTCGGCTGGGAATGATACCTGAGATCGCCCTGGTTGGGCAGCGCCTGCGATATTACGCTAGGGGATTTTTTCTTTCAGCAGGGCCTGGATTTGTTGCTCGGTGGTCGCATAGTCACCTTCGCCGACATGCAGATAACGCAGTTGTCCCTGCTTATCGATCAAATACATGGCTGGCCAGTAGCGATTGTTATAGCGTTTCCAGATGGCAAAATCGTTATCCATGACCACCGGGTACGTTATGTCGTTGGCTTTGATATAGCGCTGGACATTCTCAGGCTGCTTCTCGTGATCGAATTCCGGGGTATGCACGCCGATCACGGTAAATCCCTGTGATTGATAACGTTGCTGCCATTGTTTGACATAGGGTTCGACATTGCGGCAGTTGTAACACCCAAAGGTCCAGAATTCCACCATCACGACCTTGCCCTTGAGTTGCGTCAGGCTCAGTGGTGAACTGTTGAACCACGGTGCACCCTGTATATCGGACGCAGGAGTCGGTGACAGTGTCATGGCGGTATTACGCCCAGCAAATAAAAACACCACCACTACAGCAGAAACAAATACCAGCGCATTCCGCCACATCATTTTCTCCTAAAAAAACAGTGGCACGGGCGTGCCACTGTAAAGCACTTACGACTTACTTCACTTCACTCTTTCAATCTGGATACGCACAACCGGATTGCGCCAATCGTATTCGGCCGGCGCCAAATTGCCAACACCATGGATGCCGGCATGGATATGCACAAAGCCTTCGCCATCGCCTTCATTGAACCCTTCACCACCACAAGTTGGACCCGGAATGTTAATGCACAATTCGTCATTGGGTTCACTACCGGCATCATAGGCAGGCGAGAATACTTCAACAGCATTTTTTGACTCGGGGCCACGCACGCCATTCACAGAAATAAATCCATCATTGGTCGGCAGCAACATGGCAGCGACACTGACGTAATCAAAGTCATCACTCATTTTAACCATGACACTGACCGATTGACCTGGCGGTAACAACGCGCCATTGGTCGCGGTATCATATGCCACGCCCTGTGAAAATAACGCATCACTCAATGGACCGAAATTGCCACCTTCGGCCAGCATCGCCAGTTCACGGCTGGCTGGTTTACCCAGATCAAATAATTGCACGCCTCGTTTGTGGGTTGTCACCATTAATGGTGTAATGCTGATGCCACGGGTAATATTGGTGACGGTGACTTTATACATTCCGTCTTTGGCATGCACCGGGTGGGCATAGGCTTGCAGACCGGCGGATAAAATCAGAATGGTAAAAATGGAACGTAAAGATCGTGATTTCATAATTATCTCCTTATTGGAACAGCGAAAGATTCCGATTGAACATCTGATATACTCAATCACAGCCTTCACTTTACTTGCCATATTTCACAGACTCCTCACGAAATCATCACATTTGTATCACGGCTGGCAAATCGGCATCGAGAAACTGAAGCTCGTGCCCTGGTTAACCGTACTTTGCGCATCGATCGTGCCGCCATGCAAAGCCACAATGCGTTTCACAATCGCCAAACCCAATCCGGCATGTTGCCGACTATCACCGCGACTTTTTTGCACGCGATAAAATCGATCGAAGATATGGGGTAATTCGTCTGGCTTGATACCACAACCGGTATCAACCAAACGCACGGTGATATTGTTATTGCCGGGAACCAATGCCAGCGTAATCACACCATTGGCCGGAGTGTGCCTCAAAGCATTTTCCAATAAATTTTCCAGTACCCGTTGAATCAGGCCGATATCGCCATAGGCAAACGGCGAGTGTTTTCCCAGCTCGGTGCGCAATGTAATATGGTGCTCAGCCGCCGCAAGTTGATATTTTTGCGCAACATCCTGGAGTAACTCGGCCAGTGAAAAGGGTTCGATGTTCAACAGAGTCTCGACCGAATCCAGCCGCGCCAATTCGAATAATTCCGCAACTAATTGTCCGAGATCTTTACTGTGACTATACGCAATCTGGATATAGCGGCGGCGTTCTTCCTCGTCAAGCCGGTCATCCTTTAGCAATAGCGTTTCGAGATAGCCGGTCATCGATGCCAGAGGGGTGCGCAGATCATGTGAAACACTGGCAATAAGTTCACGCCGTTTGGCATCAACCTGACGTAATTCATCTACGGCAGAATCGATGCGTGCCGCCATACTCTTGAAGCTGCGCGACAATCGTTCCACTTCGTCACCCGACTGTAACACCGTATCTGACTGTTGCAGCGCAGCATTATTGTCAACCGAGGAAATATTGAATTGGGCATACTTATCCATTTTTTCACTCAGCCGCGACAAACGATGCGTCAGGATGCCAAAGATCAACAAACCAAACACCAGTGCAATCAGCAGACTGAGAAACAACCCCGCCATTCCCATGCGCAGGATATAACTGCCCTGCAACATCGATGCGACACTGTCGTAATCTTCGCCACCGAGGATGGCATAGAGATAGGCTTTACGACTGTCTCCAATTTTTACTTCTGCCACAGAAAAAATCTTTTGTTTATCCAGCGCACGTGGGTCATCGCCAAGCAATGGATAGTTTCTGGCTCCGCTAAGGAATTGTTTAAGCGGTAGCAGATTTATCCTGTCACGTTTAACACGATTCTCCGGCGCCGCATCAGCCAATATATTTCCTTGCGCATCGAGCAAATACACTTCAATCGCCGGATTATGCACCATCAAGCGATGAAACATCTCCTTCAGCGCCTGTTGATTGATTTCGCCGGATTTGAATAATTCGGTTTCCTTGACGATGTTTTTTGTCATCGAGGCATTCAGGCGTTGATTGACTTCCTGCTGATAAAGTTGACTGGTATAACTCACCAGATAAACTATGCCGATACCAACCAGCAACAGCAACAGCAATAATGCCAGCGCCAATTTCGCATACAGGGTATTAATACGCGGAATGAATTTCATAATTCCGCATCCACTTCCGCGAATTTATACCCGACACCCCACACAGTTAATATATAGTGTGGATGCGCCGGATCAGATTCGATCTTGGCACGCAAGCGATTGATGTGAGAATTAACCGTATGTTCATAGCCATCGTGTCCATAACCCCAGACACTATCGAGCAATTGCAGTCGAGAGTAAACGCGGCCAGGATGCATCGCAAAGTGATATAGCAACTCGAATTCGCGTACTGTTAGATCAATCGAGTTGCCGCGTTGCGTCACGGTACGGCGCTGTCGATCAATCTCCAAATCCTGCACACACAGTTTATTGTTTTCAGCAGTCATTGCGACTTCGTAATTCGCCTGACCGCGTCGCAAAATTGCCTTGACCCTGGCCAACAATTCACGAATTCCAAACGGTTTTGTCAAGTAATCGTCCGCGCCGATTTCCAGACCCAACACCCGATCCTGCTCGGTACTGCGTGCCGTCAACATTAATATTGGTGTCGGATTGTGTTGCTCACGCAGACGTCGACAAATTTCCAGACCATCGACACCCGGCAACATCAAGTCCAGAATGATGAGTTGATAGTGATTTGCCTGCAGCGTCCGCAATCCCTCATCACCATCATGCACCATACTGACCTCATAACCACCATCACGCAGATGCATCGCGGCCAAACCGGCGATATCGCGATTATCCTCGATGATTAACAGATGCGGGGTAGTGCCGATTTGAACTTGCATGGATCAATCCTAAGGGTAATTTTTCACAAAAGTATCACGACCAGCCCATACAGACCCACCCTCGATTGAATTCCTTACCTGAATGGCCAACAAATCGAATAAATATTTTTTGTGTCTGAACGACTCGATCCAGAGATTATTACGACAACTATTCAGCATTAAACTCGTCACTTTGGCGTGATAACGGCGTGATAGTTACTACCTAGGATAGGCATGTCATCGAGATAACTAGCAACATCTCGTCTGGACGTAAACTTATTGCACAGGAGATCGAATCATGGAACCAACTTTAACACAGACAAATATTTCACTGGCACGCCGCATAGGTATGCTGGCTGCGATATCACTATTAGCCTTATCCGGTGTCGCCCAGGCAGCCACAAAAATCACCATGCCGCTGGTAACGGGATATTATAATGATCAAAAGATTTATTACGTAAATACCGAAGCATCGGATGCCGGTGTCGCCGCTGCCGATGGCACAACATTCGTTCCCAAGCTCACCAACTCAATTCGGGTTGGCGCAACGGCGGATATTTATGTGGTTACCAATAACAACCAGCACAACATCGTTGACTCCGTACCCAGCCCTTTTGGTCCTGCCAATGCCGATCCGGATTATAGTCCGCTATGGCGTGTAACCTTGATTACATGGCAATCGGGTTTTACACCTAAAACACTGACATCAGAAGCCGCTGTGCTGGCAGCCCGTGATGCCGGCATGATTACTCTCACCGCTACTGACATCGTCGTCAACTGCCCTGTCGTCGCCACTCCCTGGGGACATTTGCCGAGCGCCATTGCAATTAATATCGAAGAAGATGATGAAACAGAAACCAGCACGGTAACACTGCCATTAACCAAAGGATTCATTAATGGCAAAGCCACGTTCTACATCAATACCGATACCTCGGACGCGGGCGTTGCCGCCGCTGACGGCACCAATTTTGTGCCCAAACTCGCGGGTACACATGCCAGTGGTTCGGAAGCGGATATTTTTCCATTTTTTGGCAAAACCAATCCGGCGCAACGTAATGTGGTTGATTCCGTACCAACGCCAGTTGGCCCAGGCAATACCGATCCTCAATATAGCCCGCTCTGGGATGTGGTACCCGTGATGTTTACCAATCAAGCGCGCAAAAACTTCCCGTTGGTCAATTCCATCGCCAAAATCGACGAATTGAAAGCGAGTGGTGACCTGACGGTTGGCCCAGAGGCAAATATTATTATTAATTGCCCGGTAGTGCGGGCACCAAAACGCTAAGCCATCCGCGTGGATTGAACACACATGGAAGTGTGAATATAAATAGCCCGGCCATGCCGGGCTGTTTTTTTATTTAACATTTCAAAAATCGTAAACCAGCGTTACCGCTGTCTGCGTATCCGAATTGCTTTTCTCCACCGGGACATCGCTGTTGTTTTTAATGGTAATACCCAATTTCATTGCCAGACTGGCATTGATTTTTAGTTTCAGTTCGGTAACTGATTCAATCAACAGCGTTTGCTGTGTTAGTTTGATTAATTTCTGCTGAGTTCAAGCGTGTTAGTCATCATATTTTAGCCGTGGATACGACCATATCGCTCAATCTTACCGGTAACCGCCTGGCACCCCAGGTGCCGGGTTTGGCATCAAATACACCGGCACAGGTCGTGCCACACTGGTTGCACTTGCCGTCAGTGGTGAGATTCCAGTCACTGAGGACATACCAGTCACGCCCAATCAGTTTGTTACCACAGGAATGACAGTAGGTACTGCCACCTTGCGGATCATGTACGTTGCCGGTGTATACATACCGCAAGCCATTCGCCAGCGCAATTTTACGTGCGCGGGTTAATGTCGTTGCAGGCGTTGGCGGCACGTCCATCATTTTATAATCGGGATGAAATGCCGAGAAATGTAATGGCACATCGGGGCCGAGTTTTTCCGCAATCCATTTACTCAATTGTGTCAGTTCCTGATCGGAATCGTTCTGACCAGGAATAAGTAGCGTTGTAATTTCCAGCCACACCCTGGTTTCATGTTGCAAATATTGCAAGGTATCCAATACCGGTGCCAGATGACCGCCGGTGAGCTTGTGATAAAATTCTTCGGTAAACCCTTTCAGGTCCACATTGGCGGCATCCATATGTGCATAGAATTCCTTACGTGGCTCCGGCGTCACATAGCCCGCCGTCACTGCAACGGATTTGATCCCTACTGCATGACACGCCTTGGCCACGTCGATGGCATATTCGTGAAAGATCACCGGATCGTTATAGGTATAGGCCACACTCTTACAGTTTAATTTTTGCGCAGCCTGCGCGATCATCTCCGGCGTGGCTTGATCCGCCAGTGTATCGAACTCGCGCGATTTGCTGATGTCCCAGTTTTGACAGAATTTGCAGGCAAGATTACAACCTGCCGTACCAAACGATAAAATCGGTGTGCCAGGTAAAAAATGATTCAAGGGTTTTTTCTCGATGGGATCCACGCAAAACCCGCTGGAACGTCCATAGGTCGTCAACACCATGGTGTCGCCGACACGACCGCGGACAAAACACAGGCCACGTTGCCCATCATGTAGTTTACAAAAGCGTGGGCACAGATCGCATTGCACGCGGCCATCCTCGAGTGGATGCCAGTAACCCACAGGGCGGGCAGTCGCAGGATCGATAGCGGTATCTGACATGGCAAAAATCCGTCACTTGATGTTTGGCTGAAAAAGTTATACTTATATATGTAGCACACTCAGCGGAATTCAACGCCATGACCACATTGATTCGCCAACCTGCCGTCGCCGGTCAGTTCTATCCGGATAATCCTGCCGAACTCGATGCCATGCTGACCGAGTTTTTAGGTCAGGTATCGATTAAACCTGGCCCAACACCCAAAGCGATTATTGCGCCACACGCCGGATACATCTATTCAGGCCCTGTCGCCGCCAGTGCCTATGCGCAATTAATACCATTACGTGAACAGATTACTCGCGTTGTGCTGCTCGGCCCATCACACCGCGTCTATCTCACCGGTCTGGCGGCAAGTCATGCCAGTCACTTCGCCACGCCATTGGGATTAATACCATTAGATCAAACCGCGATAGCCAAAACCCTGACCTTACCGCAGGTGCGCTACATGGATGACGCGCACAGCCAGGAACACAGCCTGGAAGTGCACCTGCCATTTTTACAAAAAGTTCTGGGAGATTTTTCATTGGTGCCACTGGTCGTGGGCGAAACCGAACCCGATGACGTCGCTCAAGTATTAGAGTTGTTTTGGGACAATCCGCACACACTGATTGTGATTAGCTCAGACCTGAGTCACTATCATGATTATCACACCTCGCAACAGCGCGATCGTGCTACCACCAGAGCCATTGAAGCACTCGCACCCGAACGCATCAGCTATGAAGACGCTTGCGGTCGCAATCCGGTCAATGGTTTATTGCAGTTAGCACGCGCCCATCACCTGCACGTCACTACATTGGATCTACGTAACTCTGGCGACACTGCCGGGCCACACGACCGCGTCGTGGGTTATGGCGCGTATAGCGTGCATTAACACAATGTTCAATGAAACTGATCGAAATACCCTGCTCGGTATTGCCCGCGAATCAGTACGCTACGGTCTGAAACATGGTAAACCATTACCACTGACACTCGATGATTACAGTAAAGCGTTACAGGAAAATCGTGCCACGTTTGTTACATTGAAAATAAATGATGACTTACGTGGTTGCATCGGCACCCTCGCTGCTTATCGTCCGTTAGTGGAAGACGTCGCCCACAATGCCTTCGCCGCAGCATTTCGCGATCCGCGCTTTAGCCCGTTGACCGGTGGCGAATTTTCTTTGTTGCACTATCACATCTCGGTACTCAATCCGACGGAACCGTTTCCAATTGAGAATGAAGCCGATCTGTTAACTAAACTGCAACCCGGCAAGGATGGATTGGTATTGGAAGACGGTTATTATCGCAGTACTTTCTTACCGTCAGTATGGGAAAGCCTGCCACTACCTGAGCAATTCGTGCAACAT
>JAHECZ010000061.1 GCA_024641475.1 Gammaproteobacteria bacterium
ATGGGACACCGCTTATCCAAAATTTACACCCGCACCGGCGATGATGGCACAACAGGGTTAGGTGATGGCTCACGCGTGCGCAAGGACGACACTCAGATTGCCGCCTTTGGTACGACCGATGAGCTCAACAGCTTTATTGGTGTCGTGCTGGCACAAAATTTACGTGACGATGTGCGTCATACTCTGGTTGAAATACAGCATGACCTGTTCGATGCGGGGGGTGAATTATGCATGCCCAATCATCATCCAATCGACCAAGGCTATATCGACCGGCTTGAAAAACACATCGATCGTTTCAATGCCGAACTACCGCCCCTGAAAGAATTCATTCTGCCAGCGGGCGGCGCCGCTGCCGCCCACTGTCATGTCGCGCGTACGGTATGTCGTCGCGCCGAACGCGGGGTAATCACATTACAAACACGCCATCCCGAGTACAAAATGGTGGTGGCCTATCTGAATCGCCTTTCCGATCTGTTGTTTGTGCTGGCGCGTATTTGCGCCCGACACGACAACGGTCAGGAGGTTCTGTGGCAACCCGGGTTGAACAAACACGCCAACGAGTAATCGCGATTAAAGCAGGATCCAGCGTTCCATAAATTCACTGCGTTCAACATCGGTTGGTTTGGCTAATGGCCAGTTACCAAAATCCTGCAATGACTTGTCACGATAAACCGCGATACCGTTCTGATCGATAATGATTTTTATCGCATCTTGCTCCCTTGGCAAAGTCAATTCCCAGCCATAACGCGAGGTCTGTAGCAGATGAAAATCCACGCTCACGCCGTCGTCATCCGTCTCCATCTGATTGATGTTGCTCATATGTCTACCCCGCGCACAGCATTTGAATGGATGAAAAAAACAACAGAAAAATTCCCAACACCAACAGATGCTGGATAAACTCCATTAGCTTGCCCAGACGATGCTGACGCAGAATTTCACGTTGCCGTTGCCGAATTGTCCAATAGTCATTACACATAGCCACCTCAGTGAATTGGTCCAGCGGGCCTTCCATGGCAGGAGACTTTCCTTAAACACGCCGGGTTATCTTGTGGTAACTATTACAACGCTGCATTGTGGCAACACGGCCGGGCAATCTGGGCAGCTATTAGATAAATTATGATCAATTCTGACAGCAGGTGCATGACGATGGTTAGGACTGCTATGCTACAACCACAGGAGCAACGAGGTGGAACCATGGGCAAAACAATTGCCATTGTCGAAGATGAACCCAGTATTCGCCAGAATTATGCGGATGCGTTGAAAAAACACGGCTATCAAATCGAACAGTATGGCAACCGCAAGGAAGCCATGGACGGCTTTGGCAAACGCTTGCCGGATCTGGCTTTGCTGGATATCGGCTTGAAAGATGATATCGATGGCGGCTTTGAGTTATGCCGTGCATTGCGGGTTAAATCCACCACCTTGCCGATTATTTTTTTAACCGCGCGCGATAGCGATCTGGATACGATATCCGGATTACGTCTCGGCGCCGATGACTATCTGACCAAAGATATCAGCCTGCCCAATCTCTGTGCGCGCATCAGTGCATTTTTTCGCCGTCTGGAGGCATTGCAACAACCACCCAAACAGGATGACGTCATCAAGCGTGGGCATCTGACCCTGGACATGAATCGCTTTGCGGTAAAGTGGCAAGATCACTCTGTCGATCTTACCCTGACTGAATTCTGGATTGTTCATTCCCTGGCCCTGCGCCCAGGTCATGTCAAGAATCGTGACCAGCTCATGGGTGATGCCAAGATCGTCGTTGACGATGCCACCGTCACTTCGCATATCAAGCGCCTGCGTAATAAATTCCTGCAACTCGATGCGAAATTCGATCGAATCGATACCGTTTACGGTATGGGTTATCGCTGGATTGACACCTGATCGAAACAAGCTGATGCGATTTACACTCCCGACATTGCGTCTGAGCATCCGCGCCAAACTGGTTTTGGTATCGACCACACTGCTCATCATTCCCTGGGTAGGCAGTCAATATGTTCAGGAAATGGAAGATTACTTACGCCAGCAACAACAGGAAGCCATCCTGATTCGTGCCCAGACGGTTGCCTCAGTCTTACAAGGCCGCCCGGATCTGTTTACCATCCAGAGCAACAGCCCATTACCGACTCGCGATGTCCAGCACCTGTTTGTCCGACCTCTGCAACACCCCATGCAACTTGACGGCTACCTGGATGACTGGAGTGGTTATGAGAATCGTATTCAACACATAGAGCAATCACGTTCCATATTTGGCAACGAGGCCTCTACGCTGCGCTTTGATATTCAGGTTGGCAGCTATCAAAAATATCTCTATGTCGCCATGAAGGTATTCGACAGGCATATCGTGTATCGGCAACCCGGCAGTAACAATCTGGAGCGTTCGGATCATGTCATCATTGCCATGGAAAACACCGAAGGTGAATTTGTCAATTATGTTATTACCACGAGCTCTCCTGGCTGGGTCAATACCTATCGTCGCACAGATGCGAACCCAGAGGATGAAGACTCGCGACACTACGAACGCGAAGTACGCATAAAA
Organism: Gammaproteobacteria bacterium; assembly: GCA_024641475.1. Classification (GTDB taxonomy): domain Bacteria; phylum Pseudomonadota; class Gammaproteobacteria; order UBA6429; family Thiohalophilaceae; genus JACQBC01. Next base: position 2,543 of record JAHECZ010000061.1, read on the forward strand.
GGCGATTGGCAGGAATTCAAAGGCGGCTATACGGTTGAGCTGCGTATCCCCGTTTATCTGATAGGTTCAAAGATCAGCTTCGCTGTCGCTGATGTGAATGATGCCAAATCACGTAATATCGATTCGATAATCGCAACCGCAGGAATAAATGAGGCCTCTGCGCTGGCCACCATTATTTTTCCCTCGCCAGAAGTAGAACAATTATTAAATAATCTGCAACGGCCGTTGACGCGCACCTGGGTCATTGATCGGAACTATCGTGTTATCGCCCAGACCGGTGCGTTGACGACGACAGACACATCAGACGACACCAGTTCTGCGGACCCGGCCAACAAACCACACCATTCCATGCTATCCGGCATGATGTCATTCTTTTATTCATTGATTCTCAAACAACCCTCGAATGAGTTTCATGACGAACTGCTTAATGCATCCAGACTTGATAGCGAGGAATTTAGGCAGGCATTACAAGGCAAACCCACCACACGCTGGCGACAAACACCTGACAAGGAAACCAGCATCCTCACGGCAGCACATCCGGTGTTTTCCAATGGTCAGGTCATTGGCGCTATTGCGATTGAACAAACCAGCAATAGTATTTTGTTGCTGCAAAACCGTGCCATGGAAATTTTATTCAACATCAGTGCGCTGGCATTTTTGAGTGCCATTGTCGTATTGCTGGCGTTTGCGACACGCTTAACCAGTCGAATCCGGCATTTGCGTGATGCGGCTGAACACGCCATTACGCCAGACGGACGAGTCACGGGTGCAGTAAATATTACTACTGCCGGTGATGAGATTGGGGATCTTTCGCGCAGCATCGCTGACATGCTGGCGCGACTTTCCCAATACAATCGCTATCTGGAAACCATGGCCAGCAAACTGTCCCATGAATTACGCACACCGATCACCGTGGTGCGATCCTCGCTGGACAATCTGGAAGTAACCAGCATGCCTGCGGCCCAACGTACTTATATTGAACGCGCCACTGATGGCATCCACCGATTAAATGATATTTTGACGCGCATGAGTGAAGCCACTCGTCTGGAACAAACCCTGCAGAGTGAACAACGCAGTGAATTCGACATTGCCCATGTGGTACGTAGTTGCGTAGCCGGCTACCGACTCGCACATCCAGAAGTCAACATCACCCTAACGATAACGCCAGACTTGCCGGACACACAGATTCAAATACGCGGCGTTCCGGAATTAATCGCCCAAATGCTGGATAAACTTGTTAATAACGCCATCGATTTTCATCTCACAGGGACAAAGATCAATCTGGAATTGCAACAAGACGACGGACAGGTAAAACTATACATTACTAACCAGGGTCCAACCTTGCCTGCGGCCATGAAGTCCAATGTATTTGATTCGATGGTGTCCGTACGTCAACAACGTGATGAACAACCACACCTTGGTCTTGGCTTGTATATAGTTCGACTCATCGTCGAATTTCATCAAGGCACAGTGCGTGCCGATAATCTCGCCAACAACACCGGCGTAGGCTTTACTATACATCTCCCCTGCAAACCCGCCTGATTTCATCATTTTTCAATAGCAACGCGCCAGAGTTGCAACCCACTCCTGTCAGATTTACGTTGTTTAATTAACTCCGTAGACAACCTAAACGGACCACTGGTCCATCAATTTGACGCAAGGAGAATGTTATGAAAATGAAATTAACTTCGATGTATGTTGCACTGGCAGTATGCGGGGCTCTAGCGACTGGTTGTGCCAGTCAGGACAACGCAGAGCAAAACAAAAAGAAATCCGGTAATTCTGTCACCAGCGAAATGACGAATAGCATGCCAGCCAATACTACTGCGGCTGCTGCTGCGGTTACCGAACCCAAACATGAGGAACTTTATCCGATGATCGCACTTGCAGACACCCAGCCTGAAGCGCAACCAGAAAAAGTATCCACCGCCATCAACCAGGCAGAAATTCCGGAACAGTCGGTATTTTACTTTGGCTTCAATAAATCTGAAGTAACAGAAGAAGATGTTGACGTATTGAAAGAACATGCGGATTACCTGCGCGCCAATCCGGAGCTGGTTGTACAGATTGAAGGTCATACGGATTTTCATGGACCACGCGCCTACAATGAGCAACTCAGCAAGAAACGTGCTGAAGCCATTGCCAGAATTCTACTGGATGATGGTGTGCCACAAACGCAGTTAGCGGTAAATGCGCAGGCGGATAACCAGCCATTGGAATGTAAAGGTGACACGCGCCACAATCGCCGCGTGGAACTGATTTACAAAAACTCACATCTCGCCAGCAACCAGTAAGGGCAAGTGCTTTGGGGGCCGGACACCATCCACCTCGCGTTTTTTCCTCCTGTGTATACGCGACGGTGTTTGGCCCCACCTTTTTAAGTCTGTTATAACAAGTCCTATTCGCTAGCGTATATTGTTGCGATAGTGTTCCACCTGATCACATAGCTGCTCAGCCCCGTCGAGAATTCGCGGACTATGTCGGGCAAGCAATTCCGGATCCACATGCAATAGCGTAAAGGAGTCAGGATTAAGCCATGTCCCCCAGAATCTCCGGCTTGCCATGTCCTGATTTTCCGTTCCGGTAATAATAAGTTGTGGATGACGTTGCATAACCGCTTCAATATCAATATGCGGCACAATCAGGTTACTATCTGCAAAAATATTCTCAACGCCACACAAAGCCATCACATCCGCAATGACATGAGACTTGCCAATGCTCAGCAGCGGCTGTCGCCACACCTGATAAAAGCCGGTAATTCGTTGTGCGTGACGATACTTCGCCTGCAATATATCAAGATGTCGTGAAAATTTCTCGCTCGCCAATTTTCCCTCGATGGCATGACCGCTCAATACCGCCAGCCTTTGTAATGTCGTGGCTATATCGACAAGACGCCGCGGTTCGGCATAATAAATGGGGATGCGTTCTTCGAGAGTGACTAACGCACTGGAATGAAACCCGCTGTCCCAGACCACCAGCAAGTCTGGTTGCATGGCCAGGATGGTTTCCAGGTTTATACCGGTTACATCACCGACATGCGGTAAAGCGGTAACATGCGAGGGATAATCGCTGGAGCGATCCACAGCGATTACCTGCTCACCCGCACCAACCGCAAACAACAGTTCCGTCATGGATGGTCCCAGGGAAATAATTCGCTTGGCGGGTGTTGCTAATATCAGTTGCCGGCCACGATCATCCGTCACTGCGACTGGCTCTGCAAACAACGGTAGTGTCGTTATGCTCAGCAGCAATACACCAAGGTATCGCAGCCTGCTTGCCGAATTACTCACTATAACTGCCCATCATGAAAGATCAGTAGTGGCCATGCCTGATTCTCATCATGCTCCACCCGGATACGCGTTATCGCTGCATTGCCCACCTGAATACGAAATAACTGTGGTAGTGGCATCTGCAGTATATGCCGCAAGATCATCCGGATGACGCCGGCATGAACGACGACCAGAACATGTTGCCCTTGACAGGATTGCAGTATCGCTTCCCATGCGCTTACGACGCGTTCCTGAAAATCCAGTAAAGCTTCCGCACCTGCCGGACGCTGCCCGATTGGGTCACGTCGATACCGTCGAATACAATCCGGATCGCTGGCAAGTAATTCGTCGGCAGTTTTGCCTTCCCAGCTGCCAAAACCAATTTCCAGTAACCGTGCATCTTCTCGCAGAGGGATAGCATGGCGAGATGCCAATTCGAGGGCAAATTCACGGCAGCGTAACAGGGGTGAAGTGATGATGGTTTGCCAGGGATGGTGCTCCGCAATGGCTGCACGCATTTGTTGCCAACCTTTGGGGCTGAGTGGATCGTCGAGTTGACCGCGATAACGTCGCCCGCCAACCGGTTCACCATGGCGTATCAGATCAACCGTCGTCACTACCGGTGATGGCGCGGCCATAACGAATTAACCGGTAATCAGGCCCACAATGATCATGATGGCCAGCAACACAATCAGAATCAGTACCGTACGTTTAACCATGGCCAACACATTGGCCAGACTTTGCAAGGCAGAAAATTCTTCATCTTCATCCTGCACGTCACCCACCGAACCTAATCCGCTGCGCACCAGGAATTTTTCACTGTCGGTAGACCATAAATCGGAAACCTTTTGCCAATTCGCAACCGTGTCCACAAAACTGCCGGCAAAGGCATAACCCAATGCGGTAATACGCGCGGGTAGCCAGGTCAAGATGAAATACAGATCATGACATGCCGTGGCAAAACCACCATTGATATAACTGAAGCGCAGCCGCAGCTCACAGCTTAGTCGGAACAACACCGCGCCGACAGGACCTGCGAGCACAAACCAGAAAAGTGGCCCAATGATATTGTCATTGACGCGCAACAACAGTATCTCTTTAAGGCGTGCCGCATATTCTTCTACCGGCTCGGTAATAACCTGGCCTAGCAAATGTTCGGCTTGCGCCTGGGCGGAACGAATATCACCACGCTCCATGGCATTCATATATTCATCCACCATACGAATGGGGTCGCGCGGCCCCATGCAATAAATAAGTACTGCGGCACTAAACCCCAATTCCAGCAATATCCACAGATTGTTACTTGCTGATTGATAATCCAGACTGAATTGCGCCGCAGCGACCAGTAATACAACCGGTAAAATCACCAGTAATACGCCCACGGGTCCTTCACGCCACGCCAGTGATTGCATGGCACGCAGCATGCTGTCGGTATAACGGCCAAACCAGCCGAACTGTCGCATCTGCTGGATCTGCATGACATACAGCTCCATCGCGACACCAATTAAAATGGCAATAAATTTCATATGATTTGACTGTCCAGACAGGTTGGTTATTTTGTGGGCCTAGCCCACCTTGCCGCCAAGTATATCAAGCAATCGTGGCCAATCGAAGTGCGGACCTGGGTCAGTTTTACGTCCGGGTGCAATATCGCTGTGTCCGGTGATGCGCTGCGGATGCAACGTGGGGTATGTCGCGAGTAAGGCACGCACAAGCTGAGTTAAACTTTCATACTGCGAATCGGTATAGGGCTCGTCATCCGTCCCTTCCAGCTCGATACCGATGGAAAAGTCATTGCAGTTTGTCCTGCCCTGATATTGTGACTTGCCGGCATGCCAGGCACGCTTAGCCAGTGGCACATATTGAATAATCCCACCATCACGACGCACCAGCAGATGTGAGGACACTTTTAGTCCGGCCAGTCCGGCGAAATATGGGTGGCCATGCGGATCGAGCCGATTGGTAAATAATTGCGTGATATAGGGGCCACCGAATTCACCTGGGGGTAAACTGATTCCGTGGATGACGATTAGGTCGATAGCCGCTCCCGGTGGACGATCATCGCAGTTGGGAGATGGGACATAGAGAACATCAGTCAGCAGATGGCTGTGCTGATCGATGTGCAATGTCATGGTGCCTCAACCGCTGGCGTCGCCAATAGTTTGGAAAATTCCGCCTGTAACACCGGCAAGCGCGCTTCACATTGTAATGGTGCGTGATATTGGCCATTTTCAAAAACAAATAATGCCGGCAAATGGAAAATGGCGTATTCCTGGGCAAGTGCCGAACTTTCCTGGGCATCGACACGAAACACATGCACCCCCGGTTGAGCTTTCTGCAAATCCTGTAACAGCATGGCCCAGGCACGACAACTGGAACAACCCGGCTGAGTAAAGAATACGATACTGGCCCCTTGGGTATCCTCCAGCACAGCATAAAAATCCTGATCGGTCAGGGTTGTAAATGGATACGGTGAACTCATGCCATCATTCCTTTTCCATCAAACCATGCAATACCATATCGGTAAAGCTGACAATACCCAACAATTTGCCAGCTTCAATGACTGGCGCTCGTGACAAGCCAAATTTGGTAAACATTCGCGCGCAATAGCGGATATCCATGGCGGGATCGACCGAGATGACCGGCTTGGACATCACTTCATAGACATTCACGCGGGCAGCGGAACGATCCTGCGCCAACACCTGCTTGGCGATATCCGATAACAAAACAATACCATATTCATCATCAGCATGGCGCTTGTCGACAATCAAACACTTGGTTTCGATATGCTGCATCTTTACCAGGGCATCTTTCACCGTCATCATGCCATCAACCAAATCATACTTGGTCTTCATCACATCCCGCACACGGGTAACTTTTCTGTCGATCATAATTTTTCCTCCACCACTTCACTCAAGGTCTCGATTTGATGTTTCACTCCGATAGCATCTTCGACATCCAGCTGAAAAGCGATTCCCGCACCATGCTTGACATCGAATTCGCCTACCTGGGCGATACGTTCCAGAATCCGGCGGCTCATGTGTTCTTCTACCAGAAACAGTAGCACATCACGCTGGGTTTCCAGCGACAGGCCAAAAAAGGTTTTACTGCGTTCCAGACCTTCGCCACGCGCATTGGTAATCACCGTTGCACCGGTCGCGCCACAGGCCCGTGCCGCTTCCATTACCGCATCGGTCTTATCGTCCTCCACAAACGCAATGATTAATTTGAAATGCATCGTCACTCTCCTGTTAATTTATCACTCTGCCTGGCTTTGCGATGGGCGCGCCACTGGCCGAGTTGCGCATACCCCATCACGGTAATAATTGGAATTAAACTGGCGAAGGCAATCAGTCCGAAGCCGTCCAGCATCGGACTGCGTCCAGGGACATTACTGGCTAAACCCAAACCCAACGCGGTCACCAGCGGCACGGTGACCGTCGAAGTCGTCACACCACCAGAGTCGTATGCCAACGCAATAATGCTGCGTGGAGCATAAGCCGTCTGGATCACCACCAATATATAGCCGCTGATAATAAAATATTGCAGCGGGATACCACTGACAATGCGAAAAACACCCAGCGCAATCCCAATCGCCACACCAATGGCGACGGCCATCCGTAAACCCCAGACATTGATTGCACCACCGGATACTTCATGCGCTTTAATCGAGACGGCGATCAATGCCGGTTCGGCTACCGTCGTGGCAAAGCCAATCGTTGCGGCAAATACATATACCCACAGATAGGCCGTCCAGCTGTTAGCCGTATTCGCACCGATCACGGATGGAGCGGTCAATTGCTGCGCCATAATCTCGCCCAGTGGAAACAGTGCTTCATCCAGTCCTACCAGAAAGAAAGTCAGTCCCAACAAGACATAGCTAAACCCGATAAGTTGACGGCGTAAATGCGGTAAGGGTCGGCGTAATACGCCAACCTGAAACACGACAATAATGAGCACGATCGGTAATACATCCAGACCGGTGGCAAGCAGAACGTGCCAGAAATGCGCCAGATGATCCATCATCGCAGCATCCCATAGGCCATCACAAAGATCATCGGGGTCAAGGAGGCAAAGGCAATGAGTCCGAACCCATCCACCATAGGATTACGACCGCGGATACTGGATGCCAGTCCCACACCCAATGCAGTGACTAACGGAACCGTGATCGTTGAGGTGGTTACGCCGCCCGAATCATAGGCAATACCAATTATGTCGGGTGGAGCAAACCAGGTCATGATGACCACACCAATGTATCCGCCAATAATGACATATTGAATTGGCCAGCCGCGTAAAATCCGCAACACACCAATGACAATGGCAAAACCAACCGACAATGCCACCGTGATACGTAACCCTATTGCATAATTGTGTTGGGCAACTGAGGTGTTTTCCAAACCACCCCCTTGCGCGGCAATTTCAGCGGCTTTATCGGCTACCGCAATCAGTGCCGGCTCGGCAATGGTAGTGCCGAACCCCAATGCAAAGGCAAATAATAACAGCCAAAGCAAGCTGCCTTTGCGCGCGAAGGCATAGGCCATGGCCTCACCCAGAGGAAACAAACTCATTTCCAGACCACGTACAAATAACGTTAGCCCGATAACCACAAATAACAATCCGCTCAGCAAATTCAGCACATTCGGGATCGGCTGCCGCAGAACAACAAATTGAAAAAAGGCAATTACCGCGACAATAGGGGCTAAGTCGCGCAGACTGTTTATGAAGAGTTCAATAATTTTGTAACGGCCCTGCTTCACAGCGATATCTTATATACCTGTCATTGCCTTGGCCTACTTTATAACAAACCTGTGGTGGAATGATATTGATCTACTGCAGGCTTGATGTCGCTACGCATCAATGTCACGATCCAGAATATGAAATGCCAGCTTCCCGCTACTGCACTCATTGATGACATGGTCAGCCGAGCCCTCCAGGAGGATATCGGCAGTGGTGATGTCACCGCGGCACTGTTGCCCGCAACACAGCTGACTACGGCATCGGTTATCGTCCGCGAATCCGGCACCCTCTGTGGTACCGCCTGGTTCACGCAGGTTTTTGCACAACTAAATCCACAGGTTCAGGTGCAATGGCTGGCGCATGATGGTGAACAGGTAAATCCACAACAATCCATTTGCACATTGCATGGCCCGACGCGTTCGATCTTGAGTGGTGAGCGGGTCGCATTAAATTTTTTACAGACCCTGTCTGGTACGGCCAGCCTCACCCGGCAATATGTACAGGCGTTGGCTGGCACCACGACCCGACTGCTCGATACCCGTAAAACACTCCCACTCTGGCGGCATGCCCAGAAATATGCCGTCTGTTGTGGCGGTGGCAGCAATCACCGCATGGGTCTGTATGACATGGTCCTTATAAAAGAGAATCACATTGCGGCTGCGGGTTCAGTCACAGCAGCGCTGCAGCAGGCACAACAGGTATCGCCAGATTTGCCGCTCGAAATCGAAGTAGAGACAAGTGCGCAATTGCTGGAAGCCATTCAGGCCGGTGCTGCGCGCATCTTGTTGGATAACATGGATACGGCTTTATTAAAGGAATGCGTCCGGTTGACCGCGGGTCGTGCGCAATTGGAAGCCTCGGGAAACGTCTCTTTAAGTACTATCTATAGTATTGCCCAGACTGGTGTGGATTTTATCTCTGTTGGCGCAATTACCAAACACTTGCACGCACTGGATCTATCATTACGGCTAAAAATATCGAATAAACAACAAGTTAAATAAATAGTACAGATTCTCAGGTAAATGCCGTTAACCTTACTGGTATAGTCAGGTTTATGCACTATACTTTTGATGGTTTTTATTCACCCAAGCCTAGAACCAGCGAGGGAACTATATGCGTTTATCGACTAAAGGGCGTTATGCCGTTACGGCAATGATGGATTTGGCCATTCGTTCGCAGGTCAAACCACTCACACTAGATGACATTGCAGCTACCCAAGGCATTTCCAGTGCCTATCTTGAACAACTCTTCCGGCAATTAAGCAAGCACCAGCTCGTCAAGGGAATTCGTGGTCCCAATGGCGGCTACCGTCTGGCGCGTCAGGCGCGAGATATCAGCATTGCGCAAATCATTACGGCGGTCGATGAAAAAATCGACAGTACCCGTTGTGAAGGTAAAGGGGATTGTCAGGATGGCGAGCGTTGTTTGACTCACGAATTATGGCAGGAATTGAGTGATCGTCTGTTCAATTTTCTTGACGATGTGACTCTCGATCGCTATCTCGATTACAAACCTCCGCAGCAACATCAGCCTCATATCTGATTGAGAACGATGGAGTCAGTGCAGTTAGAACTTCGCCAGGCATTGCTGTGCGAAAATAAATTCTGCATTGACTCCAGCTCTCAGCGCGATGATGAGGTGAACTGACTGCGGATAACTGATCGTGATGTTGCGGGAAGAGCGTTACATTCCCGGCGCGCTCAGCTCAAATACGACAAATTCCTGCTTGGTCAGCAACACATTTCCTAGCCGGGCTGGAATGGCATTATCGCGATCGCGCGCCAAGCGTAACGGTGTACCGGATACAAAATCATATTCATGGCGCGCTATCAGACACCAACGTGAGTCCGGACTTTGAAACAGAATCACCCCCAGCCGCTGTCCAGCCAGCTTGCCCGTATCACAAGTAACCAGCGCCGCTTCAGCGTGGTTCGATAGTCGCACAATTGCCACTTCAATATTTTGTTCATTGGGTCGGTGGATGCGCGTGACATAACCCACTAATGGTCGCTTCATTTCTTTTCCGGAAATAAACGCCGCAATTTGGCCGATTCGAATTGGCGTGGTATACGAGGTCTCACGCGTGACGACCAACAGACCACCTGTGCTGAAATTGGCGATTTCCCATTTGGTTTGTTCCATACCACTGGATTCAGTAATACCGGACGAATGACTGGCGAGCGTATCAACAAAAGATCGGCTTTGCGTAATGTACTTGATATCCGGTGATGCCAAATCTACCAGCAATCTAAATGCTTCACGATAACCAAAGTACAAACGCAGCATTTCACTACCAAAAGCAGCATGCCGTTTCTGGCGTCGTTCACGTGGCCGCAAGCCAAACAGCATCGATTCCAGAAACGGCAAGCGTTCCATCGGTTCCAGGCTCAACAGTGGTTTGTTCAAGCGACTGACATCCACATTACCGATAAACTTCATTTTCGCCAGCTCTTCATAATCCTGAATCAACCGGTTGTACAATTGGCTGTATTCGACCAACAAACAGGGGGCCTGCATGCGCGTGTCACGCTGAAACACAGCCGGCCCACCATGATCGATTCCGATCTGTAAAAATCCGGGAACGAGTTCTTGTTGATGATCCAATTGCAGCAATATGGCATTGTCCAGCATATCCATATACCCGTCGGGCACGTGAAATAATCGTGTCGACCAACTCGGTGTATCCAACAACCCGAACATCTGGATCGAAAAATACAAACTACGCACCGAGGATTTAAAACTTTCGCGATTACTTTTATCGATTTTGCCCCAGGTACCCAGATTACCTAGTAGTGGCAACTTGGTATCGACATCATCATGTACCAACAGAGAAAAAAATGTTCGGTTGGTATCCTGCCATGCACTGACCGGTAATTTTTGATGCCGCAGACCACGCAGACGCTGCTCAATGCGTAAGAACTCCAGAATGCGAATGCCTGTCTCAAGCAATTTTTCGCGGTTGCGTTGGTATCCGGGTGTCTTGGCTGAATACAACTCCCGAAACATATGTTTACAGGCAATCGCTGCCTGCTCAGCGATTTCAATTCCAGCGATAACTGTCTGGCGCCGATCCGGATTTTCCGGCAAGCTGCTCAGGCTCGTTTGATACTGTTGATAAAACTTGTTGAGTACTGAATAAATCTGCCCGACGATCGCCAGCGAAAGTGACAGCCGCTTATCGGCTTTGAGGTTGTAACGATTCAACTGACCAAGAATCTGCGCCGCTTCTTGGAGTTGTTTAATCGGATATTGCTTTAGTCCATCCAGCTTCCTGACATATTCTTCTTTCGTTCGCAGTTCCTTGCCCACGGCCTTGAATGCGGTGGGTAA
>JAHECZ010000062.1 GCA_024641475.1 Gammaproteobacteria bacterium
TTCAAAAACCATGTGGAAAACTTTGGTGTTGTCGAAATCAGTAATTGCCATGCCACGGCAACCATCGCATTGCAGGGCGCACATCTGATGACCTGGGCGCCGCGCAAACATCGCCCGGTCATTTGGTTGTCACCGGGTGCAAAATTCGCTGCGGGCAAATCGATTCGCGGCGGCGTCCCAATCTGTTGGCCGTGGTTCGGGCCGCATGACACCGACAGTAAACTGCCTGGTCATGGTTATGCGCGCACTGTAGCGTGGGAAGTTGTCGCCACCAGCGCATTGCGTGATGGTCGCACGCTGCTGGTATTCAAGTTAATCGAAACCGATGCTTCGCGGAAACAATGGCCGCATGATACCCCGGTAGAGTTACATATTACCGTGGGTAAAACATTGACATGTGAATTGCGTACGCGCAACTCGAGCAATACACCAGTGACAATTGGCGATGCCTTACACACCTATTTTGCGGTCAGTAATATTCGACAAGTAAGCATACATGGCCTGGGTAACAATCCCTATGTTGATAAAGTGGATGGTGCCAAGCGTAAGCAGCAACAGGGGCCAATTAGCTTCACTGGCGAAACCGATCGAATTTACCTGGAATCGACTGCGGATTGTTTGATAGATGATCCCGCCTGGCGGCGGCGCATTCGTGTGCACAAGCGTGGCAGTACTTCAACGGTGGTCTGGAGCCCCTGGCATGATAAAGCTGTCGCCATGGGCGATTTTGGGACAGATGGTTTTAGCAAAATGGTGTGTGTCGAAAGCGCAAATGCAGCCGAGGATGTCATCAAGCTAGCGCCGGGCGCCGAGCATCGGCTGTGGGTCGAATACAGTGTCGAACATTTATAAAATAAAATAATGATGAATTTGCTGACAGACCCGCATGCCTGGCTTGCTTTTGTTACCCTCACTGCGCTGGAGCTGGTATTAGGGATCGATAATATTATTTTCATCTCGATCCTGGTTGATCGTCTGCCAGAGACAACGCGGACCTTGGCGCGACGTCTTGGATTGTTTCTGGCGATGTTTATGCGTATCGGGTTATTGTTATTGCTCGCCTGGATTGTCGGCTTAACCGCACCGTTATTTACAATTTTCCAGCAGGAAATTTCCGGTCGGGATTTGATTTTGATCGGTGGCGGTCTCTTTTTGCTCTGGAAGAGTACGCATGAGATTCATCAATTGCTTGAAGGTGAAATTGGTGAACAATCAAAACAGGTCCAGCCCAAGTTCGCCAGCATTATTCTGCAAATAATATTGATCGATATCGTGTTTTCATTTGATTCCATTATCACTGCAGTTGGCATGGTGGACAAGGTTGCCGTGATGATCGCGGCGGTAGTGGCATCGGTAGGTTTAATGATGTGGTTTGCTGATTCGATCGGTCGGTTTGTGTCGGCGCATCCTACAGTGAAAATGCTGGCGCTATCGTTTCTGGTTGTCATCGGTGTGGTGTTGATTGCAGATGGTTTTGATCACCACGTTCCCAAGGGTTATGTCTATTTCGCCATGGCATTTTCAGTGATTGTTGAGATGCTCAATTTGCGTATGCGCAAAATTGCTGTAGCACCTGTGCAATTGCGCGAGCCGTATAGCCGCGAAGACTAATTAGCTGTCACCATGGAAATACCGGGATCAGGATTTAGTTGCACGGCTATGACCACCGTGAGGTTTGCCTTTGTGTCCATCCCGTCGACCGCCACCACGTTGTGAACGCCCCTGATTGTGTCGTGGCGCGCGTTCACGTTCTTCGTGCAGAGGGGGTTTGGGATGCGCGAGTACTGATGCATCAATAGTGAGCTTGGGCAGGCGGTGGCCAATGTATTGTTCGATTTCCGGCAGCGAAAAAACATATTCATCGCAAGCAAAGCTGATAGCCTCACCCGAGGCGCCGGCGCGTGCGGTGCGGCCAATGCGATGGACATAATCTTCGGCGTCTTGTGGCAAATCGTAATTAAACACATGTGATACGGCGGGTATATGCAGGCCGCGTGCAGCAACATCGGTCGCTACCAGGATATTGATCTTGTCGTCACCCAAATCGGTTAACAGGCGCAGGCGTTTGTTCTGCGGGACATCACCCGAAAGCAAATCGGCGCGATAGTCATTGCCGCGCAAATAAGAGGTGATGCGTTCAGCTGAACGCTTGGTATTGGTAAAGATCAGGGCCCGCTGTGGTTTATGACTTTGCAGCAAACCCAAAAGTAGCGGAATCTTTTCTTCCTTGGATGGGTAGTAAACCGCCTCGGTAACTTGTTTGGCCGTGATTTGTTCTGGCTCAATGGCCACACGTTGCGGATTATTCATGTGTTCGTAGGCAAGTTCCTCGACTCGCCAGGATAATGTGGCAGAGAACAGCATGGACAGGCGATGCTCAGGTTTGGGCATGCGGTGCAGTAAAAAACGGATATCGTTGATGAATCCCAAATCGAACATACGATCCGCTTCATCGAGCACGCACACTTGCACTGCTTTCATATCAAACACGTGTTGCTTGAAATAATCTATGATGCGGCCTGGTGTACCAATTAAAATATCGATTCCATCCTCAATGGTTTGGCGCTGTTGCACGTAGCCGGTGCCACCGAAGACCAGGCCAAGCTTGAAGCCCAGCGGCCCGGCAAGTTTGCGCGCATCACTGTCAATTTGTACGGCCAGTTCGCGCGTTGGCGCTAAAATAACAGCACGCGGCTGATTAGCTTTACGATGTACCGGACCAGGTTTGGTTAAGAGGTGAGCAAAGGTGGCGACTAGAAATGCAATTGTTTTACCGGTTCCGGTTTGAGCCTGGCCTGCGACATCCAGCCCCGCCAAGCTTTTTGGCAAGGTCTGTGCCTGGATGGGAGTGCAGTAAGAAAACCCTGTACTATCAATGGCTTGAAGTAATTCCGGGGGTAGCTTTAAATCCGCAAAACGGATAGTACTAAGATGGGTTGCTTCTGTCATGTCGTACAGGATAACAGATATCCTTGTGCAACGGACTTGAAATGCGACAGCGCTTGTGAGCAAAATTGCGTATTCAACCGATCCATGCTTTCCCCACCGATCCCAAATAGGGTTACCAACGAACGATTATTTAGGGACACACAGGAGTTTTGCTTTGAGCGATAAAATTATTTATGTAACCGATGCCACTTTTGAAAGTGAAATCCTGCAGGCCACTGGCCCTGTTTTAGTTGATTACTGGGCTGAATGGTGTGGCCCTTGCAAGATGATTGCACCCATACTCGATGAAATTGCTGGCGAATATGCTGGAAAGCTCAAGGTAGCGAAACTTAATATTGACGAGAATCCGGTGACACCGCCGAAGTTTGGTATTCGGGGAATCCCTACCCTGATGATATTTAAGGGGGGTAATGTCGAAGCCACTAAAGTCGGTGCGGTTTCCAAGTCGCAGCTAACGGCTTTTATCGATAGCAATCTGTGATTTCGAAATTGTGAGCCAGTGCCGCAGAAGCGGCACTGGACGAACAAAAAAATTGGTGATACTTTTAAAGCTACAGAACCGATATACCGATAAGAGATCACAACAGTTTAGTTCTGCGTGATATAGACAATTCCTTTAAGGTACAGTAATAACCCAACGAAACTGATTACGCGCCCTGCATTCGCCGTGTCCCAGCGGCATTCGAATTCCACAACCATATGAAACAAAAAAGGCACTATGAATCTGTCCGAACTTAAAATTACTCCCGTCACCGAACTGGTCGATCTTGCAACTTCCATGGGCATTGAAGGTATGGCCCGGGCCCGCAAACAAGACATCATTTTTTCCATTCTCAAGTCTCATGCTAAAAATGGTGAAGATATCCATGGCGATGGCGTGCTGGAAATTCTGCAGGATGGCTTTGGATTCTTACGCTCTGCGACAGGTTCCTACCTCGCCGGGCCGGATGATATTTATGTTTCACCCAGTCAGATTCGGCGGTTTAACTTGCGCACCGGTGACTCCGTCTCGGGTACGATTCGCCCGCCCAAGGAAGGCGAACGATATTTCGCATTGTTAAAAGTCGATCAAATTAATTTTGAACCGCCTGAAAACGCTAAAAACAAAGTACTGTTTGAAAATTTAACTCCGCTCCATCCCAACAAGCGTATGCCGCTGGAACTGGGCAACGGGAGCACCGAAGATATGATTGCCCGTGTCATCGATATGGTGGCGCCCATTGGTAAAGGCCAGCGGGGTTTGATCGTCTCACCGCCTAAAGCGGGTAAGACCATGATGCTGCAAAATATCGCCCGCTCAATTGCCAGCAAAAATCCCGAGTGCTATTTGATCGTATTGCTCATCGACGAACGTCCGGAAGAAGTAACTGAAATGGAACGCTCCGTGCGCGGTGAGGTAGTTTCCAGCACGTTCGATGAACCCGCTACCCGTCATGTGCAGGTTGCCGAAATGGTCATTGAAAAGGCCAAGCGACTCGTCGAGCATAAACTTGATGTCGTTATTCTGCTGGACTCGATTACGCGTTTAGCCCGGGCTTATAACACCGTAATTCCATCATCCGGCAAAGTACTGACGGGTGGTGTGGACGCCAACGCATTGCAAAAACCCAAGCGTTTCTTCGGTGCCGCCCGTAACATCGAAGAAGGTGGCTCACTGACGATTATTGCAACCGCCCTGATTGATACCGGTTCACGCATGGATGATGTGATCTACGAAGAATTCAAAGGTACCGGTAATATGGAAATCCATCTGGATCGCCGCATTGCAGAAAAACGGATTTACCCGGCGATTAATATCAATCGTTCCGGAACTCGCCGCGAAGAATTGCTCACGACCCCGGACGAATTGCAAAAAATGTGGATTATCCGGAAGGTCGTGCACGACATGGATGAGCTGGCGGCGATGGAATTTCTTACCGATAAGATGCGCGCAACCAAAGCGAATTCAGAATTTTTTGATTCCATGAAACGCTAATCTGGTTGATCTGGCCAACTCTACACAGTTATATCTCAGACTATTAAATGATAGTAAGTGCACACTAATTTTCTGGTTATAGTTTATTTTTGACATTTCCCCTCAATAAAACGATGATAATTTGAACAGCGACATCAAGGTGTGACGTAATACCTTGATAGTCGTAAGGTCTAGTAGGCAGAATCAGCCAGATAGTGGCCACTGAATACGCAACCCAAAAGAAGAAAGTCGTGTAAGGGGATAAAAATATGAAGCAACCGATGAGAGCGGTCTTGCCCGATTTTGAAACATGGGCGAGTTTAGCAAAAGAAGATCCAGCGCGTTTTGAGGCTTTACGCCTTGAAATGATCGATGACTTTATTACCCAAGTCCCTGAAAGTAAACGCTTACACTTACGCCGAATTCAGTGGCGCATCGACCAGGTTCGTGAACGCGCAGGAACCCCTTTGGCAGCATGTGTAGCGCTATCTCGTATGATGTGGGACTCGTTTAGCGATTTACGCGAGAGTTACCAGGATTTACTCGAAAAGCGGCAGCCTGCGCGTATCAGGCGTTCTCAATCTCCTGGTGCTAAAATTTTGGCCTTTCCACGCCAGGAATCTGTTGAGGCGTAATGGGCTTGCTGAGGTGGTGCCTTTGCCTTAACATTGCGCCCCCTTAGGCTACCGTACCTGCTCAATGGGCGCAGGCGGCGGTACCAGAATTTACTCGAGGTTGTTATGAAAGCAGAAACTCATCCTGATTATGCAGAAGTTAGTGTTGTATGCAGCTGTGGCAACAGCTTTAAAACCGGTTCGACTACAGGACACGATCTGAATATCGAAGTATGTTCAAACTGCCATCCGTTTTACACGGGTAAACAGAAGATCGTCGATACGGCTGGTCGTGTGGATAAATTCCGCCAGAAATACGCCAAGAAAACCAAATAAACTTCTTTCTAGTCCAGCGTACCTGTCTTGTGTATTAATGCCTGCAGTGCGGCCAGATTGGCCCGCTGCATCGGCTTCCCGTCGATTGGACTCAGCGGTGTTGGGGCATGACGGCTACGCGGAAATACCACTATCTCTACCTGAATATCTTCGGCCAGAAAACGAAATCCAGGAAAAATTGCATACTCATCCGCAGTCATGTGTAAGTTTTTATCTATGGTTTCAAATGGGATGTGGTGCTCCAACAATTCAAAGCTAATGTCCTCAACTGTGTCGCTGAACACGTGTAAGGTTACTGGGGTATTTGTATCGGCTGTGCCGGTTAATACCGGTCCGGTCAAACGGGGTTCGTAAGCCTGAAAAAATTTCATTGCGGTAAGTGCGGCCTGACGTAACAGCAGCAGCGCATGCGGTTGAGTCGTGCTACGAAACAAGCGTAGGTATTCGCGTAATGCCAGCTCAATTTCCTGATTGCTGGGTAATTGCCTGGTATCCGTGGCGCTTAAATGTGTGGCCGCCTTGCGTTTGGCAATCAGAAAATCCCTGTTGCCTGACTCCACCATAATGCGGGCCGCTTCCTGAGCCAGTCGTTGGCGCATTTGACGATCGCGCGAGGAATGCTGCGACATAGTTGTCTCGCTTTAAAACAATTGATCAGTCACTTCGTGAGATGGCGTTGTCTGGTTGTGAGGATCGGGTACGTCTTTGGGACGATGTGTTTCTGCCGGAACATGATCGGCAACAAAATATTCGAACATGGCATCGGGATCATCTGCAGTAGTGGGTTGACCGCTATTGGCATTGATCCGCACAGAAATAATTTTCGGTGGTGTGGGCCAGACATACTCCGGTTTAGCGCTCAAGGCGACGCGCATAAAGTCCATCCACATCGGTAGCGCGGCTTTCGCGCCTGTTTCTGAATTACCCAGAGGGTGAGTATCATCAAAACCAACCCAGGTCACAGTGACTGTGTCGCGGTTAAACCCTGCAAACCAGGCGTCGCGCTGATCATTGGTGGTGCCTGTCTTGCCAGCCAGATCATTGCGATTCAATGCACGCGCTGCCTGGCCGGTTCCGACGCGAATGACATCGCGAAGCATTGAGTTCATTAAAAAATTGGTTTGTGCAGAAATGGCGCGTGGCGCGTACCTAAACACAGGTGGGCCTTCATGCATGAGCAGATTTTGATTTAATGTATCTGTCACGCTTTTATCTTGGGTCGTGCTATCTGCTGCAAGCGGTAATGGTTCGGGCTCATCATTTGTTACTGCAATTTGGGTAGCAGTAGCTGGTTCTGGTGTTACTGCTGGCGTCGCCTCAGTTGGTGAAGCTGCGGTTACAGTTGCTGCGGGGGCTTGGGCTTTTGTTGCATCATCAGCCTGAACATCATCCGGTACACAGCTTGGGCAGGCAATAACCGGGTTGGTTAGATCAACAACCGTTCTATCTGGCCCCAGGATATAGTCGATGTAATAGGGCTCAATTTTGAAACCGCCGTTGGCAAAAACTGTAAAGCCGCGTGCTAATTCCATTGGTGTTAAGTTACCACTGCCGAGTGCCAGAGACAGGTCGCGAGGTAAAATCGCCTTTTCAAAGCCGAAACGACGCACGTATTGCAATGCGTAGCCGATTCCAATATCGCGCAGCAATCGAATTGATACCAGATTGCGAGATTTAGCCAGTGCCTGCCGTAAGCGGGTAGGCCCATAAAATTCGCCACTGTAGTTTTCCGGTCGCCAGGTATCTTCCAAACCGGGGGCTTCAAACACGACCGGGGCATCGTTAATGATGCTGGCAGGATTAAAGCCTTTGTCGAGTGCTGCTGAATAAATAAAGGGTTTAAATGCAGATCCAGGTTGGCGTTGTGCTTGCATCACGCGGTTGAACTTGCTCTGGTAATATTCAAATCCGCCGACCAAGGCGAGTGTGGCGCCATCATCAGGTTTAAGTGAGACAATGGCACCAGCAACTTTCGGAATTTGCGCCAACCAGGAACAACCAGGGCGATCTTTGGCAACATAAATAATATCGCCTGGTTTGAGAATATCGGTGGCTTTACTCAACTCTGGGCCAATATGATTGTCATCGATATAGCGGCGAGCCCACTCCAGGTGATCCCAGGGCAGGTAGGTAACTTCATTCGCTTGAGTGTACGCATAGGCATCCTGATCATCGACATAAAACACCAGAGCAGGGGTTAAACCGCCGATCGATTCCATGTCGGCCAGGGTGTCATGCCAAACACTCAGGTCTTCCATATCGCTGCTTTTGAACAGCTCAATATGCTGGATGCGTCCGCGGTAACCATGACGACGGTCGTATGCAAGCAATGCATTGCGTAAGGCCGTGTTTGCGGTTTTTTGCAGGTTGCTGTCCAGTGTTGTGTAAACTTCAAAACCTGCCGTATAAGCTTCATTTCCAAATCGGGAAAGCATGTCCGCTCGTACCATCTCTGCAACATAGGGTGCATCGACCTCGAGCATTTGCCCGTGCATGCTGGCGGGGTCTTTTTCGAGGATTGCCAGGTCATATTGGGCCTGGGTAATTACCTGCAGCTTGAGCATGCGTTTCAGAACATAGTTACGGCGTGCCGTAGCCCGCGTGTTGCTGGTGATGGGGTTGGCCCGAGATGGTGCCTGCGGTAACCCGGCTAACATGGCGGTTTGTGCCACGGTCAGTTCGGAAAGGTTTTTGCCATAATAAACTTGGGAGGCAGCGGAGAAACCATAGGCGCGTTTGCCGAGGTAGATTTTGTTCAAGTACAGTTCGAGGATTTCGTCCTTGGTGAGCTGGTTCTCGATTTTCATGGCCAGAAAAATTTCATTGAGCTTGCGCATATAAGTCTTTTCGCGGCTCAGGAAGAAATTGCGCGCCACTTGCATGGTGATCGTGCTGCCACCTTGGGATTTATCGCCTTCTGCTAATTGGTTCAGAGCAGCGCGCAGAATACCTTTGTAATCTACGCCATGGTGCTCAAAAAAACGATCGTCCTCGGCAGCGATAACCGCGTGAACCAGTAATGGTGGAATTTCTTTATATTTTAATGGGTTACGTTTCATCTCGCCAAATTCGGCGATTAAATCACCAGAATGAGTGAAGACCCGCAACGGTACTTGTAGGCGAACATCGTTTAAAGATTCAATTTCTGGCAGCTTCGGAACGATATAGAGATACAGTCCAAGCAGGCTTAGTGAACCAAGCAGAAATAGGATAATAAATGACCAGATGCTATATCGAATAGCCTTTTGTATGACGGGTTTCACGGCAGGTGATCCAGGTTAAAACACTACAATTTAGTATTTGGCTGAACAATGTATATAGGAACTAATATGGCCGGGAGTATATCTGGCCTGTCACGGAATCGCTATGTGAGATTTGTATTTATCTTTTTGATGACCTATAGTTGACTCTGGTAGTTAATGTAGTTAACTATATATGTGATCTAACCCCTAGGGATATATAAGAAAACTATGGCGTTTGCCAACTTGTTCAAGCCTGCTAACCCGGCGGTAGTCGGGCTTGATATCAGCTCTACCGCCGTCAAATTACTTGAACTAGGTCGCAGTGGCGATCGACTGCGGGTGGAATCCTATGCTGTCGAACCATTACCCCCGAATTCAGTAATTGAAAAAAATATTTCGGATGTTGAAGCCGTTGGCGAAGCCATTAAACGCGCTATCAAACGTTCTGGCTCACGCACGAAATTTGCCTGTGCAGCAGTTTCCGGATCAGCGGTGATCACCAAGATCATTTCGATGCCGGCATCGCTCTCCGAAGACGAAATGGATCAGCAAATTCAGTTGGAAGCGGACCAATATATTCCGTATCCGCTCGAAGAAGTAAATCTTGATTTCGAAGTTCTGGGACCATCCAAGAATGATCCGGAACGCGTCGATGTTTTGTTAGCCGCGTCGCGCAGTGAAAACGTCGAAGTGCGTGTTGCCGCAATTGAATTGGCCGGTCTGAAAGCACGAGTAATCGACGTCGAAGCCTATGCCATGGAGAATGCGTGCAATCTTCTGGCGGCGCAATTGCCTGAGCAAGGTATCGATCAAACGATTGCGGTGATCGATATTGGCGCAACCATGACCACCCTGAATGTATTGCACGATCTGAAAACAATTTATACCCGTGAACAGGTATTTGGCGGCAAACAACTTACGGAAGAAATTCAACGTCGTTATGGCTTGTCCTATGAAGAAGCGGGAATGGCCAAGCGCCAGGGCGGATTACCTGATAACTACGAGCCTGAAGTGCTTGAACCGTTTAAAGATGCCATGGCGCAACAAGTCAGCCGGTCATTACAATTCTTCTTTTCCTCGAGCCAGTATACATCGGTTGATCATATTGTTTTGGCCGGTGGCAGTTCGATGATTCCAGGCGTAGATGAATTAATTGCCAATAAAATCGGCGTACATACTTCGATTGCCAATCCTTTTTCAAATATGGTTATTGCATCGCGTGTCAAAGCGCAGAGCCTGAGTAATGATGCCCCGGCCCTCATGATTGCGACGGGTCTTGCCATGAGGAGTTTTGACTAATGGCAAAGATTAACTTATTACCCTGGCGGCAGGAGCGTCGTAAAGAACAGCAACGCCAATTTTTCACATTGATTGGATTGTCGGCTGTATTGGTGGTCGTGCTGGTGTTATTTACTTACGGTGAATTCAGCCGTCAGATTAGCCATCAGCAGCAACGCAATGAATATCTCAATAAATACGTAATTCAACTCAAGGATCAGATCAAGGAAGTCGACGGTCTTGAAGAGATCAAGAGCCTGATGGTGAAGCGTATTGATGCGATTCAGGATTTACAACGCAGTCGGCCTGACATGGTGCACTTATTTGATGAACTGGTACGTATTATTCCGGAAGGCGTGCATCTTATTACGCTAAAGCAATCCGGGGGTAATTTGGATTTTGTTGGCATGGCCCAATCGAATTCGCGAGTGGCGACGTTCATGCGCAATATTGATGCCTCAGCATGGTTTTCAGATGCCCAGTTGATCAGTATTGAAGAAGAAGCCAAATCCAAGGATGCGGCGATTAAATTTACACTTAAGGCCAAACATGTGAACAAGGCCGAGCTGGCAGCCAAGGAAGTGAAAAAACCAGTGGAAGCGTCGGCTACCAAGCGCGCTGCGGAGAAGAAACCGTGAAAAATGTCGATTTTAGTAACTTAGATATTAACAATATCGGCGCATGGCCGGCACCGTTAAAAATTGCGGTGGTGTTGGTGGTGTGTGTACTGGTTGCGGTTGGTGGATTCTTTGTGTTTATCCAACCCAAGCGCGAGGAATTGCAGCGCGCAGAGATTCAGGAAGCTAATCTCAAAAAAGAAATCGAAGGCATGCAGGCCAAGGCGAATAACCTGGAGGCATTGCGGAAGCAAATCGAAAC
The DNA here is from genome assembly GCA_024641475.1 of Gammaproteobacteria bacterium. GTDB lineage: Bacteria > Pseudomonadota > Gammaproteobacteria > UBA6429 > Thiohalophilaceae > JACQBC01. The sequence goes on from JAHECZ010000062.1 coordinate 11,253, forward strand.
GATCGAAGAGACACTCAAAACGATTTTGGATCGTGCCTTACCCAAGAAAACTGAAGTTGATGCGCTGCTGGATAGTATTTCCGAAAAGGGTATGGGCAATGGAGTGAAATTCCTGTTATTCAAACCTCAGGGTGAACGTTTTAACGGGCCGATCGCTGAGTACCCAGTCCAAGTCAAAGTGGTCGGTGGTTACCATGAATTTGGTGGATTTGTCAGTGATGTGGCTGCCCTGCCACGTATTGTGACCTTGCACGATATTTCGATCAGCAATGATGCCAAGAGCAAGAAAATGACCATGGATTTAATTGCCAAGACGTATCGCTATCTGGAGCAGGAAGAATTGCAGTCACAGAAAAAAGACGCCAAAGGCAAAAAGAAGTAAGCAGAATCAGAGTGAATGAGTAATTTATGAATGTGAGACTAACCAGCACAAAGGTTAACGGACGGCATCTGGGTGTTCTGGCGCTGGTGTTGTTGTTATGCGGGTGTACTTCCAGCACCGGTGATTTGGACAAATGGATCGCCGATACCAAGGAACGCACCAAGGGCCAGATTGGCGCTTTACCAGTGGTGAAAACCTATGACGCGTTTGCTTATGCGGCCAAAGATCTGCGTGATCCGTTTACGCCATATCAAGAAGAACCCATTGAGCAAAAACAACAACAAGCCGGACCGCGGCCTGGCTGGGTTCGTGAAGCATTAGAACAATTCCCACTGGATTCATTGTCATTCGTCGGTACGTTGGAAAAAAATGGCGTGCAATGGGGCTTGGTACAGGGCCCGGATCAAACTATTTATCGTGTTCAGGTAGGAAATCACCTGGGCAAGAATTACGGTGAAATTGTCTCGATCAATGAACGGGCAGTTCTTGTGAAAGAATTAATTCCGAACGGTTCGGGAGGCTGGGTTGCGCGGGAAGCCACACTGGCCTTACCCGAGTAGTTCCAGAGGAGCACAAACATGAAAAAGGTGGCGGTAATGTACAAAACAACAGTATGGCTGGCGACGGCGTGTCTCTCCCTATTTGCCGCGAGCTCACTGGCGAATGCGGCGACGAGTCTGGATGATATTTCGTTTTCATCCTTGCCTGGTGACAAGGTGGAAATCACCCTGCATTTTGCTGGAGCTGCGCCTGAGCCAGGCAGTTTCACCATCGATGATCCAGCGCGGATTGCCCTGGATTTACCGGATACCACGCTGAATCTCAAAGAAAAAATGATCAACATTGGTACGGGTGCAGCACGCTCCATCAATGCGGTTGATGCGGGCGGGCGTTCACGTGTAGTGATAAACCTGACCAAACTTTTACCCTACGAGACACAAACCAAGGGCAATAATATTGTTGTGACCCTGGGTACCAATAGTGGTGTTGCAACGGGTTCGTCAGATAAAAAACCTGCGAAAGCATCTACGTCGACGCCGAAATCCGCGGCTGGCAATCATGTCGAAGCCGTGGATTTTCGTCGTGGTGAAAAAGGCGAAGGCCGGATTGTTGTGACCGTAGCTGATCCGAATACCGCAATCGATTTGTCGCGCCGTGGCGATCAGGTCATTGTGACGTTGAAAAATATCAGCTTGCCGGAAGAATTGGAACGCCGCCTCGACGTGGGTGATTTTGCCACACCGGTACGTACGGTTGATGCCTTTACCAATGGAAATGATGTCCGGCTGGTCGTTGCGGCGACAGGACAATTCGATCATCTCGCCTACCAGGCAGATAACCATGTCACGATTGACGTGAAACGATTTGAAAAAACCAAGGAAGAGGAAGAAAAGAAAAAGAAGAAGCGGCCTGAATACAGTGGTGAGCGACTCTCGCTGAATTTCCAGAATATCGAAGTGCGGGCGGTATTGCAGCTGATTGCGGATTTCACCGGCGTTAATATGGTGACGAGTGATGCGGTCAAGGGCAACGTCACGTTGCGTCTCAAGAATGTACCCTGGGATCAAGCACTGGATATCATTTTAAAGAGCAAGGGCCTGGATAAACGTCAGAAAGGCAACGTCATTCTGGTGGCTCCAGCAGCAGAAATTGCCGCCCAGGAAAAATTGGAATTGGAAGCTCAGAAACAAGTTAAAGAATTAGCGCCGATCATCAGTGAAAGTATTCAGGTAAATTACGCCAAGGCCAGTGAATTACAGACGCTGCTGAAGAGTAAAGGTAATTCGATGGTGTCTGAACGTGGCAATGTCACTGTCGATCAGCGTACCAATAAATTACTGGTGCAGGATACGGCACAAAACATCGCGCAGATCGCCGCGTTGGTGGAAGAACTGGATGTTCCTGTTCGTCAGGTGTTGATCGAATCGCGTATTGTCACCGTCAAAACCAACTTTAGTCAGGATTTGGGAGTGGCGTTTGGTGTTGG
>JAHECZ010000063.1 GCA_024641475.1 Gammaproteobacteria bacterium
GTGTGACATTGTGCACATCGCGGACCAAATTGGCCATTATGGACATCGTCCGTCCGGTGGCAGGCTAAACAATCACGTACGGAATGTGGGACTTCCTTCACAGCTGTGCGGTGACAGTCATCACAATGCAGTTTCTTGTGGCCCCCATCAATTTTGAAATCGGATTGCTTGTCATGGTCGAAGCGCCAGATTTTCCAGCCATTGGGATTGTGGCAAAGCTGGCAATTCACTCCAAGTTTTTGTTTATGAACATCTTTTTTGGCATGACAACTATTGCATTCCTTATCCGTATCTTTATATGACCCCGATATATGGCATTCCTCGCACGGCGTTACTGCGTGCAGGCCGATCAGCGGGAAATGCGTCACATCGTGGTCAAACCGGACTTTTTCACGCCAGCCCCGGTCATTGTGGCAGTTTTGGCAGAGTTTCCCCTGCTGACCCTTGTGCACATCATCGTATTGATGGCAGTCGTAACAAGCCACGCTGACCTTTACCTTATACGGATCGCCCTTATGGCAGCTACCGCACGCAGCATCTTTATGTTTACCACGCAATTTGAACTTGGTCTTATCGTGATTGAATTTGGATTTCTTCCAATCGCGCGTGTTATGGCAGGACTCGCATTTCACGCCGTTCTGACCTTTGTGCACGTCATCCGCTTTATGACAGGATATGCAGGTCAACTTAAGTTTTACTTTAAACGCATCTTCCTTGTGGCAGGAACGACAGGAAATATCGGCGTGCTTGCCAGTTAACGGGAAATCCGTGTCCTTATCGTGATCAAAGCTCATCTTTTTCCAGTCACGGGTGGTGTGGCATTTTTTACAATCCTTGCCATTGGTACCGGCGTGCACATCATTCAAACGGTGACAGCTAAAACAGTCTTTGGGGGTTTTGGCATAGCGTTCATTGGCATGACAGGCGACGCATAAAGTGGTCTTGTGTTTGCCGGTCAGAGGATATTCCGTTTTGCTGTGATCATAATCGATCACCTTCCAGCCTTTCTCCACGTGGCAACTTTCACATTTCTCACCGAGCTTCTTACCCATGCCTTCACCATGTGGACTCTGCTTTTTATGACAACTCACACAACTCGATGTGGCTTCACGGTATTTTTTCTTGGGTTTGTGACAACTCGCACAAGCGACCGTGGTATGCCGATCCCGTAATGCATAATCAGTCTTATCGTGATTAAAGGTCTGCGGATCGAACTTAATGATGTCGGCATTGCGGCCTTTATGATCGGTATGACAGGTCTTGCAACCGGCATTGGGCCCTGACTTAAGGCGACCGTGAAAGCCTTTTTTTGCCTTTACATCGGCATTGATTTCTTTATGACAAGCGAGACAGCGACCACTTTGATCATCTTTTCTAAAGACGGTATGACATTGGTCGCAATCATCTTCGTATTTTGCATGCCCTTGAATTACCTTACCCGGCATGATCAGGGTTTCGAGTGTATCGGCGTGAACAACTGGCGCCATGCCGACTATTGCCAGCAGTAGTGCGCTATTTAGCAGCAGCCCGAAGCGGGTGAATGTGTGCATGTCTGTCCGTCTTGTTAGTAGCTATGCGTCGCAAACACGTGCACCAGCCCGGAGATGACCAGCATGATAAACAGGGGCAGATGAATGACATGCCATAGTCCAAAGAGTCGTTCGTAAAAATGAAAATGGGCAGTGCTTTGTAACGTTTTAAGGTACTGCCGCAGCATGACCAAGGCGTTATGACTGATATCGTGCAGCATATCTTTATCCCAGCCACGTTGTTCGGCCTGTTTGCGTAACTCACTGCGGACACTACTCACTATCGTATAACGCATCCACCAGCAATACATCGTGACAAACGGCATGTGCAGCACGCCACTGAGCAAATTCCGTCGTTTCAAGGCATATCGTTCCACGCGTTTGAGTCGGTTGATATTTCGCCCGGACAGATGCAGTGTGTCACTGAGCTTACCTTTGCTGATTTTTAAGGTATGCCGCATTTCCTGCAGGTTAGCGCGCTGGCCATACAAGCCATAGTGAATCTTGATATACATGTAACGACCCACCACACCGCTACCTGCCACCAGCAACATGCAAATCAACGCAAGGTTACTATTGAGTGAACCAAACGAAAAATTGGCATGAAACAATACCAATACCGGGCCAATGACACCCAACAGCATGTGAATGCGAAACCAATGGCGCACCGCACCGACTCGACTCATCAGTCCCCAATGCTTACGCAGGGGATACAACAGCAGTGACAGCATGGCGATACCACCAACCAGGCCTAATGTATAACCCAAACCTTCGGCTGCACTTAGATTATTGTCATGTCGAGATAGCCACCCAAGGATTAATGAGGCGATGACACCTACCGTGAAGAGACTGACGAATAAACGGTTGCTTTTAAGCGGGATGGGCGTAACGCTGGCGCGTGGGCGTGCCTCAACCTTGGCGGGCGAGGCGCCACCAGGTAAATCGGCCAGAATTTGTTGGGCTTGTGCAGTCATGATGTCTTTCGCATTACCTAAACGTTTCGCCCAAGAATATCAGGAATCCACGTCTTTGTTAGGGGTACAGCTCCTACTAAGCGGCTCAACTATAGACGAGTTTTATGTTTAGCATGTGAAAACGTGCGCATTTATACAAAATACTGCAAATAATATTAGCGCACACTAATATTAAAGGTATTTATACCGCATTTACCACCCATAGATAACACCTTCCAGTAAGTTGTTAAATCCATCGAATTCCTTATTGGTGGTTGGCACAAGATGGTCACCGGCTTTACCAAACCGTTTGACTAAATTCGCGACGGATTCATCCGGCGTGCCAGTTAAGGCCTGGCGCAGCAAGGTCCGCTCTCTTTCGCCAATTCGTTTACTTACCGAAAAACCCTGATTTGGAAAAGGCACCGATCTGAACACGACTTTTATTTGTTTACGCTGTTCATCATTGAGTTTCTTTTCAAAAAAGGTGGGCAAGGCCACGGTGCGACATTGGCCTTTCATAAAGGCTTCAAATACCTGCGGTATGCCACCACGGATGGCTTTGATGACCGGCTGACGCACCGGGTTGCGAAATTTATCCAGAATCGCCATCGTGCCTAAATTGGGCGGGGGCACTCCACAAAAACTTTGCGCGATCAAATCTTCAATCTTATTAAACTCGGTATCATCTGCGCGCGCCAGCAGGACAAACCCCAAAGGGCCCGGCATACGGGCTATCGCCTCATGCTGAACATGTGCAATGCGCCATGCAATAAAATGCGGCCCGTCAAACACGATATCGTATTTATCATCACGCATTTTGTTTTGGTAATTTAACCAGTTACCCGGGTTTTCATATACCACTTTTTCGCCAATCACTTTGGACAAATAAGTAGCAAGAGGATCATAAATATCATCTGCTTTGGTATTTCCACCGCCGCCACCTTCACGTGGGGGAGAAGCAAAGATCAAATCAGCTTTCACCGGAAAGCTCAGGGCAAGCAGTAAAGTAGCTGCAAGCCACAGGAACCGCGTGTAATTTAGCCAATTGATCATATGAAGCTACTCCTTAAATATCGTTAAAATTTTATCTTTAGAGAATGCCTAAGTATGGCGGCATCCGTATCTTTTCCTTGATATTTCGCATATAACTATACGCAATCCATAAGGAAATTATTATTTACCTGATGAGATAGACACGGATGACTATGCTTGGTCGGCAAGTTGCTACCATACTTTAATTCTGGTTTATATGGTTGAAGATTTTTTGTGATTTGCATCTAGCATAGGGTAATTAACTTATTGAAAAATTAATGTTTATGACCAAGAACAATGTCCCCATGAAAAGCAACGCCGCCGCCCCGCAACCTCGTTTGAGTATTCCAACCGTGGACACGAACCGGAAACCAAACCCGTATGTTCGCCCCAAATCGCTGCAAATCTGGGTGGCCGAACTCCCTGTTGGCAATACGGCTGTCGCCGCACACCAGTTCTTGCATCAAATTCGCACACTTAATATTGCCTATTACCCCCCCAAGGAACGCCTGGCGTTATTACACCTGTTGCGACCGACATTATTACCGTTGTTGGCGGCACTCAAACAATCGCTGCGTCAGGCCGGTTTACCCCTGGACGACAAACAACAATATACCGTTGATCTGTTACAAACCCTGCTCGAACAAATGGCCATCGGCTATAAGCTGATTATTCATGAACTGGCCCAGAAAGAATTTACCAGGCTCAAAGAAGATGAGCGTGTCACGTTAACCCAGGCGGTGTACCTGGCACTCAGCTATCTTGCTTTAGAACTCATCGAAGCCTACGGTGTTTATAGTCCAGCACCCGTGCGCATCTGGCTTGAATTAAACCAACTGTACCAATTTGCCGAAACACGGCAAATCCATCTGCTGCCAGTTGACGAAGCGTACCCCGATGCACCGCTGCCGGTGCAACACAACATCGATTTTGCCTATAAACGCATAGTACTGCTGGCGTTGGCCGAGCCGTATCATTTAATGGAAGATGAAGTTGAAGACATGTACCGGCTCATCGCCCCATCGGCATCGCTCTGCACAATCATACCGATGAATTTACACATACCAGATGGATCTTACGTTATAGACCTTAATGCCGATATCGCCCCGCGCTATATCGCTGCCAATACCCCCTGGAATGCCAGTGACGGTCGATTGATTGACATCAAAGGTGTCAAATTGCAATTGGAAACACATTTGCAACGCATCCTGCGTTCCACCATACAATTGCCTGCGCTCGACAGCACCAAATTCATCGAGCGGCAATACCGTGACATGCTGCTACGCCTGGCTGATGCCTGGAACGGCTCTTTACAACGGCGAATCCAGCGTTTTCAACTCGAAGGTAAGGTACAACTGACCTCCGGGTTGAATGCCTGTCACTATTTTCTGTCCGGCGAAGCGGACTTCACTCCGGCAATGGATGAGTTAAAACTGGTTTCGCAACAGGATGTCCGCCAACAAGGCGAGCAGCACAGCGTGTTTGTCACTGCGTATCGTGAAGCACTGCAGCGCGATCGCAAACATATTTCGCGTAATTATTTCCTCAATCCCTGGTCGCATCAAAATCTCAGCCCGATTGGTATCGCTTTAAATAATCACCAGGCAGCCGAACACTTGCACGCCCAGGTCGGCGAGTTGGTCGCCTACCGTTTCTCCTACAAACGCTCACAGCGTTGGCGCATTGGTGTGATCCGCTGGCTGCAATCACAAGTACCGCAGCAGGCGCAAGACGAACAGATTCACCTGGGTATATTAAATTTGGCCACTGGCGCAGTACCGGTTGGACTCAAGGGAATTACCGGAGTGGGCTCCGGTACGGATTATTTCCGGGGTTTGTTTGTACCAAAACAGGTGGCGCTTGATCAAAAACGCAGCCTGATTGTCCCGGCGCTGATGTATGACGTTAACTCCATGTTGGCGATAAACATGAAACGGCGCCTGTTCCACGTGCGACTGACGCACGTGCGTTTATCCACGCGCAGTTTCACCCAATTTGATTTTGAAGTCGTCAATACACCGGGGTTTGTTAAAGACAGCGCCAGGTAATTTCGCGACGCCACATTTTACAATTGCACCAAAAGTAAATTCCGAATCAGGGTCGCGTGCCAAAAAGCTTGCGCTTCAATATCAGCGCCACCCTGCAGCAAGGCGCGCCGCGCCTGCTCTGTAAATGGCTTTTTGCCATATCGTAATGACACCGCCACAAGAGTTGCTGAAGGCGATGGCATGACGCCATCCTTGATCTGCAACTCTCTGTCACCATAACGTAACAAACTGCCTTGCGCTAATAGCCAACCGTCCCCGCTATAAAAACGCTGCCATGCTTGTGTAAGCAGATCGTCCAACAGCACGCGATCCGGTTCTGTATCGCGCCACTGCCAGTAATCGTACATCCCCTGTGCCAGATAGGCGTAATCCTCGAGTGAGCCATCGCCCAAGGATTTTTTCTTATCCACCAGACGATAAAGAATCTGCCGTTTGCTGTCCCACCATTGTTGTCGCAGGTCCGCGACGATGCCTGCTGCTGCCTGCTGGTATTTATCCTGTTTGAATAGCCTGGCTCCGGCAACAAACGCCGATAATGCCAGACCATTCCATGCCGCCAACCGTTTGCTATCTTTGGGTAACTGGCGTTGCTGACGAACCAGTTGCATTTTTTGTCGGGCACTTTGAATTCGTTTGGTTAACTCAGCGGGGGTAATGGCAAGTTGCTTGGCAAGCGCCTCTACCGACTGTGATTGCGTCAAATGGTGCCCGGCAGGTAATTCGGCAGGACCTGTCAAATTCCAGAATGCTTTTACCGCAGTAAGTTCTGTCGCATTTAATGTTTTCGCTAAGTCAGCGTCACTCCAGAGGTAATAGCCACCTTCTGTACCCTGTGCATCAACCGCAGATAAACTCGTGGCGAAGCCACCCTGTGATGTCGACATCTCCCGCAACATAAAATCGAGCGTATCGCGGCCAACTGCGGCATACGCAGGTTCAGCTAATATCGTGCTGGCATCCAGATACAACCTGGCCAATAACGCATTGTCATACAGCATCTTTTCAAAATGCGGAATATGCCAGCCCGGATCCACAGAGTAACGATAAAATCCGCCACTCAGCTGATCGCGCATGCCTAAACTCGCCATTTGCGCGAGCGTTTGATTTAAAAACTTTTTAAGTCGTGGCTCAGGTTGTTCAGCATAAATTGCCAATAGCGCCTGAAGTTGTGGTGCAGAGGGAAATTTGTTGCTATCCCCAAAGCCGCCTTGCATTTCGTCAGCTAGTTGAAAACTTTGTTGAACGAACGCTGTGACCAATGCGGCCACATTGCCGGCAGTAATCGGGCTGGTTTTATTATGAGATACAGTATTTAATTCCTCAGTTGCCTTGCGCGCCAGCATGGATAATTTGTCCGGTGCGGCAGACCATTCTGTAGAAACTTTTGTCAAAACTGCCAGAAATTGTTCCGGTGGCGCATACACCATCCCCGTCAAAGGATAGCCTTCCGGGGTGATAAAAACATTCAACGGCCAACCGGCAAAGCCCTGGGTTTGTTCGACAAAATCGATCAAGCGTGCATCCAAAGCAGAATCAATTTCCCGATCGACTTTTACCGCAATGTAATGCGCATTGAGTTCGGCGGCGATCTTGTCATTGCGAAAACTTTCCCGCTGCATGACATGACACCAGTGACAGGAGTAATAACCACTGGAGACAAACAGGATTTTATTTTGTTTGCGTGCCTCGGCCAGCGTCTGCGCATTCCATTCGCGCCAATGCACCGGGTCTTCGCCATGCATCGCAAGGTACGGCGAAGCATGCTGAAACAACGCGTTCGTCTGCCTGGCAGGTGTTGTCGGCCAGGCAATGGCCGGCATCATAACAGCTAATAACAGGACTATGACGTAGCGTGACAGCACGACTACGCTACCACGTGGATGATTAACCATTCAGCGAAGGCCCTTTGAGACCCAGCTTTTTCAGAATCATGATACCAGGGCAAAATCCGGTGATCCCGGCAAAGCCGAGCATGATTACCGGCAAATACAGAACCCAATGGGCCTTATCAAAACCGGTAAGCCAAATACCCAACATGGTCACTGCAGCAAGAATAATTAATAAAACACGAATCGCTGACATAGCGCTCTCCCTTTGAGGTATATACGAATAACGCAATACATCATCATAGCGCGTTACCGGGTGCATTCAAATAGAACACTTGCCGCGAAATCCAGGCGTCATATCTATTAAATTGTATTACTTGCTTAAGGCTAAAATTATTCCCAACCAATGGCTGATATCTTCGATTTCTTGCGGTGAGACACCATGGGGCATCGCATAAGTATGCCATTCAATCTTGCAACCCTGCTGTTGCAAAACTTCTCGCGAGTGTTCTGCAAAAGACAGGGCGATGACCGGATCAGCACGCCCATGCGCCATAAAAACAGGGGTATGTTGATTGGCGATATTTAATTCCGCAGCCAGCTTGCCATCCAAAGGCAAATAGGTGGACAAGGCCATAATACCCGCCAAGGTTTTGGGATAGCGCAAGCCCGTGTGCAACACCACCGCACCACCCTGGGAAAAACCTGCCAGCACAATTCGTTGTGCAGCAATTCCCTGTGCCAGTTGCTGCTCAATGAATTGCTCAAGCTGGCTGGCAGATTTACGTATGCCCGCCTCATCCTGATGTGTCTGTCTTTCAAGTCCATAGATATCGTACCAGGCCCGCATCACATGGCCGCCATTGAGCGTTACCGGTCGCATTGGTGCATGCGGAAACACAAAACGTGTGTGTGGTTTGGCTGCAAAGTGCAATTCGCTAACGATGGGTTCAAAGTCATGGCCGTCGGCGCCCAAACCATGCAGCCATATTACAGCGGCATTCGGCTGCGCAGGTCCAATAATTATTCCGTCAAAAGGCTTCATCATGCCGGCATTTTCGCCTGTGAGTAATTTGAGAAAGCACAAGAATAACGAGAGGGCAAATTTTCCACAAGCAGACTGATTGCCTGCCACGATATATAAAATCAGTGTAATGAGGATTTAGTGATTGCGGGTATTTCCCGCTGTAACCATTGCGTCAGTATTTTCTCTAGCTCAGCCACCTCAAACGGTTTACTGAGAAAATCATCCATACCTGCGGTTTTACAATTCGCTTTATCCTCAGCAAATGCGTTGGCTGTCATGGCAACTATAGCTACTGCTCCCTGACCATTACGCATCTCGAGTTCTCGGATTTGCCGGGTCGCCTCCAAACCATCCATCACCGGCATCTGCACGTCCATAAAAATCAAATCATATTTGCTTGTCTGATATTTTTCCAGCGCTTCCTGGCCATTCTCGGCGAGGTCAATCGTGGCGCCGTAAAGCCGCAGTAATTCTTGCGCGACGATCTGGTTTACCATGTTGTCTTCCACCAGCAAGATTCGATATCCGGCAAAGCGAGTTGCTCTGTCCCGGGCTGTGACTGCCACCTCCGGAATCGCCTCAATTTGCATGCCTTCGTCCGCCAGCGGTAGACTTATTTCAAACCAGAATGTCGTGCCACACCCTGGCTCACTGCTAACGCCGACTTCACCATCCATCAATTCAATCAGGTGCTTACAGATCGACAACCCCAGCCCGGTCCCGCCATATTTACGTGTCACACTGTTATCTGCCTGTTCAAACGGTGTAAATAAACGTAGTTGCGCCTCTTTGCTTATTCCCACACCGGAGTCAATAATTTCAGCACGCAGTTTCAATTCGGTAGAAACATCCGTAACCTGGCTGAACTTTATATGTACAGAACCAGCTTCCGTATACTTGATTGCATTGCTAACGAAATTATTTAAAATTTGCTCTATACGAAATGGATCACCCAGCAACACTCGCGACAACCCTGGATCGATGCTGACATCCAGGATCAAATTCTTGTTTACCGCCAAACTGGAAAACAATTCAACCGTGTTACGCACACACTCCGCGATTTGAAATGGCTTTTGTTCGAGCTTGACACGATCGGCATCCAGCTTGGAATAATCCAGAATATCATTAATTATGCCCAGCAAACTTTGTGCAGAGTGGCTGGCGATATGATTATAGCGGCGCTGCTCAGGTGATAAACCGGTATCTTGCATCAATTTCAGCATACCGATTATGCCATTCAACGGTGTACGAATTTCATGTGACATATTCGCGAGAAAAATGGTCTTGGCCTGCGCCATTTCCAGTGCAGCTGTGGAAGCCTGACTAATTGTCGCTTCCCATTCCTTGCGCTGCGTGATATCAAATATTAATCCGGATACTTCGCGCACGTACTGCATCGCTGTACCTTTAATTTCAATGCAGCGTAACTCATTCACCTTGTTCTGACTTGATATGGATATCTCACAGCTAAAATCACCGTTTGTTTGGGTAAAATATTTCTGTAGCACTGTCCGTTCTGCGACCGGAATATTTTGCAAAAATCCATTCAAAGGTATATCTGTTGTTTCGCTATCTATATTAAATAATTCTTTTACCATCGCATCGAGTCTTAACAAGCCTGTGTTGCCATCATAATGAAACTTGCCGGCACTCGATGATGCTATCGCCATCTCCAATTGTTGCTGCTGCATGACCAAATCCAGCTCAATGGCTTTACGATCGCCAATATCCTGAACGATGCCAATGAGATCAAATGATTTGCGCACTGAGTCCGGGGTGGGCACACCTGCTATACGTGTCCAGCGATTGGCTCCACTGGCCATTGTCAATTCCACATCAATATCAAACGCCTGTTGATTCTTCATGGCACTCTTAAACACGGCTTCAATCTTCTGGCGATTATCGCTTGAATAAATTGCTATTGCGGTATTCAGTGTAATTTCTGATAAGGCTGGCAATTCCAGCATGGTATATAGCTCTGGCGTACCAATAATCTTGCCGCTCAACTGATTATAATACCAGCCGGCGATCCTGCCGATATGTCCTGTTTGATGCAATAACTCATCCTGCCGCGTCAGGCGTATTTCATTCGCAACAGATCGCATTCGCACCTGAATGTTATCGATAACATTGTTATTCAACCGATTGGCATTAACCAGGCCAAACACAAGGTAGAGCAACACCATAATCCCCATCGCCAGATAAATTGGCTGACCTTGCAGCATCAGTTGCACAACAAATGGCAGCAATGCCGTTACAAGAAATATCTGGGAAGTACGCCTGCGTACCGACAACGTTGTTACCGCGCCCGCTGTCATCCCGGCCAGTAAAAACCCCAGAAAAGCCAGATGAATACTTGAGTCCACGGTAAAGAAGCTGTAACCCGCCACACCCCACATGATACCGGTGAGTTGTGCCAATCCGTCAAAATACCCGGGCACACTTTTACCATCCCAACCTTTAACGATTTCATCGCGATACAAGCGAAAATCCAGATAACGGAACAGGCTCAACACCATTAATGCGACTATCCAACCGACCACGATGAATCGTGGGGCGATTGTCCACATAACAAAACTGAGAATGAACCCATTCACCAGAGTTGCAAACAACGCGACAGGCAAGGCTTGATAAGCTTGCAGCAGCAACTCTGCTTCGAGAGACTGATGCGGTGCTACATTTGTGCTACTGATGGTCACGACTATCCTGATTTATTTAGCGGCGTCAGTGGAGGCGGTTTTATCCTACTTGTGTATCGGCAGACTTAGATCCAAATTTAGCTCGACAAGCTTTACATTATTCCCATGCTGATTCACGGTAATTAATCATATTATTTGTTCACACCATTGCCTAAAGCATATCGCTCAGAATACCGTTAAATAACCCAGGCATACTGTCTATAAACTAGGTAATTTATATGGCTATATATTCAAGCAAGAGCACAGACGGCAATACGGTAACCATTACCATGCCGCCCGAATTTGATTTTCACTCGCACAAGGAATTTCGCCAGTTTCAGACCAACTCGACCGCATCGACTCACTTTGTACTGGATTTTTCGCAAACCCGTTTTATCGACAGCTCAGCCCTGGGCATGTTACTGCTGATGCGCGAAGAACTCGGCGCTGATCGTTCACGTATTAAATTGATCAATTGCCAGAAAGCGATTCGCGGCTTGTTGGAAATGGCTAACTTTCATAAATTGTTCCATGTTGCCTGAGCGCACTCAGCAAACCGAATCAATAAACCATAACTCCGGTTTATCTATCACGGCAGACAGGAAAACCATTCTCATTGTTGATGATGATGCGGTCAATCGCATGATCCTCGAAGGCATGTTGCAGCAAAGCGGTTTTGCGGTCATTACCGCCGACAACGGCTTGCAAGCGATCGATCTGTTTGTCAAACAGCAACCCGTGATGGTATTAATGGATGTGATGATGCCGGTTATGGATGGCTATGAAGCCGCGCGACGAATCAAACAGCATGCCGCTGCACACTTTGTTCCCATCATCTTTCTAACCGCAGTCACAGAAGATGCCGAACTGGCCAGGTGTGTCAGCAGTGGTGGTGATGATTTTCTTACCAAACCTTATAGTAAAGTTATTCTGCTGGCCAAGATCGAAGCCTTTAGCCGCATGGCCGGCTTGTACCAAACAATTACTGAACAACGCGACGAAATCGACTCTCACAATACACAATTGTTACTCGAACAAAAAGTTGCCAAAAAGATTTACTCACGTCTGGTTGGTGATAGTTGTCTGAACTTGCCTAATTTGCGTTATATCCTCTCACCTATGTCGATTTTTAACGGCGATTTATTATTAGCCGCACGCACCCCATCGGGAGGATTTAACATTTTACTTGGCGACGCCACCGGACATGGTTTACCTGCGGCGATCGGCACCGTACCCGTATCCGATATTTTTTATGCGCTGTCAGAAACCGGCGCATCGCTCGAAGAAATTGTTCTTACCCTCAATCAAAAGCTTAAACACATCTTTCCGCCGAATTTTTTTCTATGCGCCAGCGTGATCAATATCAGCCCGGATTGCAATCTAATGACCGTCTTCCATGGCGGCTTACCTGAAATCATTGTCTACAGTGAAGCAAATCGCGAAATCACCACGACAATCGCATCTAAAAACTTTCCGCTTGGGATTGTCAAAAATTCTGACCTGGAAATGCAAATTGAAATATTGGAATTACAACCAGGTGATCGCATCCTATTATATTCAGATGGTGTACTTGAGGCGCGCAATCCCAACGGCGATGAATTTGGCGCACATCGATTACACTCGATACTCTCGCAAAATTTACCCGCCGAGGTTATTCTCGATTATATCAATCGCGAAGTAACGCGCTTTCGCGGTACGCGGGGGCAAAGTGATGACGTGACAATGCTGGAAATCAATGCCAACGCCGCTCTGCTCGAAGACGTCCCTGTCGATCGCCATAATCTCGAATCAGTAATTTCCAATCCTGCCAACTGGGAAATCCGCTTTCACCTGACACCGAACGATCTCCGCACCGTGAACCCGATTGCCGTGTTGATACGCCATATCAGTAGTATCCAGGGGTTAAGTCAACATCGCGAAAAGATTTACGTTATCTTGTCCGAATTATTCAACAATGCCTGTGACCACGGTGTCCTGAAGTTATCTTCGGGTCTTAAATCACAACCGGATGGATTCACTGCTTATCTCGTGGAACGACAAAAACGTCTGGCTGAATTAACCACAGGCTGTATCGACATCTCTTTACAACATGTTGCCGCACCGGATCGTGTTGGTGGAAATTTGCTTATACGCGTTACTGACAGTGGTGATGGTTTCGATTACCAATCACAACCAAGCCAGTCATCCGCACAACCACAACGGGGTGGCCGAGGCGTCATGCTGGCAAAAGGTTTATGTCAGGAATTTAACTATGAAGGTAAAGGCAATGTCGTCACAGCTAGTTATGCGTGGTGACAATAAACATCGGTTTGCTTTATAAAAACCAAGGGCGGGGAAAACCCCGCCCTTTGCTTAACAACTTCACAAGTGTGATTTACTCTACCTTGGCGGTAGTGGAATCCTTCTCACCCTTGTTGTCGACCCAGGACATTTCGATGGTGTCGCCGGCTTTGGCGCCGGTGATGACAAACGAAACATACGGATTCTTCGAC
>JAHECZ010000064.1 GCA_024641475.1 Gammaproteobacteria bacterium
TAGAATAAATTAAAAAACCCACGCTTCTTTGCGGCTTCAGTCAATTGAGTAACCACCTTGGTATGACCAGCCGCTTCTGCCAAGGCCACTGCCGTTTGTTTGTCCTTGTTGCGTAGCGTTGGATCCGCGCCACTCTGAAGCAAAACTGTGATTACATCAGCATAACCATGTCGAGCCGCCAGCATAAGTGCTGAGTTGCCGTGTTGATTTTTGGTATTGATATCTGCCTTATGTTGTATCAACACTTTAACGGTATCAGTAAAACCGCCTTCAGCAGCAAGCATTAACGGTGTGTTTCCGGTTAATGTGCGGACATTGGCATCCATTTTGCGATCCAGCATCTTGCCGGTCCAGCCAGCCAGCCCGACGTTGGCGCAATGATGTAAAATCGAATTGCCCTGTTTGTCAGTCTGCAAGGGATTGGCGCCGGCATCCAGTAAACGTTGGGCAGTACCAGTGTGTTTGTACATCATCGATAACATCAAGGCGGTCTGGCCCTGTGTATCACTATTTGTCAAACTAGCCTTGGCACGAAGCAATTCAACCACGGCTCCCTCCTTACCATCACGGGCAGCAACCATCAGGGCATCCAGGCCTTGTTTGTCACGCGCATTGATATTGGCTCCATTGGCGATAAGTTGGCGAATCAACACAGGATTGCCGCCTTCAGCCGCCCACATCAGGATGGTGTGCTGGTCGTTAGAAATGGTATTAGAGTTTGCGCCATTTTCGAGTAGTTTATCGACACAGGGTGCACAACCACTGCGCACTGCCCACATCAATGGCGTGACACCAGCTTCATTTTTGACTTCGACTCGAGCACCCTTTTGAATAAGTAATTCGAGGGTTTTAATTTGTCCTAGCTGGGAAGCTTTGCTCAGAGGAGTGAAGCCTTCTGCGTCATGGCCGTTCACATCGACCCCTTGCTTCAGTAATACAGTTATGACATTTAACTGATTGCGTGCCACAGCTTCCATTAATAAACTAAATCTCTTTTCCGGGGTTGTTCCCGCCGCACTGACAGCTTTGGTTATGTCAGCTTGAGTAATTTTATTGGTTGCGCCTTTCTTTTCGGGAGGAGCAGGTAATTGGGCACCGGCAGCCAGTAATTGCGACATGACTTTGGAATATTTTCCTGCCTCGGCGTACATATAGGCGGTACGATCTTTATTATCTTTGGTATTTACCTGGGCATGTTGCTTGAGTAGAAGGGAAACAAGTTCCTGGTTGCCATTGGTGGCGGCTTCCATCAATGCAGTACGGCCTATACTATCCTTGGCATTGATATCACCGGGTTTGGTGAGCAAGCGTTTCACCAGGGGTACGGAATTCTGGCGGGCGGCCAAGAGCAGCGCCGAGTCACCAAGTCTGTCAACGTGAGTGGTGTCGGCGCCATTATCCAGCAGATAATTGACCATTGCTTCTTCCTTGGCATCAACGGCTTCCAGTAGCGCGGTGCGATCATTATCATCGGCATAATTTATATTGGCACCTTCCTTGAGCAAGGCGCGTACACGTTCAACATCACCACGCCGACTCGAGGTAAGTAATACTTTATTGAGTTCTTTGTCAGGGATGCGTGCAATTAATTGCTGGTCAGACTTACCCATGTTTTTCAGCGCAAGTTCCGCCTGGCGATGCCCCTGCTTGGCCGCCATGTTCAGCCATTTGTCTGCCAGCTTCATATCCGGGTCGACACCTTCACCCTTGAGAAAAATCATGCCAAGGCTGTACTGTGCTTTGTCGTAACCTAAATCACAGGCTTTCTTAATGAGCTTGAGTGCAAGTTTGTCATCTTTGCGAACGCCTTGGCCATTACGATAGAGTGTAGCCAAATCATACAGGGCTTCCTTGTTACCTTGATTAGCTAATGGTGTGAGGATACGTGCGGCTTTATTGAAATCTTTTTGACGGATGGCCAGTTTGGCGTCGTACATTTCATCCGCCATGCAGGTAATACCACAACTTAAACATGCGGTGATGACGATAGATTTGAAAAGTATATGTTTCATACAGTGCCGTATTTAGTGTCGACCTGAATGCCGATTTGTTTAAGGAACGGCGTTGGAAGGATACCGCCCGCACAAACAATAACACCATCATTTTTCAGGTCAATAGGCTTGCCAAGCAGTTCCAGATGAACTTTATCGGGCTGGATCTGTTTGACGGTTGAAGATAAATAGACTTTGAGTTTGCCAGATTTTTCAGCCTCTGCGAGGCGCAGGCGATTTTTCTCTTTTACGCGGGAAAATGCTTCACTACGGTAGGACAGGGCAACAGAAGTACCTTTTTCATCTGCAATAGCGATGGCGGCTTCCAGGGCACTGTCACCGCCACCGACCACCAGAACATGCTTACCACGATACTGCTCAGGATCGATGAGGTTATAAACAACCTTGGGTAATTCTTCGCCGGGTACGCCTAACTTACGGGGAGTACCACGACGCCCAATTGCCAACAGTACTGCACGCGTACGATAGGTTTTTTTGGTTGTGGTGACGACAAAGCTATCGCCATCCCTGGTGATATTTTCCATTTTTTCGCGATAGTTAATTTTTATGCCGGTGTTCTTTTCAATGCCTTGCCACATTTGCAACAAAGCCTCTTTGGTCGTTTCACGTAAACGTACACTACCGACGATGGAAAGTTTGACCGGTGCGGTCATGACGACCTTGCCACGCGGATATTGAAAGACGGCACCACCAAGAGACTCTTGTTCAAGCGTTACATAGCGTAATTTTTTTTCAGTTGCGGTGAGAGTAGCTGAGAAACCGGCAGGACCGGAACCGACAATAACGACATCTAAATCCTTACCTTTACCAATGCCTTTGAGCTTGGCGATGTTCTCGATAGCCTGTTTCCCCTGTTCTGAGGAGTTACGAATCAAGCCCATACCACCCAGCTCGCCAGCGATAAAAATGCCCGGGATATTGGTCTCGAAGGTCTCGCTGACCAACGGGATATCCTGCCCACGCGTGGCGGTACCAAAAACCAGGGTGATGGCATGAAACGGGCAGGCGACGCGACAGGCACCATGACCAATGCAATAGGTCGGATTGATGAGTTCAGCACGGCCATGGATGAGGCCTAATACATCACCCTCAGGGCAGGCGCTGACACAGGCACCACACCCGACACAGAGTTGGGAATTAATCAGCGGATGCAGCGAAGCCGGATCGGCCATGCCAGCTTTAATGTTCTTCTTCAGGATGGTTTTGTTCTTGCTATGGGTGCGGCGCCGGAAGGCATATACCGTAAGCACAACCAAAACAGGCAGAGCGTAGACGATCCAGGATATGTAATTAAATTTCATAGAAGTCCGTTGAAATAGGTTAGGTCACAGAAATAGGATAACAAACTTATATATTATCGGTAATTAGACGTTACAGTCATATTTGGGCAGATTCCAATCCAATATTTGTCCTGAAGTGACGCAGTGTAGCCATAATTCCAGGATATAACTGTGATTAATTTACCAACAATAAAAAGGGGAAAGTCATCGTGTCTAAACTGCCTTGGATAGCTATTTGTCTCGTCGCTGCAATATTAGCCTTAACCGGCTGCGATCATCGCGTTGAAGAACTTCCCCCTCTGCCGCACCAGAATCCACAGTGGAGTGAATACATCAACATGCATTCCGCCGGAGCGATATCCCGGGAAGATAAGCTCCGAATTCGCTTCGTGAACGATGTCATTGGCGACGAGCAGGTTGGTAAGGATGCCAGCGATGCATTTGTCGTGACCCCCGCTATTGATGGACAGATTAACTATATCGGCAAACGGGAAATAGAGTTAAGTCACAGCAAGCCATTAAATTCCGGGCAGAAATACCGTGTGCGTATTTATGCCGATCGTTTCAAGAATGTTCCCAAGGAATTAGGCTTTTACGAATTTGATGTCGTTGTGATTAAACAGCAACTCGAGGTGCGGATCGATGGTTTGAGCGCACCCGCTGCGGCACAAGCTGGCATGACATTGCGCGGTGTTCTCGTCACCGCAGACACGGCCGTGGATGCGGATGTAGAGAAAGTATTGAATGCCGAATACCAGGGTAAGACAGTGGCGTTGCAATGGCAGCATGAGTCCGATAATAAACATCACAAATTTATGATCAGTGACATCAGTCGCGGCCAGCAGGCCGCGCAGTTACTGCTGAAATGGAATGGCAGTGCGATCAACGTTGAATCCGATGGAAAATATCCTGTGGAGATTCCGGCATTAGGTGATTTCAAACTGGTGGAAGCGCGCGCCCTGCAACAGGATCGCAGTTATATCGAGCTGGCGTTTTCCGAGGCGCTCGACACGCAACAGAATCTCAAAGGTCTGATAGAAGTTACGGATCAAAAAATTACGTTGAAAACCGAAGGCAGTGTCGTACGTCTATATGCGGACAAAGGCTTTAGCGGTGAAGCGACGGTGACGGTTGAGCCGAGTGTGCGCAGCATCAATAAGATGGAATTGAAAGAACGTCAGGTCCGCAAAGTAAGTTTTGCCAGTCAGAAGCCACAAGTGCGGTTTGTCGGTAAAGGGGTAATACTGCCAGAGAATCAGTTTTTATCGATTCCTATTGAGGCAGTAAATGTAAAGTCTGTACAGGTAACGGCATTCCGTGTTTACGAAAATAATATCGGCCAATTCCTGCAGGATAATAATTTCAGTGGTAGTAGCAACATGCAGCGTGTCGGGCGGTTTATGTGGCGCAAGACGATCAAGCTGGATAATGTGCTAACCGACCAATGGAACCGCTATTCCTTGGATGCATCGGAATTACTCCGGAAGCACCCGGGTGCATTATTCCAGTTAACCTTATCGATCAATCGAGGCAACTCAACCTATGTGTGCAGCAAGGAAGACAGGGCTACACCGGTCAAGAAAGAAGAACCACCGAAAAACAACGAAGATATCTATAGCTACGAGCCCGCGACCTGGGAAGAAAACGCAGAGATCAACGACAGTTATAACGCAGAAGTCGAAGACTACGATGGAGAAAGCTACAGTCGTTACGAGGCGCAATGGCGTGATCGGGAAAACCCGTGCAAGGATGCATATTTTCGCTTTAATAACGGCGTGCGTGAATCGCGTAACTTCATGGCCTCAAACATCGGGTTGATTGCCAAGGCCGGAGATGATGATCGCCTGCATGTGGTTGCGACGACTCTGCACAACGCCGAGCCTCTGGGTGGCGTGGAATTAACTGCCATGAATTTCCAGAACCAGCCGATTGTCCAGGGTGAAACCGATGGCAAGGGCATGGCCACACTGAGCACGAAAAGTCGGCCGTTTTATCTGATTGCCAAAAAAGGCAAACAACTTGGGTACCTCAAGGTGAATGCCGGCAATGGTTTGTCGGTCAGTCATTTTGATGCGGGGGGTGAAAAACTTAGCAATGGTCTGAAAGGCTATATATATGGTGAGCGTGGCGTATGGCGTCCGGGCGATGATATTTATTTAACGTTTGTGCTGGAAGATAAAGCCAGGACGCTGCCCGCGAATCATCCCGTGACCATGGAGTTGTACAATCCCAAGAACCAGATGCTGCAACGCATCACCAATAGCAAACCCGTTGGTGATTTCTATACCTTTAAATTCCGTACCGCGGATAAAGCAATTACCGGTAACTGGACAGCGAAGGCCTTGCTGGGTGGGGCGACCTTTAGCCGTCAGGTCAAAGTCGAAACGGTGATGCCCAATCGCCTCAAGGTGGATCTGGATTTTGGTGCGGAAGAATTACATGCCGAGGATATGCCGGCGAAAGTAAAACTCGCCAGTCAATGGCTGCATGGTGCTATCGCGGCAAATTTGCGGACCGAGGTGGCGGCAAAACTCAGCAGTGCTCGCACAAAATTTAATAAATTTTCTGAATATATCTTTGATGATCCGTCGCGTAAGTTCCGCAGCGATCGCCAGGTAATATTTGAGGGGCGCTTGAATGATAAAGGTATAGCCCAATTCGATGCAGCCTTGCCGACAGAAAATGAACCCGCTGGAATGTTGCAGGCTGAATTCAGCACGCGTGTCTTCGAAGAAGGCGGCGCCTTCAGTATCAATAACACCACGCTGCCATATCATCCGTATAGCAATTACGTCGGTATCAAACTGCCAAAAACCGAGGGATACTACGGTTCGTATTATCTGGATACCGATTACAACGTCGATATCGCCTCGGTCGACAGTAAAGGTGATCCTGCCTCACTGGAAAAAGTACAAGTGACATTGCATCGCATGGACTGGCGTTGGTGGTGGGACCGTTCCGGGGATGAGTCGGCGCAATTTACCAGTGCCTTGTACAACACCCCAATCAGTCAGGCCGAACTTAAAACCAAAGATGGCCATGCCAGTTGGAAATTTAAACTCAGCGGTGAGAATAACTGGGGCCGTTATTTCCTGCGTGTCTGTGATACGCAAGGCAAGCATTGCAGCGGTCAGGTGTTCTACGCCGATTATCCTTACTGGATGGGGCGCAGTCATGCCCAGGCCGGTGAAGGCGCCAATATGTTGAGCTTTAGCGCGGATAAATCGCGATACAACGTCGGTGATACTGCCAAAATTACCTTGCCCAAGACCACGCAGGGTCGTGCCTTGGTGAGTATTGAAAATGGCTCGCGTGTATTAAATCAACGCTGGGTGATCCTGAGTAAAGACAACACCAGTTTTGACGTACCGGTAAGCGCAGAGATGACACCCAATGCCTATGTGTCGGTATCGTTGATTCAACCGCATGCCGGCCGGGATAATGATCGACCTATCCGTATGTATGGTGTGATTCCGGTATTGGTGGATGATGCCGCAACCAAACTTGCGCCAAAAATAAAAGTGGCCGACGAATGGCGTCCCGAAACCGAGGTCACGGTTGATGTCAGTGAAGACAAGGGACGTGCGATGACCTACACCCTGGCCATCGTGGATGATGGCTTGTTGGCATTGACCAATTACAAAACGCCGCAATTGCACGATCACTTCTACAAGAAAGAAGCCCTCGGTGTAACCACCTGGGATCTGTTCGATGATGTAGCCGGTGCTTACGGTGGTGAGCTCGAACGTTTACTGGCCCTGGGTGGTGATGGTGAAGCTGGGGCAGATGACAAGGCGCGCGAGAAGAAACGTTTCCCGCCTGTAGTGAGATTCCTTGGTGCGTTTGAACTGGCCAAAGGTCAGCACAAACAACATAAAGTGAAGTTACCGCAATACATTGGCTCGGTGCACGTGATGGTGGTGGCGGGTAAACACGGTGCGTATGGTTCGATTGATAAATCCGTACCGGTGCGTCAACCACTAAGCATGCTGGCTACCTTGCCACGTGTGATTGGCCCCGGTGAAGATTTACTGGTGCCGGTATCGTTATTTGCCATGGACAAGTCCATCAAAGATGCCACGTTGACCATTGAGACCAATGAATTATTCGAAGTGATTGGCGAGAAGAGCACGCATGTGCAATTCAAAGGGCAGGAAGAGCAGATCGGCTTCCTCAAACTCAAGGTGAAAGACACTCTGGGTAAAGGTCTGGTGAAATTCACCGCACACAGCGGCGAACACCAAACCCACGAGGAAATTTATCTCGATGTGCGTACACCCAATACGGCGTCGACGCGGTATCTGAGTAAAGCGCTCAAGCCCGGCGAAACCTGGTTAACCGATGTGGTACCGCACGGTCTGCTGGGGACGAATCGCATTAACCTGGAAGTGTCGACGGTGCCGCCGATGAATCTCGATGGGCGCTTGCAGTATCTGATCCGTTATCCGCATGGTTGTATCGAACAGACCACGTCGGCGATCTTCCCGCAGATCTATCTGCCCAAACTGGTCAAACTCAATGACAAGGAAAAGGCACAGATTCAGGATCATGTTGCCATCGCAATTAATAAATTGCGCAGCTTCCAGTTATCCGGTGGTGGTTTCACCTATTGGCCAGGCTATGGTGATTACGATCGTTGGGCATCGAGTTATGCCGGTCATTTCCTGGTGGAGGCGAACAAGGCGGGATATCACGTACCGCAGGAAATGTTGACCGCGTGGATCAATCATCAACGCAATCTCGCCAACAACTGGGTGGTACGCACCGAGTATAACGAAATGGATCAATCCTATCGGTTGTATACATTGGCGCTGGCGGGTAAAGCGGAACTGGGTGCGATGAATCGTTTACGCGAAACGAAGAATCTGAGTTCGGCGGCGCGCTGGCAGTTGGCGGCGACGTATCAATTAGCCGGTTTACCAGATGTCGCCAAAGACTTGGTTCGTGGCGATAAATACGATATTCCGGAATACACCTGGGAAGGCTGGAGTTACGGTTCACGGCTGCGCGACAAAGCGATCATTCTTGATAGTCTTGCTTTGCAAGGCAATTGGGATGAAGCCAAGGAGTTTGCCGATGACATCGCCAAACAATTATCCGCGGATCGCTGGTTGAGCACGCAAGAAGTGTCATTCAGTTTAATGGCCATGGCGCGTTTTGTCGGCAAAGACGGGGTGAGTGGCGGCATGAGCTTTACGCAACAGCGTGGCAGCAAGTCGCAGGAAAAGATCGCAGTGGATACACCGATCTATTCGCAAATGCTCAGTGATGTGCCACCGCAGGGAGAGAAGCTTAAGATCAGCAATCCTACGCAGCGGAATCTGTATGTCACGATCAGCGTGAGTGGTATTCCGAAGTCGGGTAGCGAAGTGGACAGCAACAAGGGGTTGACCCTGGCGGTGAATTATACCGACACCAAAGGTAAACCCGTGGACATCAGTAAAGTCACGCAAGGATCAGATCTGATTGCGCATATCAAAATCCGCAATCACACCGATCGATGGGTCACCAATCTGGCGTTAACCCAGGTCGTGCCATCGGGTTGGCAGATCCATAATGCGCGGTTGGCGGAGAGCGAGACCAGCAAGGTCACGCAGGTGAAGAATTTCGATTTTCAGGATATCCGTGATGATCGCATTTACACCTACTTCCGCCTGAATCGCGGTGAGGAAAAAGAATTCCAGGTGTTGCTCAATGCATCCTACCTGGGTCATTACTATGCACCGGGAGTGGCGGTCGAGGCGATGTACGATGCAACGATTCATGCGCGCAATAAAGGCCAGTGGGTGGATGTGGTTAAGCAGGGTAAGAATTAGTTCGCGTTGGCGACAACGCCGCACCTGGCTATTTATAGGAATCATCGTGGCAGGCATCGCCTTCTGGCGCTGCCTGCCCACACCGTTGTTTAGTGAACCAGTCTCCAGTGTGATGCTGGCGCGCGATGGTGAGTTACTGGCGGCGCACATTGCGGACGATGGCCAATGGCGTTTTCCTCCGGCGGGGGAAGTACCGCAAAAATTCCGTCAGGCAATCATTACCTTTGAAGACAAACGGTTTGAATCCCATCCGGGATTTGATCCATTGGCGTTTGCGCGGGCGCTGTATCTGAATATCAAACAGCAACGTATCGTCAGCGGTGGTAGTACATTAACGATGCAAGTGATTCGTCTGGCGCGGCAGAATCCGCCGCGTACCATTGTTGAAAAGCTGCGTGAAATCATCCTGGCTTTACGTCTGGAATTATCCAATAGGAAATCCACGGTGCTGGCGTTATATGCCGACCACGCTCCATTCGGTGGCAACGTCGTCGGATTGCAAGCCGCCGCGTGGCGTTACTTTGGCCGCAGTCCGCAACAATTGAGTTGGGCCGAAACCGCAACATTAGCGGTATTACCAAATAACCCGGCGTTGATCCATCCGGGTCGTGGCCGTGATCGGCTGTTACACAAACGCAATGCCTTGCTGCAACGACTGCATGATGAACAGCAACTCAGTGATGTGGATTTACGTCTGGCTTTGCTTGAAGCCTTGCCTGCGGCGCCGCAACCTTTGCCACGTATCGCACCACATTTGCTGGATACATTATCAGCGCAATATCCCGATCAACATCGCTTTCTGACGACATTGGATCGACGCATCCAGGAAAAAGTCGAAACGCAAGCGCATGCTCACGCCGCCACACTGGACTTGCAACAGATCCACAACCTTGCCGCGATGGTAGTGGATAATACAACTTTCGAAGTGCTTGCCTATGTGGGCAACAGTGCGTATCAAGGTAATAACGATTACGCCTACACGGTCGACATCGTACAACGGCCACGCAGCACCGGCAGTATTCTCAAACCTTTATTGTTCGCCACGATGATTCAACACGGTGAAATATTACCAACCACGCTGATCCCGGATTTGCCGACGCAGTATGCCGGTTATATGCCGGAAAATTTCGATCGCAATTATCGCGGTGCAGTGAGCGCACAATCAGCACTGGCGCGTTCATTGAACGTCCCGGCGGTTCGCATGTTGCGCCAATACGGCGTGGATCGTTTTTATGAATTTCTGCAAAACGCCGGCATGACGACGTTGCATCGCCGCGCAGAGAATTATGGCTTGTCATTGATTCTTGGTGGTGCCGAAGGCACGTTATGGGACATGGCGGGTTTGTATTCCAACCTGGCATACCTCGCCAAGCAAATGCCGACGGCGCAACAAATTTTGTATTACGGCCAACTCAAAATACTGCAATCGCAATCCAGTCAAACCAGGCAACTCGCCGAGATTGGCCCGGCTGCGGCGTGGACCACGTTAAATGCGCTGGTGGAAGTATCCCGACCCGGGCAGGAGAATTATTGGGAGGAGTTTGCCAGCAGTCGCAAGTTGGCGTGGAAAACCGGTACCAGCTTCGGCATGCGCGATGCGTGGGCCATCGGCAGTGATCCGCATTACACCATTGCGGTGTGGGCAGGTAACGCCACCGGCGAAGGTCGTCCGGAAATGACCGGTGTACAAGTCGCGGCACCGTTATTGTTTAACATCGTCAATCAACTCGATGCCGCGCCACAGTGGTTTACCAAACCCGTGGAATTGATGAAGCCGGTGCTGGCTTGCAAGGCTGATGGTTTTCTCGCTGTGCAGGGCTGTGAGACGCAAGAGATATGGATTCCGAAAGAAAGCCAGTTCGATCGCAGCTCGCCGCATTTCCAACGTGTGCATCTGGATCGTCGCGGCCGTTGGCAGGTGAGCAGTGATTGTGAGCAGGTCAGTCGTATGCAGCACAAGGATTGGTTTGTCCTGCCCGAGGCCGAGGCATATTATTATCAGCGCAGTCATCCGGAGTATCGGCCCTTACCGCCGTTTCGCGCCGATTGTCGTGCGCAGATGGCGCAACAGGGATCGCAAGGGCCAATTGATTTGCTGTATCCGCTGCCGAATACGCGTTTATACATTCCCATCGATCTCGCCGCACAAAAAAGCAAAACCGTTTTCGATGCGGTGCATGCCCGCCGTGATGCCATTCTCTATTGGCACCTCGATGATCATTACCTGGGTAAAACCCAGACCTATCATCAACAGGCACTGGATATTCAGCCTGGCCAACATCTATTGACCCTGGTGGATGATCACGGTAATCGCCTGCAACGGCGTTTTGAGGTGTTGGGCAAGTAGCGATTGAAACAACGGCGGGTACTGATATCGGCTACTTTCAGACGGAAGCATTTGTAATGGCGCAGATTTGTACCAAACTCTAACTAGCAAAGTTACCCGAGCGAAATGTCGATGCAGGAAATCAGTAAAGAAGCAGCCCAACGGCGTACCGATCGTATCATGGCATTTGAGCACGAGCTGGCGCAGTTGCAGCAGGATGGGGTTGTGCAATTAACCACGGCGCAACAACAATCCATTCAAAGCCACCATGCGGCATTATTGCAACGCTTTACTGATACATTGGATGTGGATCGCAGTACTCAATCCAAACAACTGTCCCTGGGCATGCGCATCACTTCATTCCTGGGTGCGCTGGCTTTTGCGGCCAGTATGTATTTTCTTTTCTATCATTTATGGGGACACTTCACTACCGCTGCGCAAGTCAGCGTGCTGGTCATCGCGCCGTTACTGAGTTATGCCGCAACCTTGCTATTGGCTGCACATGAGCGCACTGGCTATTTTTCCAAACTGATGGCGATGATCAGTTTCGCCTGCTTTGTGCTGAATCTGATCATGCTGGGGCAGATATTTAATATCACGCCATCGGACAAAGCCTTGTTGGCCTGGACAGTGTTTGCCTTGTTGTTGGCGTATCAAAGTCGTATTCGTTTGTTACTCGCCGCCGGAATTATCTGTTTGACCGGTTTTATTGCAGCACGCGCCGGTGCCTGGGGTGGCTGGTATTGGTTGGGCTTTGGTGAACGACCGGAGAATTTTTTCCCCGCCGCATTACTGTTGTTTATTATTCCGTTGTGGATCGATCATCGTCGTTTTGATGGCTTTGCGCCGATTTATCGGGTCTTTGCCTTGCTGATTCTGTTTATTCCGATGCTGATTTTATCGCATTGGGGTGACGGCAGTTACTCGATGTTATCGAGCAAGACCATCGAGCACAGTTATCAGGTACTGGGATTTATCGTCAGTGCAGCGATCATCTGGTTGGGCATTCGTCAGCAATGGAATGATGTCGTCAACACCGCCAACGTATTTTTCGTCATATTTCTGTACACCAAGTTTTACGACTGGTGGTGGGAATCCTTGCCCAAATATGTGTTCTTTTTAATTATCGGCATCACCGCTTTACTGTTTCTGTTCTTCTTCATGCGCCTGCGCAATACCATGTTGCACAAATCGACAGAGGTGGCATATGCAGCGTCTGCGTAATCTATCCAACTGGTGGTGGGGCGTCGCGTTGTTGCTCGGCGTAAATATCATCGTTTTGGCAGGAGTAAAATATAATCGCTCGGCTGAACCCGTTGCTCGGATCACATTGACCGAAAGAGAATTGGCAATGCCGTCCCACTGGTACCAGACACGTAAGGAGGATACCGGTATCGCCTTGCGGATCATCATGTATGCGGGAAATTGGAATTGGTTTGACTACACATCCGGCGGCTACGCGGATAATCAACCGCTGTGGATCGATCAGGTCAAACTGGCCGAATTGGGTTTTGATGTTTCCAGGCCACTGGATACCAAAGAAGGGCAACGTTACTATCGCAAGCAATTACCTCGTGAGGTCTATCTGGCGCTGGAGTATGACGGACCATTGCACGCGGCGTCGGTTGAGCGAGTGCAGCAGCGTCTGGCATTGGAAAAAAAGAAACTGGCAGCTACACCAACCGACAAGCAGCAGCATAATCGCGTCGAAACCGCCGCCAAATCACTGCAATGGCAAATCGATAGCGCCAGTCGCCTTTACACTTTCGATGCAGGGGTTGATCTGGATGCATTAAAGCAACGCCACCACACTAAAACCAACATCGTGTATGCCCGCGGCAGCATCGATATACAGGTACACGAAGACAAAAAAGATGCGAGGAAAATCTGGTTGTCAGGTTATCTGCGCGGCCTGAGCATTGAGGAAGTTCATATACCCAAACCGTATCAGCAAGTGCTCGAACCATTCCGGGAGTGCAAACCCAATACAGATTGTCTGCATGCAAAGCCGCGTTACAGCGTTACATTAGCTTATGGTCAACGTCTGGAACCGTGGGTTATGGATGTACAACC